>NZ_CP104040.1:4297500-4532500 GCF_025152745.1 Rhizobium sp. WSM4643 | reverse complement strand
CGGGACGGTCGGCTACCGCATGCGCCTTGACAACAGGATATCGGCAGCGACACGGATCGAGGTGGTGACCGAAGGAGTTTTTGCCCGGATGATCCTCGACGATCCGGAGCTGACCAGTGTCTCGACGGTGATCTTCGACGAATTCCATGAGCGTTCGCTGGACGCAGACTTCGGACTCGCTTTGGCGCTCGACGTCCAGTCGGCGCTGCGCGAGGATCTGCGTATCCTGGTCATGTCGGCGACCCTCGACGTCGAACGCGTGGCCGCCCTGCTCGACCACCCACCTGTCATCGAAAGCCTGGGGCGCAGCTTTCCGATCGATATTCGTTACCAGGACCGGACGGGCGGCGAACGCATCGAGGACGTTGTCACGCGGGCGATACTCGATGCCCATGTCAATGAGGCGGGCTCGATCCTCGCTTTCCTGCCCGGCCAGGCAGAAATCACGCGGACTGTGGAACGTCTGCAGGGACGATTCGGAGCCGAGACGCTGATTGCGCCGCTCTACGGCAATCTCAGCCAGAAGGAGCAGGATGCGGCGATCCGGCCGGCATCCCCAGGGACGCGAAAAATTGTGCTTGCGACGTCGATCGCCGAAACGTCGATTACCATCGACGGCGTCAGGATCGTGATCGACAGCGGGCTTCAGCGTCTGCCGGTGTTCGAGGCCTCGACTGGAATCACACGGCTGGAGACGGTGCGCGTATCGCGGGCTTCCGCCGATCAGCGGGCCGGGCGTGCCGGACGAACGGAACCGGGTATCGCCGTAAGACTATGGCACCAGGGACAGACGGCGGCTCTGCCGGCCTTCACACCACCGCAGATCCTTTCCAGCGATCTCTCGGGGCTGGTGCTCGACCTCGCACATTGGGGCGTTCAAGATCCGGCATCGCTTGCCTTCGTCGATCAGCCGCCGGAAACGACGCTGAGGGAAGCGCGGGTTCTGCTTAGCCAGCTCGGCGCCCTCGACAAGGACGGAGCGCTGACCGCGCGCGGCAAGGTGATGCGCGACCTCGCTTTGCCGCCGCGGCTTGCCGCCATGGTCGTCTCGGCGGGAGAAGCGGGACACGCCCGGGATGCGGCGATGATCGCCGTGCTTCTCACGGAACAGGGGCTTGGCGGAACTAGTATCGATATCGAGGAGCGGCTGCGACGCTTCAAGGCCGAGCGCGGAGAGAGAGCGGAGGCTTCACGGCGGCTGGCAGGACGGCTGGCGAGCGGCCTCGACAGCGTTACCGCAACGGCGCCGGCACTTGCGGGCCAGCTGCTGCTGCACGCATTTCCGGATCGAATCGCACTTCAGCGCGGCGGGCGCGGCCGATTCGTAATGGCGAACGGACGCGGAGCGGAGCTGCCGGAGATCGAGAGGCTGGCCGGCAGCCAGATGCTGGTGATTGCCGACCTGACCGGACGGGCGGCGCAGGCGCGGGTTTTGGCGGCAGCTGAGGTGACACGTGGCGATGTCGAAGCCGAACTTCCCGGCGAGATCAAAACCGGCGACCAGATATTCTTCGACCGGCAGAGCCGGCAGGTCAGGGCGCGGCGCGCAACCCGGCTCGGTGCAATCGTCTTCGAAGAGACGCCCCTGCCGCGACCTTCCGGGCCAGCAGTCACCCAAGCACTGGTGGAGGGGGTGCGCGAGCTGGGGCTCGATCAGCTTGCCTTCTCGAAGGAGGCCATGCAGCTGCGCGAGCGGATCGGATTCCTTCACCGGATGATCGGCGAGCCCTGGCCTGATGTCAGCGACGGCGCCCTGCTTTCCCGGCTGGACGAGTGGTTCGGCCCCTTTCAGACCGAGGCCCGCGGCCTTTCCGAGATTTCCGCAGCCGGGCTTTCGAACGGGCTGATATCGCTGGTGCCGCACGAATTGCAGCGCGACCTTAGCCGGCTTGCGCCGACCCATTTCGAAGCGCCGACCGGCCAGAGGCATCCGATCCAATATGAGGGCGAGGAGCCGGTGCTGACGATCCGCGTGCAGGAGCTGTTTGGACTGAAGCAGCACCCAGCCATTGCCGGTGGCCGCCTGCCGCTGCTGCTCGAGCTCACCTCGCCGGCGCACCGGCCGATCCAGACGACACGCGACCTGCCAGGCTTCTGGGCCGGCTCATGGAGGGATGTGCGTGCGGATATGCGCGGCCGCTATCCCCGGCATCCCTGGCCGGAGCGACCGGAGGATGCCTTGCCGACGACACGGGCAAAACCGCGTGGTACATGAGGGCCATTGAAGGAGCCCTCGGCATGATCGACAAGCCTGGCATGATCGACAAGACGGAAGGCTATACGCTGGAGGACCGGCACAACAGCCGCAGGCTGCGCCTGCAGACGCTGGTGCGGCTGCGCTGGCTTGCCGTCGGCGGACAGGCGCTGACGGTGTTCATCGTTGCCTTCTGGCTGAAATTTTCCTTGCCGCTGATTGCCAGCTCTTCGCTGATCGCCGCCTTGGCCTGGGTGAATTTTTACCTGACGATCCGCTATCCACCGACGCATCGGCTAGAGCCGTCAGCCGCCTTTGCCCTGCTCGGCTTCGACCTTTTGCAGCTCTGCGCGCTGCTCTTCATTACCGGCGGCCTTGCCAATCCTTTCGCAGCGCTCGTCTGCGTGCCCGTCATCATTTCCTTTGCCTCGCAGCCGATCCGCTACAGCACCGCGCTGATCGGCTTTGCGATGGTCTGCATCACGGTGCTTGCCTTTTCGCCCTTCCCGCTGCCCTGGTTCGACGGGGTCGAGATCAATGTGCACAACGTTATGCAGTTCGGTGTCTGGTGCTCGATCGCCTCGACGATGGCGTTTGCCGCCTTCTATGCCTATCGGGTTTCGATGGAAGCGAGCCAGCTTGCCGATGCGCTGGCGGCGACCGAACTGGTGCTGCAGCGGGAAAAGCACCTCTCCCAACTCGATGGGCTGGCGGCTGCGGCCGCCCATGAACTCGGCACGCCGCTTGCGACGATCAGCGTCGTCGCCAAGGAAATGGAGCGGGAACTCAAGGACGACGATCGTTTCCGCGAGGACGTGATGCTGCTGCGCAGCCAGAGCGAACGCTGCCGCGACATCCTGCGGCGGCTGACGACGCTTTCCTCCGAAGGCGAGGCGCATATGCGCCGGCTGCCGCTTTCCTCGATGATCGAGGAGATCGTCGCCCCGCACCGGGAATTCGGTATCGCTCTCGAGCTCATCGAAAAGAGCCCGCGCAAGGGTGAGCCGGTCATCGACCGCAATGCCGGCATCATGTACGGGCTCGGCAACCTGATCGAAAACGCCGTCGATTACGCGCGGGAGAAAGTGACCGTCACCGTCGAGCACGATCACGACAAGGTGCTGATCGTCATCGAAGACGACGGCAACGGTTATGCGCCTGATATTCTGACGCGCATCGGCGAGCCCTATGTGACCAAGCGGCAGAAGGAGGATACGGCCGGGGGCCTCGGGCTCGGGCTTTTCATCGCCAAGACGCTGCTGGAGCGCTCGGGGGCGTCGCTGGTTTTCGAGAACCGCGATCCGGAAAGTGCGGGCGCGCGCATCCGAATCGAATGGCCGCGCATGCTGATCGACGCAAATTCGACAAAATGACTTTGTCGGCATAAACAGGATATAGCGGTTAACGCAGATCGGGCGCTCAACCGCCGGGACCGAGACGATGACAGAACAGAATCATGACAATTTCGCCGCGTCGGACGAGGATCATATCGGTCCCGACGCCAGCCTGCTGATCGTCGACGACGACGGGCCATTCCTGCGCCGCCTGGCCCGGGCGATGGAGACGCGCGGCTTCCAGGTGGAGACGGCCGAATCAGTGGCGGAAGGCGTTGCGAAGTCGAGAGGCCGGCCGCCGAAATATGCGGTGGTCGATCTTCGGCTCGGCGACGGCAACGGGCTCGACGTCATCGAGGCGATCCGCCAGCGACGCGACGACACCAGGATCATCGTGCTGACCGGCTATGGCAATATCGCAACGGCGGTAACGGCCGTGAAGCTCGGCGCTGTCGACTACCTCGCAAAGCCTGCGGATGCCGACGACGTGTTTTCGGCGCTGACGCAGCGGCCGGGCGAAAAGGCCGAGCTTCCCGAAAATCCGATGTCGGCCGACCGGGTGCGCTGGGAGCATATCCAGCGGGTCTATGAAATGTGCGAGCGCAATGTTTCCGAAACGGCGCGCCGGCTCAACATGCACCGGCGGACGCTGCAGCGTATCCTTGCCAAACGCGCGCCGAAATAGGCAGCGCGGCATCAGACATCATCCACGTTGAACGGTTTTCCGTTCGCCCATTCGGCCATCAGCAGCCTTTGTGCGGCGGCGCGCGAGAAATTAAGCGTGACCGACTTGCGCGTGGCGGGCGCCATGCGGTGCTCCGGCGCCTCGCGAATCATATGGGCGCCATAACCATCCGACAGGAACAGCCCGCATTCCTCGGGAAAGATCTCCAGCGGCACATCCTGGTGAGTCGCAAAGAACAGGCGGTCGCAATGCAGCCTGTATTCCGGCCATTTGCGATCCACCCTGAAATCCTCGATCGACGTCTTGATTTCGATGATCCAGACCTCGCCCTTTTCCGAAAGCGTGATCAGATCGGCGCGGCGGCCGCTGGCCAGCGGCAGTTCGGGCAGCACGGCGTGACGCATTTCATGCAGCAATATCTGCGTTCCGCGCCGCACCATCATGGCCCTGTCCGATTGCCGGCCATCGATTAACGGATTGTTATTGTAAACGCTCAAAATCGTCATGGATAACCATCAGAGGGGCTGGCGCGTTGTTGCAAAAAAACCATGCGCTTCTAATTTGCGCGGCAGACGGATTTGTCGCGCTGCAGCAGCCTTGCAAAGCGCAAGTTAATCGAAAATAAACCATAATCAACGATGGTCGAAAGACCATTCTCCCTTGCCCCAAAACTTCAAGAGTCCTCCATGCGCATCTGCAATGCATTCCCTGTATTTGGCCTGCTGGCGACGCTCGCCCTGGCCGGTTGCTCCACGACATCAGACAGCGCATCCGCCGACGACAAGGGCGCAGGCCCGACGGTACAGACAGCACAGATCTTCAACGACGCCTACGGCGTGACGAAGGATGCCGGGTACTCCCTGCCGGCGATCCCGATCGACAGGGTCAAGCCGCAGTTCCGCCGCCAGGTCGTCAGCTACCAGACCACCGAGCGCCCCGGTACGATCATCGTCAACACGCGCGAGCGCTTCCTCTATTACATCCTGGCCAACGGCAAGGCGATGCGCTACGGCATCGGCGTCGGCAAGCAGGGCTTCGCATGGGCCGGCACCGCCTACGTCGCCTGGAAGCAGGAATGGCCGAACTGGCACCCGCCAAAGGAAATGGCCGTCCGCCGGCCCGATCTCGCCAAGTACGTCGAAGACGGCATGGGCCCGGGCCTCACCAATCCTCTCGGCGCACGCGCCATGTATCTCTTCAACGAGGACGGCAAGGACACGCTCTTCCGCCTGCACGGCACGCCGGAGTGGGCCTCGATCGGCACCGCCGCTTCCTCGGGCTGCATTCGCCTGATGAACCAGGATGTCATCGATCTCTACAGCCGCGTCCGTCCCGGCAAGGGCACGTCCAAGGTCGTCGTCATTCAGTAAGCTAATTATCGAATTCGGTATAAAAAAGGCCGCCAGGACTGTCGTTCCGGCGGCCTTTTCGCATTCTCCGTCAAGCCGTCACGCCGCCTGCTTCGCCTTGAGTTCGAGGCGACGGCGGTGAAGTACCGGCTCGGTATAACCGTTCGGCTGTTCCCTACCCTTCAAGACGAGATCGAGGGCGGCCTGGAAGGCGATCGAATCATCGAAATTGCCGGCCATCGGCTGATAGGCGGGATCCGACGCATTCTGCCGATCGACGACGGCAGCCATGCGCTTCATCGTCTCGACAATCTGAGCTTCGCTGACAACCTTGTGGTGCAGCCAGTTCGCCATATGCTGGGCCGAAATGCGCAGCGTCGCGCGATCTTCCATCAGCCCGACATTGTTGATGTCGGGCACCTTCGAGCAACCGACGCCCTGATCGACCCAGCGCACAACATAACCAAGGATGCCTTGGGCATTGTTGTCGAGTTCGCGCTGGATTTCCTCCGGTGTCCAGTTCGGCCGCACCGCGACCGGTACGGAGAGAATGTCGGACAGCTTGGCGCGGGCGCGGTCCTTCAGACCCTGTTGGACACGGGCGACATTGACCCGGTGGTAATGGGTGGCGTGCAGGGTTGCCGCCGTCGGCGACGGCACCCAGGCGGTGTTGGCGCCGGCTTTCGGATGGGCGATCTTCTGTTCGAGCATCGCCGCCATCAGATCCGGCATCGCCCACATGCCTTTGCCGATCTGGGCGTGGCCCGAAAGGCCGCATTCGAGGCCGATGTCGACATTCCAGTTCTCATAGGCGGAAATCCACGCCGCCTGGCGCATGTCGCCCTTGCGAATCATCGGGCCGGCTTCCATCGAGGTGTGGATCTCGTCGCCGGTGCGATCAAGGAAGCCGGTATTGATGAAGACGACGCGCTCGCGGGCAGCGCGGATACATTCCTTGAGGTTGACAGTCGTGCGGCGCTCCTCATCCATGATGCCCATCTTGATGGCATTGCGCGGCAGGCCGAGCGCATCTTCAACCCGCGAGAATATTTCGACGGCGAAGGCGACTTCCTCGGGGCCGTGCATCTTCGGCTTGACCACATACATGGAGCCGGTGCGGGAATTCTTCCGCCGCCCGGATGGGCCGATATCGTAAAGCGCGATCAAGCCGGTGATCACAGCATCCATGATGCCTTCAGGCACGTCGTTGCCGTCGCGGTCGAGGACCGCCGGATTGGTCATGAGGTGGCCGACATTGCGCACCAGCATCAGCGAGCGGCGACGCACCTCGAAAGAGGTGCCGTCCGGCCCAACATATTGCAGATCCGGATTGAGCGTGCGGATGAAGCTCGCTCCGCCCTTTGCCACTTTTTCCTGCAGATCGCCTTTCATCAGGCCGAGCCAGTTGCGATAGACGACGACCTTGTCTTCGGCATCGACAGCGGCAATCGAATCCTCGCAGTCCATGATTGTCGTGATTGCCGATTCCAGCCAGACATCGGAAATATGAGCTGGATCGGCTTTCCCGATCCTCGTCGCTGCATCGATGACGATTTCGATGTGAATGCCGTTGTTCTTCAGGAGAATATGCGTTGGCGCGGTCGGATCTCCGCGGTAGCCGGCAAAATGGCTGCCGTCCGTCAGCATGGCCTGCTCGCCGTCGATCGATCTGACGACCAGCGCTCCATCCTTGACGGCAAAGCTTCCGACGTCCTTCCAGCGGCAGTCCTGCAGCGGCGCCGAGGTATCGAGGAAATCGCGGACCCAGGCGATGACCTTCTCGCCGCGCTTCGGATTGTAGCCCTTACCTTTCTCGGCGCCGTCGCTCTCGGGAATCGCGTCCGTACCGTAGAGCGCATCATAGAGCGAGCCCCAGCGAGCATTGGCGGCGTTCAAGGCGTAACGGGCGTTCATGACGGGAACGACGAGCTGCGGGCCGGCGATTGAGGCGATCTCCGGGTCGACATTGTCGGTCGAAACCTGGAAGTCGGATCCCTCAGGCAGGAGATAACCGATTTCGCGGAGAAAGGACTGGTAGTCATCCATATCCACCGGGGCGCCATGCCGACGATACCAGTCGTCGATCTTTACCTGCAGCTCGTCGCGTATTGCCAGCAACGCACGATTCTTAGGGGCGAGATCGTGGACTACAGCCGAAAAATCGGCAAAGAACCTGTCCGCATCGACCGCCAGACCCGGCAGCACCTCCTCGACGAGGAAATCATGAAGGACGGTTTCGATGGCAAGACCGTTCTTATCAACGCGACTCATGCGGCATTCTCCCTGGCAACGACTTTGAATGCTGCCACTTTGCCCGGCTTTCATTCACAGTCAATTCTGCAATAATTCGAAAGATTTATGCCCTCGTGGAAATTATGCGCGGCGTCACGCGCATCGGCAGCCCGTTCTGCGGCTGCGTCGTCAGTTTCTGCACCGGCCAGGGATTGGTCGATTCCGTCTGATCGAAGCGGAAGCGATGCATCATGACTGCAAGCGCAATCACCGCCTCCTGCAGCGCGAAGGTTGCGCCGATGCAGACACGCGGGCCAGCACCGAACGGCAGAAACTGGAAGCGGCCGATGCTGCCGCGATTTTCGGGCAGGAAGCGTTCCGGCATATAGGCGCGCGGTTTTTCCCAATAGAGTTCATGGCGATGCAGTGTCCAGGGCATGATGAGCACGGTGATATCGGCCGGTATCTCGACCTTCTCGCCCTTGGCATTCGTCCAGACATCATCGGCGATCGCGGCGCGATTGATCGAGGGCGCGGGCGGGTAGAGTCTCAGCGCTTCCTCAAACGCCGCCCGCGTGACCGGCAGCAGATCCAGCCATTCCACAGGCTCGGCGCCGGTTCCCTGAACAGCGTCAATCTCCGTCTCCATCGCTTCGCGGATATGCGGACTGTTGGCGACACAATAGAGCGTCCAGGCAAGCGCACGCGCGGTCGTTTCATGCCCGGCGCCGATGAAGGTCAGAATATTGTCCTCAATCTCCTCCTTGGTCAGGCCGTCGGGACCGGCCTGCTCCAAAAGCAGCGTCAGAAAATCTTCCGGTGCGGCTCGATCGGCCCTCATCTTCGCAAGCCGCATATCCATGGTATCGCGGACGATCGCTCTGAATTTCTCCAGCACCTTCTGACCGCCGATGCGTGTCACGCGTGGAACCCAGGAAGGGGCGCGCAGCAGGTCCATCGGGTCGATGCGGCCCATGCGGTGGAGAAGTTGATTGACGTCTTCGGCGAAATGGCCGCTCGAGGAGACGATTTCGCCGGAGAAGAGTGTTTCGGCAAGAATCGCAAAGGTCAGATCGGTCATGTCGGTGGCGATATCGAAAACTTGGCCAGCCGCATGGACGTCTTGGTATTTGCGAGCATAGTCCTCCGACTGCCGCAGCATCTGGCCGGCAAAACCTTTCGCGTGGCGCGGCGTGAAGACGGGGGCGATCGCTTTTCGCGACCGTTTCCAGACCTGGCCCTCCGCCGTCAGCAGACCATCACGCAGGATCGGCCGCAGCACCAACTGACGAATGTCGGACATGCGGTAGTTGCTGGCGTTGTCGACCAGCACGTGCTTGATCAGCCCAGGATCGTTGACGATCAGCGTGTGTTGGCCGAAGAAACTCGTCTTGATCCAGGGCAGCGTGTAGGACGGTTCGCCCCAGAGTTCGAGCGGATTGCGCAGGATGATGCGGATGATTTCCAGCCGGCTCGGCGGCACAGTACGCGGCAGCGGTGCTGGCGGAACGAAGGGGTCCGGACGCATGTCCATCGTCAAAGCCTTTCAGGGAAGATCTAAGCTTCCCGGCAAGCTTGAAGCTAGAGCAGGCCCTTGAGTTCGTCCAGCTTGTCGTTGATCAGCCAGCCGTAATAATTCTCCTCGGGCCAGACGGTCGCGCCGCCGCCGCGGTTCTTCGCAGCAAGGGCTGCGGCGCGCTGGCGCGAATTGCCGACATTATAAAGCGTCGCCGTCAGGCCGGGATTGCCCGAGATATCCATGCCGGCGATCTCCTTGTAATCGTCGATCGATCTGCGGATCGAGGCCGCGACGAAGGCGAGCGAGATATCGGGATCCATGATGGCCCTGTAGACGGCGCCGGCATTCTTTTCGTTCAGCTTTGGATAACCGGACACGCGGGTCACGAGATCGGAGAGCATCAGCGCCGTCAGCGGATTGACCTGGCCGAGGCCGAAGGTCTGACCGGCATAGAAGGGCTGGAAGAAGACCGCGCTGAAACGGTTGTTGGGGAAGCTTGTGCCATCAACCGTCTTGCCGCGGAAATCGCTTTCCCAGACATCTTCGCGGCAGGACCAAAGCGTGTAGGAATCGCTCTTGCCCTTGCATTCGGAAAATTGCGGCCGCGCCACGAATTCGTCGACGCTTTCGCCGTCATAGGCGAAGCGGAAGCTTTCTCCGGCATAGGAGGCGGCTTTGACATAGTAGGCCTGCAACCGGTCGTAGGCGTCGACATTATAGGTGTGTTCGCCGACGATCGCGCCGACGACATGGATGGGATTGATGCCGTAAGCGCTGGAGACCTTGCGGATCTTGCCCATCAGCTCGCGGTCGGTCGCCAGAAGCTCATGAACTTTTTCGTATTTCAGATCGAAGCTGCTCTTGGTACCCTTGGTGCGCCTGATGGAAGCGCCCGGAATATCGGGCTGCTCGGCGTGACGATTTCCAGCCGGCACCGTTTGCATTGCGAAGGCAGGCGCCGAATTCACCAGGGCAACGGCAATCATAAGGCTTGTCAAAAGGCGTCGCACGATCCGTTATCCCGTCCGTTCATCGTCTTGTTTGCGATGCGGCTGCCTGGACCAGAATCTTGGCCGAATAAAGCCGGAGCGGAAAACAAACGGGCCTTCACTAGAAAGTAAAAGGCGCGCTGTCGAGAGTCGCGTTCGTCACAATCCGTCATTCATGCCGGGAAAGGCATGAAGCGGTGCGCCGATATCACAGAATGAAGCGCGAGAGATCGGTATTCTGTGCGAGATCGCCGACATGTTCGCGCACATAGGCGGCGTCGATCGTCACGGCCGTCCCGCCCCGATCCGGCGCGTTGTAGGAAATATCGTCCAGCACCCGCTCCATCACCGTCTGCAGACGGCGTGCGCCGATATTTTCGACCGAGGAGTTCAGATGCACGGCGACATCGGCAAGCGCGTCGATTGCGTCGTCGGTGAATTCGAGGCTCAGGCTCTCGGTTTCCATCAGTGCGCGGTACTGGCGGATGAGGCTTGCTTCCGTCTCGGTCAGGATCCGGCGGAAATCATCCTTGTTCAGCGGACGCAATTCGACGCGGATCGGCAGGCGGCCCTGCAGTTCCGGCAGAAGATCCGAGGGCTTGGAGACATGAAAGGCGCCGGAAGCGATGAACAGGATATGGTCCGTCTTGACAGGACCGTACTTGGTCGAAACCGTCGTGCCTTCGACGAGCGGCAACAGGTCGCGCTGGACGCCTTCGCGCGAAACGCCGGCGCCCATGCCACCGTCGCGGGCGGCGATCTTGTCGATTTCGTCGAGGAAGACGATACCGTCGTTCTCGGTGGAGCGAACGGCCTCGCGCTGAATCACTTCGTTGTCGATCAGCTTGTCGGATTCGTCGCGGATCAGGTCACTATACGAGGCCTTGACGGTGGTGCGGACCTTCTTGGTGCGGCCGCCCATCGCCTTGCCGAACATTTCCGAGAGGTTCAGCACGCCGATATTGGCGCCAGGCATGCCGGGAATTTCGAAGCCGCCCATGCCGGAACCGGCATCGGCTACCTCGATATCGATTTCCTTGTCGTCAAGTTCGCCGTCCCGGAGCTTCTTGCGGAAGTTTTCACGCGTGGCGGGCGACGCGGTCGTGCCGACCAGCGCATCGAGAACACGCTCCTCGGCGCTCACATGCGCCTTGGCCTGCACTTCGGCCCGCTTCTTCTCGCGAACCAGGCCGATGCCGACCTCGACCAGATCGCGGATGATCTGCTCGACATCGCGGCCGACGTAGCCGACTTCTGTGAATTTGGTGGCTTCCACCTTGATGAAGGGTGCGCCGGCGAGTTTTGCCAAGCGGCGAGAGATCTCGGTCTTGCCGACACCGGTCGGGCCGATCATCAGGATGTTCTTCGGCATGACTTCGTCGCGCAGGCTGGGGTCCAGCTGCTGGCGGCGCCAGCGATTGCGCAGCGCAATCGCAACGGCGCGCTTGGCGTCATGCTGGCCGATGATGTAGCGATCGAGCTCGGAAACGATCTCGCGGGGGGAAAAAGTGGTCATTGCGTATCATTCTCCTGGCGGTCCAGGGCCATCAACAGCGCCCGGCCGTAATTCGTCGTTGTTTCGCCAAGTCCTTGAAAGCCCGCCTTGGTATAGGCTCTGATTGCGAATGCATTGTCGGGATGCGGATCGACGAGAATGCGCTGCGCGCCCTTTGCAAAGAGCATATCGCAGAACACTATCATAAAGGCCGGTCCGTGACCCTTGCCCGCGAATTCCTCGATGCCGATGAACTGGTCGATGCCGTAGGTGCCCTTCGGCTGACCGGCGAGCGCTTCATCGTCCTCGTCGTCGAGATCGGCGGCCTGGATAAAAGCGAAGTCCTTTCCATTCAGCGTGACGATGAAGCACGAGACGGAAGCCGCATCGATATGCTTTTCCATCGAAGCCAGCGCCCTGGCCGGATCGCCCCACCAGCGCCTGACATGCCGGCTTTCCAGCCATTTGGCGAGGAGCGGCAGATCAGTCGCGGCAAGCGGCCGGAAGGCATAAGGTTCAGCCTTCGGCATCCAGCGATTCCACCACGACATTGTGGTTCGTGTAGACGCAAATGTCGGCGGCGATATCGAGACCACGGCGGGCAATCTCTTCGGCCGATTTGTCGGTATCCATGAGTGCGAGGGCGGCCGCGAGGGCAAAATTGCCGCCGGAACCGATCGCCGTCGTGCCATGCTCCGGCTCCAGAACGTCGCCATTGCCGGTGATCGCCAGCGTGATCGACTTATCGGCGACGAGCATCATGGCTTCGAGATTGCGCAGGTATTTGTCGGTGCGCCAGTCCTTGGCGAGCTCGACGGCGGCACGCATCAATTGACCGGGATATTGCTCCAGCTTCTTTTCAAGCCTTTCGAGCAGGGTAAAGGCATCGGCAGTGGCGCCGGCGAAACCGGCGACGACTTCGCCCTTGCCGATACGGCGCACCTTGCGGGCATTGCCCTTCATGACGGTCTGGCCGAGGCTCACCTGGCCGTCGCCCGCCATCACCACCTTGCCGCCTTTTCGAACTGTAATGATTGTTGTCATAAAACACCTGTCTGCCGGGCCGCATGCCGACCCTGTTGAGCCCTATGTAAGTGGACTGGCGCCGATTGCAAATGGGCCGGCTTTTCTCTTGCCCGGCTTCTGGATATTTCCCGATGCGCCTGATAAGGAACGGCCTTATTCCCGATGGAGGGCCATATGGCCGAGACCGCAGCAAGCCGCACGGGCAGCGTTTCCCGCAAGACCAACGAAACCTCGATTTCCGTTTCCGTCAACCTCGACGGCACCGGCAAATCGACGATTTCAACGGGTGTCGGCTTCTTCGACCATATGCTCGACCAGCTTTCGCGACATTCCCTCATCGATATGGAGATCGATGCCAAGGGCGACCTGCAGATCGACGACCACCATACGGTCGAAGATACGGGCATCGCCATCGGCCAGGCGATCTCCAAGGCGCTCGGCGACCGGCGCGGCATCACCCGCTACGCGTCGATCGATCTCGCCATGGACGAGACGATGACCAAGGCTGCTGTCGATCTTTCCGGCCGTCCGTTCCTCGTCTGGAATGTCGGCTTCAGCGCTCCGAAGATCGGCACTTTCGACACCGAGCTCGTTCGCGAATTCTTCCATGCGCTCGCCCAGAATGCCGGCATCACCTTGCATATTCTCAACCATTATGGCGCCAACAATCACCATATTGCCGAGACATGCTTCAAGGCCGTTGCCCGCGCGTTGCGCACGGCAACAGAGATCGATCCGAGACAGGCAGGCCGTGTTCCCTCGACCAAGGGCACGCTCGTCTGAGCCCTTCAAGGGAGCGGCGACAATGACATCCAGCTATATCTTCCTGACACCGCCCGGCAGCACGAGCGCCACGGCCGATGAGACCCGAACCATCCGCGACGGCTTCACGCTGTTCGGCTTCCTGTTTCCATGGGCTTGGCTGCTGGCGCATCGGCTTTGGCTGCATGCGGCCGTCGCCTTTCTGCTGCAGGGGATCGGTGGCGCGCTGATGGACGAACCGGGCCTCGGGGCGGCGGGAGCGGCAATCCTGTTGGGCGTGAATATTCTGGTCGGTCTCGAGGGCCAGAATTTCCGAGTCCGCAACCTTGCCGCCAAGGGTTGGAATGAAGACGAACTCATTGCAGCCGATACGATCGGCATTGCTGAGCAGATCTATTTCTCGGACAGGGCTGTCATCGCGGGTAGCGACGACGCAGCGGCACCGGACTGGCAGAACAGGGGCCGTCCGAACAGTCCGCACGGCCATGCAACGTCGCTTGGTCTCTTTGGTTTTGATGGGGGACGCTGACGATGCGCGTCGCGATTATCGACTATGGCTCCGGTAACCTGCGCTCGGCGACCAAGGCTTTCGAGCGTGCCGCCCGCGAAGCTGGCATCGATGCCAATATCGATCTCACCGACAGGGCGGAGGATGTTGCCGCGGCCGATCGTATCGTGCTTCCCGGTGTCGGTGCCTATGCCGATTGCCGGCGCGGCCTCGATGCCGTGCCTGGGATGGCCGAGGTGCTGATCGAGGCTGTCGAGAAGAAGGCACGGCCGTTCCTCGGCATTTGCGTCGGCATGCAGCTCATGTCCTCGCGCGGCCTCGAGAAGACCGTGACGCACGGCTTTAACTGGATCCCCGGTGACGTCGTCGAGATGACGCCTGATGATCCGGCGCTGAAGATCCCGCAGATCGGCTGGAACACGCTCGACCTCAAGCGCGAACATCCGCTTTTCGATGGTATTCCGACGGGGTCGGAAGGGCTGCACGCCTATTTCGTGCATTCCTACCATCTTGCCGCTGAAAACGCCGAGGATGTTATTGCGACGGCCGATTATGGCGGTCCGATGACAGCTTTCGTCGGACGCGCCAACATGGTCGGAGCACAGTTTCACCCGGAAAAGAGCCAGAAGCTCGGCCTGGCGCTAATCGCCAATTTCCTGCGCTGGAACCCGTAGAGCCTGCTCAGGCAATTCAGGACGCAAAACCGCTGCGCAGTTTTGCAGGAATTGCTTCAAGGGCTGGCTTTTAATACAGCCGCCTTATTTTCCTAGAGCATGATGCCGAAAAGTGTGCGCGGTTTTCGGACGACATCATGCTCTGACTATATAATGTAGAACAGGATTCAAATTTAAGGCCGAACCGGCCTAAAATCATCCTGTTCGAGTAAGGAAATGACGGAACAGGAGTGCGCTCGATGCCGGCGTCACGGAAATCAGGCAAGGTGTTCTACACATTGCGGCCCGCCAGGGAAGGCTTGCCTCCCTTTTCCGATATCAAGCTTCCCGGTGGCACGATCATCCGCCGTGTCGACGAAGCCATTCATCGGAAAGCGCTTTCCAACGCAGCCAAGACGCTGAAAGAAAGGCTGGACCGATGATCCATGATTCTTTCCCCGCAAACGACGGTTCGAGCCGGCGGCAAAACGGGGTCAGCGCCGGCGACATCGCCGAGGCCGTGCTGGAATTTTATATCGAAGGTGAGGACGATCTGATCGGCCTGCTCGCCTATGCACTCTACGAGCGGCAAAAGCGCGATTTCGTTCTCAGCCACCGCAAGCGAAATGCCGGCCGTTCACCCGATGATGCCGAACTTGCCGCCGTCAACAGCAATTATCTCTCGACCGACCTGCGCAATACGTTGCGCGACCGCGCCTCGCAGATCCTTTCGAGTTATGCCGAAACCTATGTCGAGGCGATGGAGCCGCAGATCCGGCTGTCCGCCGTCAACAGCGATGCGTTGCGCCAGGTGCGAAACATCGAGAAAGCAATGAAGAGGCGCCTGGGCTTCTGGCGTCAGGTTCGTGCCGGCTTTGCCGTCACCCTGCTCCTGCTTCTGCTTTTCGGCGCGGCTGCCATTGCCGCTGTCTTTTTCCGCTCGGATATCGTAGATGCGTGGAATGCGCTGATGGTACCGACCACTCTACGGACGTAAGACGACATGATCCTTTTTCCCGCGATCGATCTTAAAGGCGGCCAATGCGTCCGCCTGAAGCTCGGCGACATGCAGCAGGCGACGGTCTACAACACCGATCCGGCCGCCCAGGCGAGATCCTTCGAAGACCAGGGTTTCGAATGGCTGCATGTGGTCGATCTCGACGGCGCCTTCGCGGGACATTCGGCCAATGGCGATGCCGTCGAAGCGATCTTGAAGGCAACTGACAATCCAGTGCAGCTCGGCGGCGGCATTCGCACGCTCGATCATATCGAGGCCTGGCTGTCGCGCGGGCTGCGGCGCGTCATTCTCGGCACCGTCGCGGTCAGAAATCCGGCGCTGGTCATCGAGGCCTGCCGGAAATTTCCCGGTCATGTCGCCGTCGGTATCGATGCCAAGGGCGGCAAGGTGGCCGTCGAGGGTTGGGCGGAAGCCTCCGAACTCGGGATCATCGAACTCGCCAGGAAATTCGAGGGCGCCGGCGTCGCCGCGATCATCTACACCGATATCGACCGTGACGGCATTCTTGCCGGGATCAATTGGACCTCGACGTTGGAACTTGCCCACGCCGTCTCCATTCCCGTCATCGCCTCGGGTGGTCTTGCCTCTCTCGACGATGTTAGACGCATGCTGCAGCCCGATGCGAGGAAATTGGAAGGGGCGATTTCAGGCCGTGCGCTTTACGACGGCCGTATCGATCCCGAGGAAGCGCTGGCGCTGATCAAGGCGGCCCGGACCAAGGAGACCGCGTAAATGACCCTCAAGGCCCGTGTCATTCCCTGCCTCGACGTCAAGGACGGCCGTGTCGTTAAGGGCGTCAACTTCCTCAATCTCGTCGATGCCGGCGATCCCGTCGAAGCCGCGAAGGCCTATGATGCGGCAGGCGCCGACGAACTCTGCTTCCTCGACATCACCGCTTCCTCGGACAATCGCGAGACGATCTTCGATGTCGTGTCGCGCACGGCCGACCAATGCTTCATGCCGCTGACGGTCGGCGGCGGGGTGCGTACCATCGCCGATATCCGCAGACTGCTGCTGTGCGGCGCCGACAAGGTCTCGATCAATTCGGCAGCCGTCAGCAATCCCGACTTCGTTGCCGAGGCGGCCGACAAGTTCGGCGACCAGTGCATCGTCGTGTCGATCGATGCAAAGCGCAGGCGCACCCAGGCGGTCGGCGGCGACAATCTCAGCGCCTGGGAAATCTATACCCATGGCGGCCGTAACGCGACCGGCATCGATGCCATCGAATTCGCCCAAAAGATGGTGGCGCGCGGCGCCGGCGAGCTCTTGGTCACCTCGATGGACCGTGACGGCACCAAGGTCGGTTACGATCTGGAACTGACGCGAGCGATCGCCGATGCGGTGCGTGTGCCGGTGATCGCCTCCGGCGGCGTCGGCGATCTCGACGATCTCGTTGCCGGGGTGAAGGAGGGCCATGCCAATGCCGTCCTCGCCGCGTCGATCTTCCACTTCGGCACCTATTCCGTCAGCGAGGCGAAGCACTATATGTCGAAGTGCGGCATCGACATGCGTCTCGACTGAACCTTGAAAGCGGACATATGAGCGGATTTTCCCTTTCCGATCTCGAAAGCATCGTCGAAGAGCGATCGAAAGCCTCGCCGGAGCAATCCTGGACAGCCAAGCTTGTGGCCGCCGGTCAGCCGAAAGCGGCAAAGAAACTCGGCGAAGAGGCGATCGAAGCCGTGATGGCGGCGGTAACCGGCGACCGCGACAATCTGACCTACGAGGCCGCCGATGTGCTCTATCACCTATTGGTCGTATTGAAGATTGCTGAAATACCGCTAGAGAATGTCATGGCCGAACTCGAGCGCAGAACCGCGCAGTCCGGCCTCAAGGAAAAGGCCAGCCGGCAGACTTCATGAGTATCGCGACTGAGATTATCGGGGTGCCGGAAACGTTGGATCATTTCCAGTCGGAATCCTATTCGCCCTACCACTTCTTCTCTTCCGAACAATGGGCGAAATTCCGCGCCGACACGCCGTTGACGCTGACGAGCGACGAGGTCAAACGGCTGCGTTCGATGGGCGACCCGATTGATCTCGATGAGGTCCGGCGCATCTATCTGTCGCTGTCTCGGCTGCTCTCGGCACATGTCGAATCCTCGCAGATGCTGTTCGAACAGCGCAACCGCTTCCTCAGCCTGTCTGATGTGACGAAGACGCCCTTTGTCATCGGCATCGCCGGCTCGGTCGCTGTGGGAAAATCGACCACCGCCCGTATCCTCAAGGAGTTGCTGGGGCGCTGGCCTTCCAGTCCGAAGGTCGATCTCGTCACCACCGACGGCTTCCTGCATCCGAACGCCGTGCTGCAGCGGGAAAAGCTGATGCAGCGCAAGGGTTTTCCGGAAAGCTACGACACGGGTGCAATCCTGCGCTTTCTCTCGGCGATCAAGGCCGGGCGGCCGGATGTGAAGGCGCCCAGCTATTCGCACCTCGTCTACGACGTGCTGCCGGACGAATACAAGATCGTCGACCGGCCCGACATCCTGATCTTCGAGGGCATCAACGTGCTGCAATCGCGCGACCTGCCGGCCGGCGGCAAGATCGTGCCGATGGTCTCCGACTTCTTCGACTTTTCGATCTATATCGATGCCGCCGAAGACGAGATCCACAACTGGTATGTCACGCGCTTCATGCGGCTGCGCGAGACCGCCTTCCGCGATCCGAATTCCTATTTCCATCGCTATGCCTCGATATCGGATGCGGAAGCGCTCGAAATCGCCGAGGATCTTTGGGCCAACATCAACCTGAAGAACCTGCGGCAGAACATTCTGCCGACGCGTCCACGCGCCGATCTCATCCTGAAAAAGGGCAAGGATCACCTGATCGAACAGGTCGCGCTGCGAAAACTGTAGCAGCGATTGTGTTTTAGCAATTGACGCGGCGGAGCGTCAGATTGATGCGGCCGCCATTCTTCAAGAGCGTCGAAGTCGCCGGGTGGATGCGGTCGACGCCATGGAAACACAACCTCCCCTGGCCGCCCAGTACGACCAGATCACCGCTCGAAAGCTTGAAAGATAGCGTGCGATCATTGCGGCTGAGGCCGCCGATGCGAAAGAGGCAGCTATTGCCGAGCGAGATCGAGATCACCGGGGCCTTGAGATCCGGTTCGTCCTTGTCCTGATGCAGGCCCATGCGCGCTTCGTCGGAGTAGAAATTGACGAGGCAGGCCTCCGGCGGCTTGTCGTAACCCGAAACGTCATTCCAGATATCGAGCAATTGCTGTGGCATATCAGGCCAGGGCCTGCCGGTTGCCGGATGCGTCGACTGGTAGCGATAGCCGCGTTCTTTGTCCGTCACCCAGCCGAGCGGCCCGCAATTGGTCATGCGCACGGACATCGGCTTGCCGGTGCCGGGCATGGCGGGCACATAAAGCGGCGCTTCGGCGACGACAGTGCGGATAATCTCGACCAATGCCTCCTGACGCGCGCGGTCGAGATAACCGGGGAGATGGCGAATGCCGGTCAAGAGCTCGGCCATGTCATTCACCACTGCCGCCGCCGGGTCGGCCGCGCATTTTCTTGACTTCGGAGCGACCGGATTTTTCCTTCAGGCGGCGTTCGACCGAACCCTTGGTCGGCTTGGTCTTCTTGCGCGGCGGCGGCGGTGGCTTGGCGGCCTCCAGGATCAGTTCCTTCAGCCGCTCGCGCGCATCCTCGCGGTTGCGGTCCTGGCTGCGAAACCGACTCGCCTCGATCATCAACACGCCGTCCTTCGACAAACGCCGGCCGGCGAGCTTGATCGCATTGGTTTTGACACGATCATTGAGGGACGGCGAATTCGCGATGTTGAAGAACAGTTGGACGGCGGTTGAGACCTTGTTGACATTCTGCCCGCCGGGGCCGCCCGCCAGAACGAACTGTTCCGTCAGCTCCCATCCCGCGATGGTGATCCTGTCATCGATATAGAGCGCGTCGCTGGCCATGCGGCGTTCTATCTCACATCAGCGGCAAATTGAAAATATCGGCCGTCATCAAGAAAAACCCGGCAATCCTGCGATGCCGGGTTTCACGTGAGTCAGAAATTTCGTCTTATTCGGCAGCGACCTTGACGCCGGGGGCGGCATCGCGGACGCCGCCGTCGACATGATTTTCGAACTTGGCGAAGTTCGCGATGAACATCGAGACCAGCTTTTCGGCCTGCGCGTCATAGGCTGCCTTATCGGTCCAGGTCGAGCGCGGATCGAGAATGCTGCCGTCGACGCCGTCGACGGAGACCGGCACGGCGAAGCCGAAGTTGGTGTCGGCACGGAATTCGGCCTGTCCAAGTTCGCCGGTCAGGGCGGCAGCGAGAAGCGCGCGCGTCGCCTTGATCGGCATGCGCTTGCCGGTGCCGTAGGCGCCGCCGGTCCAGCCGGTATTGACAAGCCAGCATTGGACGCCATGACGACCAATCAGCTCCTTGAGCAGATTGCCGTATTCGGCCGGATGCCGCGGCATGAAGGGCGCGCCGAAGCAGGTGGAAAAGGTCGCTTCCGGCTCGACGACACCCTTTTCTGTGCCGGCCACCTTGGCGGTGTAGCCGGAGAGGAAGTGATACATCGCCTGGTCAGGCGTCAACCGGGCGATCGGCGGCATGACGCCGAAGGCATCGGCGGTCAACATGATGATCGTCTTCGGATGCCCGGCACGGCCCGTTTCCGAAGCGTTCGGGATGAAATCCATCGGATAGGCGCAACGGGTGTTCTCGGTCAGCGACGCGTCGTTGAAATCCGGCTCGCGGCTTTCGTTCAGCACGATGTTTTCCAACACGGTGCCGAAACGCTGTGTCGTCGCATAAATTTCCGGCTCGGCTTCGGCCGAAAGGCGGATGGTCTTGGCGTAGCAGCCGCCTTCGAAGTTGAAGATGCCGTTTTCGCTCCAGCCATGTTCGTCGTCACCGATCAGCGTCCGGGCCGGATCGGCCGAAAGCGTCGTCTTGCCCGTGCCGGAAAGGCCGAAGAAGACCGCCGCGTCACCCTCCGGGCCGACATTGGCCGAGCAGTGCATCGGCATCACGCCCTTGGCCGGCAGCAGGTAGTTGAGCACGGTGAAGACCGATTTCTTCATTTCGCCGGCATAGGAAGTGCCGCCGATGAGGACGAGACCGTTGGTGAGATCGCAGGCGATCACCGTTTCCGAACGGCAGCCGTGGCGAGCTGGATCGGCCTTGAAGCTCGGCAAATCGATGATCGTCAGCTTCGGGATGAAGCTCGACAGCGCTGCGGCGTCGGGGCGGATCAGCAGATTGCGGATGAACAGCGAATGCCAGGCGAATTCGGTCACGACGCGGGCCGGCAGGGCATGACCTTCCTCCGCGCCGCCGACGAGATCCTGGACGAAAAGCTCCTTGCCTGCGGCATGCGCCAGCATATCGTCGCGCAGCACGGCGAAATGCTCCGGCGAGATCGGCTTGTTGTTGTCCCACCAGATTTCGCCATCGGTATTGATATCGCGAACGACGAACTTGTCGCGTGGCGAACGGCCCGTGTGCTGGCCGGTGAGAGCCCGCAGCGCACCCTGAGCGGTCAGTTCGGCTTCGCCCCGGCGGATCGCTTCTTCATAGAGCGCGGCGGCGGAAAAGTTGTAGCGAACGCTGGCTGCGCCGCCCAATCCAACCGTTGCCAGCTCTATTGCCGGGTTATGAACTCCGAACATTTCCATGGCTAGTTCCCTTCGCTCAGGCTCGTTGCCGTTAAAACTGAGCGTGAAAATACGGGCAGAAATTTTAAAACACAAGATCGAAAATTGGAGAAAATGCAGTGATATCAAATAATTAATCGATTTAAATTTATCATCTCAATTTTAAATCGTTTGAATGGGTCGCGTTTAAACGTTTGGAAGCGCCACCTGAGATTGCCGGCGTATTTTGCGACAATCCTCCCCTTTATCTTTGCCACAATTTGTTCCACCTTTATCCTCCATAAGCGCATCCGGTCACTGAGACCGCCTGGGGAGAGCAAATCCGGGAGAATGCGCACTGATGACGGAGACCAACACCATGGCGACAATCGCGCTCGTTGATGACGACCGCAACATCCTTACCTCGGTGTCGATCGCACTGGAGGCTGAAGGATATAAGGTCGAGACCTATACGGACGGTGCCTCGGCGCTCGACGGCCTGCTGGCGCGACCGCCGCAGCTGGCGATCTTCGACATCAAGATGCCGCGCATGGACGGCATGGAACTGCTGCGCCGCCTGCGGCAGAAGTCGGACATTCCCGTCATCTTCCTCACCTCCAAGGATGAGGAGATCGATGAACTCTTCGGCCTGAAGATGGGCGCCGACGATTTCATCACCAAACCGTTTTCGCAGCGTCTGCTGGTGGAGCGCGTGCGCGCCGTCCTGCGCCGCGCGTCCAGCCGCGAAGCTGCCGCCGCCGGCACGAGCCCCACCGGCGCGCCGAAGACCGGTGCGGTCCAGCAGGCCCGCTCACTGGAGCGCGGGCAGCTGGTCATGGACCAGGAGCGCCACACCTGCACCTGGAAAGGCGAGGCCGTGACGCTGACGGTGACCGAATTCCTGATCCTGCATTCGCTGGCGCAGCGCCCCGGCGTCGTCAAAAGCCGCGACGCGCTGATGGACGCAGCCTATGACGAACAGGTCTATGTCGACGACCGGACCATCGACAGCCACATCAAGCGGCTGCGCAAGAAATTCAAGATGGTCGACACCGACTTTGATATGATTGAAACACTCTACGGAGTGGGATACCGCTTCCGCGAAGCAGCTTGAGCCCGAGCGGCACAGCTGGAGATATTGAAGGTTGCCGGCCGGTTTATCCGGCCCAACCTTTCGAAAGGGCCTGTCATTGGCACAGTTGGTGCAGGAAAGGGATCTGGACGACGCGGAGGGCGTGAGCACCCGTCGCGTCCGAGGCCGCCGTTGGTCGCATCCCTTCACGCTGATCCGCCGGATCTTCGGCAATGCCGTCTTTTCAAGCCTGACGCGGCGCATCCTGTTCTTCAATCTCGTCGCGCTCGTGGTGCTCGTCGGCGGCATCCTCTATCTCAACCAGTTTCGCGAGGGATTGATCGACGCCCGCGCCGAAAGCCTTTTGACGCAGGGCGAAATCATCGCCGGCGCCATTTCGGCCTCCGCGTCGGTCGATACCAACTCGATCACCATCGATCCGCAGAAGCTGCTCGAGCTACAGGCCGGCCAGAGCATCACCCCGGTGCCGAACGACGAGGACCTCGAATTCCCGATCGATCCTGAAAAGGTCGCGCCGGTGCTGCGCCGGCTGATCTCTCCGACGCGTACACGCGCCCGCATCTTCGATGCCGACGCCAATTTGTTGCTCGATTCGCGCCATCTCTATTCGCGCGGCCAGGTGCTGCGCTTCGACCTGCCGCCGGTTGAAGAGGAGAAACAGACCTGGAGCGAGTGGTTCGCCACTCTGTTCAACAAGGCGCTGCAGCCCGGCAATCTGCCGCTCTACAAGGAAGCGCCGGGCGGTGATGGCTCGATCTATCCCGAAGTGATGAACGCGCTGACCGGCGTGCGCGGTGCGGTCGTGCGCACCACCGAAAAAGGCGAACTCATCGTTTCCGTCGCCGTGCCGATCCAGCGTTTCCGCGCCGTGCTCGGGGTGCTGCTGCTGTCGACGCAGGCGGGCGACATCGACAATATCGTTCATGCCGAGCGGCTTGCCATCATGCGCGTCTTCGGCGTCGCAACACTCGTCAACGTGCTGCTGTCGCTGGTGCTTTCATCGACCATCGCCAATCCGCTGCGCCGCCTTTCGGCGGCTGCCATCCGCGTCCGGCGTGGGGCCAAGGTGCGTGAAGAGATCCCCGACTTCTCCGCCCGCCAGGATGAGATCGGTAATCTTTCCATCGCACTGCGCGAGATGACGACGGCGCTCTACGACCGCATCGATGCGATCGAGAGTTTCGCGGCCGATGTCAGCCACGAACTCAAGAATCCGCTGACCTCGCTGCGCAGCGCCGTCGAAACGCTGCCGCTTGCCAAATCCGACGATTCCAAGAAACGGCTGATGGACGTCATCCAGCATGACGTCCGCCGCCTCGACCGGCTGATCAGCGATATCTCCGACGCTTCGCGCCTTGATGCCGAACTCGCGCGCGTCGATGCCGGCTCGATCGACATGGAGGTGCTGCTGCGCGACCTCATCGAGGTGTCACGCCAGGTCAGGAGCAGCAAGAAGCAAGTGCAGATCGAATATGCCGTCGAACGCAAACCGAACGTCAAGACGCGCTTTGTCGTCAACGGCCACGATCTGCGCATCGGCCAGATCATCGCCAACCTGATCGAGAATGCCCGCTCGTTCGTACCCGAGCAAGGCGGCAAGATTACCGTGCGGCTGGTGCGGACACGTTCGCGCTGCGTCACCACGATCGAGGACAACGGTCCCGGCATCCAGGCGGAAAATATCGACCGTATCTTCGAGCGCTTTTATACGGACCGGCCGGAGGCGGAAGGCTTCGGCCAGAATTCGGGGCTCGGCCTGTCGATCAGCCGGCAGATCGCCGAAGCGCATGGCGGTTCGCTGAGAGCCGAAAACATCACCGATGCCGAGAGCGGGCATATACTCGGCGCGCGCTTCATCCTCTCTTTGCCAATCGGCGCCGCAGCATGACCGAGGCAGCTTTCAACGTCCATGCGACGGCGATCGTCGTTGGCAAGACGGGGCTGCTATTCAGCGGCCCCTCCGGCTGGGGAAAATCGATGCTGGCCTTCACCTGCATGACCGAGGCGCGCCGGCTCGGTCTTTTCACGGCGCTGGTCGCCGACGACCAGGTTCTTCTCTCAAGAGAGGCCGGCGCGGTAATCGCCGCATGCCCGCCGTCGATCGCCGGGCTGATCGAACTTCGCGGCACCGGCATTGTTCGTCAGGACCATATTCCCAGGGCGGCCATGCATTATGCCGTGCTTCCCGGCAGCGCTACCGGTGAAAACCGGGTGCCTCCCGAGGGCGAAATGGTGAGCCTTGCCGCCGGTTTTTCGCTTCCCGCATTGCGGTTGCTCACAGGCGTTTCCTCACCCCTTGCGATCCTGATGGCAAAAGTGCCGGATATCGGGCGCTGAGGCCTTCCGGATTGGTCAATCTGCCTTATATATTCGCATTTTTATCTTGCACTTCGGCTTTTCATAGCCAAGATGTGCCCCCACCGGTGGACGTAATTGCTGCATTGCGATATTGGGGCCACCGTTTGTATATGGGAGCAGTAATATCATGATCGGACTTGTGCTTGTCACTCATGGCAAGCTGGCTGAAGAGTTTCGTCATGCTGTCGAGCACGTCGTCGGTCCTCAGAAATTCATCGAGACGGTCTGCATTGGCCCCGAAGACGACATGGACCAGAGACGGCAGGACATTCTGGAAGCCGTTTCCGGTGCCGATGATGGCCACGGCGTCGTCATCCTGACCGACATGTTCGGCGGCACGCCGTCCAATCTTGCCATATCAGTCATGAGCAGCGGCCATACCGAAGTCATTGCCGGCGTCAACCTGCCGATGTTGATCAAGCTTGCCGGGGTGCGCGGCGAGAACAACATGGAGAAGGCGCTGGTGGAGGCCTCCGAAGCCGGGCGGAAATATATCAATGTCGCGAGCCGCGTGCTCAGCGGAAAATAACGGGCATTCATGACATCGCTCTCCCGGGAACTCCTTATCATCAACAAGCGCGGTCTTCACGCGCGCGCTTCCGCCAAATTCGTGCAGATGGTCGAGACCTTCGATGCCGCCATCACCGTTTCCAAGGACGGAATGACGGTCGGCGGTACCTCCATCATGGGCCTGATGATGCTTGCGGCAAGCCCCGGCTCGAGCGTCGTCGTCTCGGCAAGCGGCAGCCAGGCCGAGGAAGCGCTGGAGGCGCTGGACCAGCTGATCCAGAACAGGTTCGGCGAGGAGATGTGAGCTCCGATCGAGTTCATATAAACATATAAAGACTTCTTTATATCCTTATTGCCTTCACCGGCGAAGCCTGCTAAACGGCGGACATGCCGTGCGCTTGCACGTGGGTCATCCTTCGCGCCTGCGCCAATTTTGAGACGTTTTTCAGCCTGGAGGCCTCTATGAGCACTGAAAAAGATTATGTCGTCGCCGATATCGGGCTTGCGGATTTCGGCCGCAAGGAAATTACGATCGCCGAAACCGAAATGCCGGGGCTGATGTCCTGCCGCGCCGAATTCGGCCAGACAAAGCCGTTGAAGGGCGCGCGCATCACCGGCTCGCTGCACATGACCATCCAGACGGCCGTGCTCATCGAAACGCTGGTCGCGCTCGGCGCCGAAGTCCGCTGGGCCTCGTGCAACATCTTCTCGACGCAAGATCATGCCGCTGCCGCGATCGCCGCTTCCGGCGTGCCTGTCTTCGCCATCAAGGGCGAGTCGCTCCAAGATTACTGGGTCTACACCGACAAGATCTTCCAGTGGGCTGACGGCGGCCTTTCCAACATGATCCTCGATGACGGCGGCGACGCCACCATGTACATCCTGCTTGGCGCCCGCGCCGAAGCCGGCGAGGACGTGCTGTCTCATCCGCATTCCGAAGAAGAGGAAATCCTCTTCGCGCAGATCAACAAGCGCCTTGCCGCTTCGCCTGGCTGGTTCACCAAACAGCGCGATGCGATCAAGGGCGTCACCGAAGAAACGACGACCGGCGTAAACCGCCTTTACCAGCTTAGCCAGAAGGGCCTGCTGCCCTTCCCGGCGATCAACGTCAACGACTCGGTCACCAAGTCGAAGTTCGACAACAAATATGGCTGCAAGGAATCGCTGGTCGATGGCATCCGCCGCGGCACCGACGTCATGATGGCCGGCAAGGTTGCCGTCGTCTGCGGCTATGGCGACGTCGGCAAGGGTTCTGCCGCTTCGCTCTCCGGCGCCGGCGCCCGCGTCAAGGTGACCGAAGCCGATCCGATCTGCGCATTGCAGGCTGCGATGGACGGTTATGAAGTCGTCCTGCTCGAGGACGTCGTTTCCTCGGCCGATATCTTCATCACCACGACCGGCAACAAGGACGTCATCCGCATCGACCACATGCGCGCGATGAAGGATATGGCGATCGTCGGCAATATCGGTCACTTCGACAACGAAATCGAAGTCGCAGCATTGCGCAATCTCAAGTGGACCAACGTCAAGCCGCAGGTGGACCTGATCGAATTCCCCAAGGGCAACCGCATCATTCTTCTTTCCGAGGGCCGCCTGCTCAACCTCGGCAACGCCACCGGCCATCCGTCCTTCGTGATGTCGGCTTCGTTCACCAACCAGACGCTGGCGCAGATCGAGCTCTTCACCAAGCCCGACCAGTATTCCAACCAGGTCTATATCCTGCCGAAGCATCTCGATGAAAAGGTCGCACGCCTGCATCTCGACAAGCTCGGCGTGAAGCTGACCGAGCTTTCCGCGGAACAGGCTGCCTATATCGGCGTCTCGCCGAAGGGCCCGTTCAAGTCCGACCACTACAGATATTGATCCGATAGTTAATATCCACAAGATGTAGAAGCCGCGGCATTGACAAATGCCGCGGCTTATTTTTTGGGCGCTCCCTTCCCGCCGATTCCCTTCCGAAGTATTGTTTTAAGACTTGATTCGTGGCGCCGGACCCTGTCCGGCCGTCGCGAAAATGGGATGTCTTGTCGTAATGCGGCACATTGAAGGACGGAGACATACCGCGGATGTCGGAAATGAAAAGCAGCCTGCCCGGTCAGGCGGATGATGGCGCTTGCGCCGATCGCCGCCCGCTGATGGCAGGCCAAGGATATAAATCTGCAACGGCACACGAGGCCGTAAAGCAAGAGCACGGACCATTGGCGCGCTTCCTGAAAAGCTGCGCGGCCGGCACGGCGCTCGCCTCGCTGGCGCGGCCGGCCCTGGCACAGGCGGAGCAGCAGGCGGCGGCCACGGCTCACCTCTTCACATCCTCGCAAGTGATCGGTGTTTCCGTCGTCATCGGCGTCATATCGGCAGCTCTGCTGTCGACGCTGTGGCTCGTGCGCCAGCGCGGCAACCTGGAAAACGAGAGCCGGGAAATCCGCTCGGCACTTTCCGATGCCCAGCAGCGCATTTCGCAATACCAGGCTCTGATCGCCGACAAAAACCGGCGGATCGTCATCTGGGACGGCAATGCGCGTCCCGAACTGCTCGGCCAGCTTCCGCCTGAAACCGGCGCGCCGCAGGACGGCGAATTCCTGGCCTTCGGCCTATGGCTGAAATCACGCTCGGCTTCCGAGCTGGAAAAGGCGATCGACCGGCTGCGCGACGAGGCGCAGAGCTTCGACATGGTGGTCGAAACCATCCGCGACGAAATCCTCGAGGCACAGGGCCGGGTTTCCGGCGGGCGCGCCTTTGTCCGTTTCGTGGCGCTCAACAATCTGCGCGCCGAGCTCGCCGAGCTCAGGATTGAGCGCGACCGGCTGATGACCTCCATCTCGGCCTTCCAGACCATGCTGGACGCGATCGACATGCCGGCCTGGCAGCGCGACCCGGCGGGCCGCCTCACCTGGGTCAACCAGGCCTATGGCGAGGCTGTCGAGGCGCGATCGCCGCAGCAGGCGATCAATGAAGGCCGTGAGATGCTGACGACCGTGGCGCGCGAACGCATTCGCGCCACGACGACGCCGGAATCGCCCTTCCACGACAAGATCTCCACGGTCGTCCACGGCAACCGCACATTCTTCGACGTCGTCGACGTCAGGGTTCCCGGCGGCTCGGCCGGCATCGCCATCGACGTGTCCGACATAGAGGCGGTGCGCGCCGAGCTGGAACGGACGCTGAAGAGCCATGCCGAAACGCTCGATCATCTCGCCACGCCCGTCGCCATCTTCGACGGCGACCGCCGGCTGCAATTCTACAACCAGGCCTTCGTCGCACTCTGGGAGCTTGATATCGCCTTCCTCGAAGGCCGGCCCGATAATAGCGAGTTGCTCGAGCGGCTGCGCGCAGCCAAAAAGTTGCCGGACCAACTCAACTGGAAAAGCTGGAAGGAATCAGCCCTTTCCGTCTATCGCGCGCTCGACACGCAAACGGATCTCTGGCACCTGCCGAACGGGCAGACGCTGCGGGTCTTTGCGACCGCGCATCCGCAGGGTGGCGCCACCTGGGTGTTCGAAAATCTGACCGAGCAGGTCGATCTTGAAACGCGCTACAACACGCTGGTCAAGGTGCAGGGCGAAACGATCGACCATCTTTCCGAAGGTGTGGCGGTGTTCGGCCCCGACGGGCGCATCCGACTTTCCAACCCGGCCTTCCGCGCGCTCTGGGGGATCACCGAAACCGAAGCCAAGCCCGGCACCCATATCCGCGCGCTGGGCGAGGCCTGCACCCCGTCCTATGACCGGCCGGATGGCTGGAAGACCTTCGCGGAACTGATCACCAGCTTCGACGACGAACGCCGCTCGGGTCAGGGAACGCTGGAACTCTTCTCCGGCCTCGTGCTTGACTACGCCGTCATTCCGCTGCCGAACGCCCAGACTATGCTGACCTTCGTCAACATGACCGACAGTGTGCGTGCCGAGCGCGCGCTGACCGAGAAGAACGAAGCGCTGCGCAAGGCCGACGAGCTGAAGAACGACTTCGTCCAGCATGTTTCCTATGAACTGCGTTCGCCACTGACCAACATTATCGGCTTCACCGATCTCCTGCGTACGCCGGGCGTCGGCCCCTTGAGCGAACGGCAGGCTGAATATATCGACCATATCTCGACCTCGTCCTCGGTTCTGTTGACGCTCGTCAACGATATTCTCGATCTTGCGACCGTCGATGCCGGCATCATGCGCCTCAATTATGCGGATATCGATCTCAACGACCTGCTCGACGACGTCTCGATGCAGATCGCCGATCGCCTCCACGAAAGCGGCGTGGCGCTTGAAATCACCGCACCCGCCTATCTCGGCTCGATCGTTGCCGATCCGCAGCGGCTGAAGCAGATCCTTCTGAAGCTTCTCTCCAATGCGGCGAATTTCTCGCCCGAAGGCACTTCGATCTCGCTGGAATGCCATCGCGAAGGCACGGATTTCGTTTTCTCCGTCAGCGATCGCGGCCCCGGCATCTCACCTGACATGATCGCCACCGTCTTCGACCGTTTTGCCACGGGGGCGAAAAGCGGCAAACGCGGCGGCGCCGGCCTCGGCCTCTCAATCGTCGACAGCTTTGTCAGTCTGCATCATGGCGACGTGACGATCGACAGCGAGCCGGGCAAGGGCACGACGGTCGTCTGCCGTATCCCCTCGGTCAATGTACCGCATTCCGCCGCTGCCGAATGACGACCAATGATACGATTTCGCTGTTCCTGAAGGACGAAGCGGCTACCATCCGCCTCGGCGAGGACCTGGCGCTGGCCTTGAAAGCCGGCGATTGCCTCGCCCTTTCCGGCGATCTCGGCGCAGGGAAATCCTCGCTCGCTCGGGCGATCCTGCGGGCCATGGCCGATGACGAGGGGCTTGAAGTCCCGAGCCCGACCTTCACGCTGGTACAATCCTACGATCTGCGCATCCCCGTTTCACATTTCGATCTCTACCGGCTCGGCGACCCTGCCGAATTGACTGAACTCGGCTTCGACGAGGCCCTCCAGAACGGTATCTGTCTCGTCGAATGGCCTGAGATGGCGGAGAGCGAGCTGCCCGCGGAGCGCATCACCCTGACGCTGGCGCATGAAGGCAGCGGCCGGCGGGCGACGATCGAAGCCGCTGGCGCGCAAAATTCACGCATCCGCCGGGTCCTGGCGATCCGTGAGTTCCTCGATACCGCCGGTTACCCCGCAGCGAAACGCCGATTCCTGACCGGCGATGCCTCGCTGCGCGCCTATGAGGCGATCTATCCGCAACCTGGGAACCGACGCATCATCCTGATGGACTGGCCGCCGCTTGCTGAAGGCCCGCCGGTTTTCGACGGCAAACCCTATCCCAAAGTCGCTCATCTTGCCGAAAACGCCTATCCCTTCGTGGCGATCGCCGATGCGCTGCGCAAGGACGGTTTTGCGGCGCCCGAAGTCTACAAGGTGGATTATAACAAGGGTATCCTGCTGATCGAAGATCTCGGCAGCGAGGGCGTGCTGGATGCCCGGGGACGGCCTATTATCGAACGCTATCGCGAAAGCGTTGCCTGCCTGGCCAGGCTGCACGCCTTGAAATTTCCGCAGGACATCCCGGTTGGAAAGAGCCATATCCACCATATTCCTGATTTCGACCGCACGGCGATGAAGATGGAGGTGCAGTTGGTGCTCGACTGGCACCTGCCATGGAAGCGCCAAGGCGCTCCTGCAATGGAAACAGAGCGGACGGAATATCTGGCGATCTGGGATGCGCTCATCGACGAGCTTGCTACGGCCGAGAAGAACCTGCTGCTGCGCGACTTCCACTCGCCGAATATCATCTGGCGCGAACATGAAAGCGGTGTTCGCAAGATCGGCCTGATCGATTTCCAGGACGCGATGATCGGTCCCACGGCCTATGACCTTGCCTCGATCGTCCAGGATGCGCGTGTGACGATCGAGCCGGATCTCTTCCGGCAGTTGATGGATGATTATCTGACGCTTCGCCGTGCGGAGCGCGGTTTCGACGAAGCCGGATTTATGAAGGCCTGGGCGATCATGTCGGCGCAGCGCAACTGCAAGCTTGCCGGTCTTTGGGTGCGCCTGTTGCAGCGCGACGGCAAGCCGGGCTATCTGAAACATATGCCACGCACGCTTTCCTATCTGAACGTCGCGCTCGAGCATGAAACGCTTGCCCCCTTGCGCGATTGGTGCGCAAGGGCTGGAATAGGCCGGAGCGAATCATAAGTTTCGGATCAGAATGACCATCAGACAAGCCATGGTACTGGCCGCGGGTCTCGGAACCCGCATGCGCCCGATCACCGACACGATCCCGAAGCCGCTGGTGAAGATCGACGGCAAGCCGATGATCGACTACGCGCTGGATTGCCTGGTGGCGGCCGGCATCGAACGCGCCGTTGTCAACGTTCACCACCACGCCGACCAGATGCTCGAACATCTCGGGAATTATCACGGCCTCGACATCCTCATATCAGACGAGCGGGACGCGCTGATGAATTCCGGCGGCGGCCTGGCGAAGGGGCTGAGGCTGCTTGACCGCGACAATATCTTCGTCATGAATGCCGATCTCTTCTGGATCGGCGAACAGCCGGGCCGGCCGACGAACCTGCAGCGCTTAGCCGGATTCTTCGATGCCGAACGCATGGATATGGCGCTGCTTTGTGTTGGGAGCGAGGATACGACGGGTCACAACGGCAAAAATGACTTCAGTCTCGCAGCCGATGGCCGGCTGACGCGTTATCGTGACGATCCGTCCAATCCCGTCGTCTATGCCGGAGCGATCGTCATGAACCCGTCGTTGCTCGACGATGCACCGAAGGATGCTTTCAACCTCAATATCTATTTCGACAAGGCGATCGCGCGCGGACGGCTTTTCGGCATCGTGCTCGAAGGTCACTGGCTGACTGTGGGAACGCCCGACGCGGTTGGCGAGGCGGAGGAAACGATCCGGCGATTGCGGACGTTTGCGTGAGCCATGGCGGAGCGGCACCAGCCACGCATCCTGACGATCCCGGCAGGTCTCCCTTTCCTGAAAACGCTGGCGACGACACTTTGCGACGGCCGATTGACGCCGTTTTTCCGGCACGACGCCGATGATCCGCTATCGCTCGCCAGGGTGACGATCTACCTGCCGACCCGGCGCGCCGTGCGTGTGCTGCGGTCCGAATTCGTCGATCTGCTCGGCGGCCGATCGGCGATCCTGCCGGTTATCCGTCCTCTCGGCGAAACCGATGACGATAGCGGCTATTTCGACGAGGCACTGCCGGCAACGATTGATCTCGCCCAGCCGCTGTCGAATACCGCCCGTCTGCTGGAGCTTGCGCGCCTGATCCTCGCTTGGCGAAACAAGCTGCCGGAGATCGTCCGCCACATTCATTCAGACTCACCGCTGGTTGCGCCCGCAAGTCCGGCGGATGCGATCTGGCTCGCCCGCAACCTTGCGGAGCTGATCGATTCCATCGAAACCGAGGATCTCGACTGGTCGGAGCTGTCAAAACTCGATACCGGCGATTATGCCGCCTGGTGGCAGCTGACGGCGGAGTTCCTGCAGATCGCCAGCGCCTTCTGGCCCGGGCGGCTGTCCGAACTCGGCAAATCCTCGCCGGCGCGGCACAGAAACGCCATTCTCAGGGCGGAGGCAAGTCGGCTTTCGGCGATGAAACCCGTTGGACCGATCATCATCGCGGGTTCGACGGGTTCCGTTCCCGCCACCGCCGATCTCATTGCCGCCGTCGCCCATCTGCCGGAAGGTGTGATCGTGCTTCCAGGTCTCGATCTCTCCATGCCCGAAAGGCACTGGCAGATGGTCACGCCGGAACCGGCGCCCGGCCAACACGCCAATCCCGCAAGCCGGAGCCATCCGCAATATGGCCTGTCGGTGCTGCTCAAGCGGCTGAAGCTGACACGCGCCGATGTCACGCTTCTCGACAGACCGGAGGCTGATCTTGAGCGGCGCGCCGAAATCCTCTCGCGGGCCCTTGCCCCGGCGGAGGCGACCAGCGACTGGGGGGCGTGGAAGAGCGACCTCCCGACTGGCGCACTGACTTCGGCCTTCTCTGATATCTCGCTAATCGAAGCCGCCAATGAGCGCGAGGAAGCCACCGCGATTGCCATCGCGCTCCGGCTTGCACTGGAGAGGCCGGGACAGGACGGCGAGAGCCGGGCAGCACTCATCACTCCGGACCGCAATCTCGCGCGGCGGGTGATGGCCGAGATTTCCCGCTTCGGCATCCTCGCCGATGATTCGGCGGGCACACCGCTTTCGGCCATGCCGCAGGGCACTTTGCTGCAATTGCTGCTGGAGGCAGCGCTGCGGCCGGGCGATCCGGTGGCGATCATCTCGCTGCTCAAACATCCGCTTGCCCGATTCGGCCTCGAGCGCGGTGCATTGATTTCCGCTACTGAGGCGCTCGAGCTGCTGGCACTGCGCGGCGGCGTGGCAGAGGTGGATATCAGTACGCTCGAACCGCTGCTCACGCACCAACTTGCCGAACAGGCCCTCGACAGGCACGCGCCGCAATGGCGAAAAGCGCTTTCGCCCGATGCCGCCGACGCCGCATACGACCTTGCCCGGCGGGTCGCACAAGCGACCGCGCCTCTGGCTTCGGCGCTGATCCGGCACCGGCCGGAAGATCGCGGAAGAACAGTGCGCTTCACATTGTCCGCATGGGCGGAGCGCACCGGCCGTTCGCTTGAAGCGGTCGCGGTCGATCCGCACGGCAATCTCGCCGATCTCTGGTCGAACGAAGCGGGAGATGCCCTCGCCACCCTGCTCGGTGAAGTGATCGATACGGACGGCCAGATGGAGGCCGACGGACCGCAATGGATCGACATCATGGCAGCCCTTGCCGCCGGTCATGCGGTGAAGCCACGGGCGCTCAGCCATCCCAGGCTTTTCATCTTCGGCACGCTGGAAGCCCGCCTGCAGAGCGTCGATACGCTGATCCTCGGCGGACTGAACGAAGGCACCTGGCCGGGACAGACCGCCAACAATCCCTTCATTCCGCGAATGATGAAGACGGAAATCGGTCTCGAGCCGCCGGAGCGGCGCATCGGCCAGCTGGCACATGATTTCGAGATGGCAAACGGCACACGCCATCTGATCTATTCGCGCGCGCTGCGCCAGGGCTCGACGCCGACCGTTGCCTCGCGTTGGCTGCAGCGGCTGCTGGCGCTCGGCGGAGAGGCGTTCGAAGCGGAATTGAGGGCTCGCGGTGATCGGTTTCTGCAATGGGCCGCACTCATCGATCGGGGCGAGGCCCAAGCGCCGGCGCAACGACCCTCGCCGAAACCGCCGCTCGCACTGCAGCCGAAATCCTATTCCTTCAGCGAAGTCGGCCGGCTGCGCCGTGATCCCTATGCCATCTATGCCCGCCGTGTCCTGCGGCTTGACCCGGTCGATGCGTTCAACCGCGATCCAGGAGCGGCCGAACGCGGAACGCTCTACCACAAGATCGTCGACCGCTTCATCCGCGAGGCTCACATCGCCGGGACGCCTGATGCGGCAGCGGCGATGGAGCGTATCCTTTCCGAGCTTTTCGACATGGAAAAACTGCCGCCGCATATCGATGCCGTGTGGCGACCGCGCTTTCGCGAAGTGGCCCGCGCCTTTCTCGAATGGGAGGCTGGACGCCGGCATGGCATCCTGAAAACGCTGACGGAGGTACGGGGCGGCATGGAGCTGGAGCCGATCAATATCCGGCTCACCGGCGTCGCAGACCGGATTGACATGACAGGACCAAACTCGGCAGACATCATCGACTACAAAACTGGCTACAATCCGTCGCCGGCGCAGGCACGCGTGCTTCTCGATCCGCAGCTTGCGCTCGAAGCGGCGGCCTTGAGTGCCGGCGCCTTCCGCGATGCCGGCAGCCTCGTGCCGCAGGACCTTCTCTATGTGCGTCTGCGACCCGGGAGCCGCTTCCAGGTCGATACCGTCAACAACGAGAGCTCGGCCCGCAGCGACAAGGCGAAATCGGCGATGGATCTCGCCGCTGAATCGATCGACCAGCTGGTCAAATTCGTAGGATTGCTGCAATCCAACGAAAGGGGCTTTACCTCGCGGCTGATCCCGGCTCAGCAATTCGATTTCGGCGGCGACTACGGTCATCTTGCCCGCGTCTCCGAATGGTCGACGGCCGAAACGGAAGAGGGCGGTGATGAGTGATGTGACCGCCCTGCCCAACGACGACGATCCGGGTGCCTGGATCGGCTGGACGACAATTCAGCAGGCGATTGCCTCCGATCCGTTGCGTTCGGCATGGGTCTCGGCCAATGCCGGGTCCGGCAAGACGCATGTGCTGACACAGCGCGTTATCCGGCTGCTGCTTGCGGGCGCGCGGCCTTCCGCCATTTTATGCCTCACCTATACCAAGGCTGCGGCCTCCGAGATGTCGAACCGCGTTTTCGAACGGCTGGCGGAGTGGGTGGTGCTCGATGATGAAGAGCTTAGCCGGCGGATCGCGCAGATCGAGGGTACGGCTCCCGACGGACTGAAGCTTGCCGAGGCCCGCCGGTTGTTTGCCAAGGCGCTGGAGACGCCCGGCGGACTGAAGATCCAGACGATTCATGCCTTTTGCGAGGCGCTGCTGCATCAGTTCCCGCTGGAGGCCAACGTTGCCGGGCATTTCTCGGTTCTCGACGATCGCGCGGCGGTGGCGCTGCTTTCCGATGCGCGCCGGGCGCTGCTGACCGCAACCGCGCCGGAGGGAGACAGCACCCTTGCCGAGGCATTCACCTACGTGCTCAACCTCGGCGACGAATCCGGACTGGAAAACCTGCTCGGCGACATCGTTGCCAACCGCAACGCCATTCGTCGTTTTACCGCGACGGCCGAACAGCAGGGCGGTGTGGAGAAGGTCCTGCGCAAAAGGCTTGGCCTTGCAGCCGGCGACACGGAAAGCCGGATCGCGGCGCAATATTGGCCTTTGCCTGCGCTTTCGGGCGGCACGCTGGAGCTTTATCTCTCGCTGGCCGACCAGAAGGGTGGCACGAAGGCGCAAGAGGTTGCCTACGGCCTCAGGCTCACCGGGCGGGAGCGCGATGACGCAAGGCGGGCTGAGTTCCTCGAGAAAATTTTTCTGACAATGAAGGGCGAGCCCAAGGCGGACTCGCAATTCTTCGTCAAGGCCATGCTTGCCGAGGCACCGCAGCTGGCGGACGCCATCGCCATTGCCCGCGCGCATGTCGCAGCAAGCCGCGACCGGCTGAAACTGATGCGGATGTACGGCGCCACGCAGGCAGCACTCGTGCTCGCCGATAGGCTGAACCACGACTATGAGGAGTTGAAGAAGCAGCGCAGCCAGCTCGATTTCGAGGATCTGATCACCCGCACCGCCGACCTGCTCATGAAAAGTGGCGTCGGTCCCTGGATCCACTACAAGCTCGATCGCGGCATCGACCATATCCTCGTCGACGAGGCGCAGGATACCAGCCCGATCCAGTGGAGTGTCATCCAGTCGCTCGCCGAGGATTTCTTCTCCGGCGAAAGTGCCCGGCCGATCGTGCGCACGCTCTTTGCCGTCGGCGACGAAAAGCAGTCGATCTATTCTTTCCAGGGCGCGCGGCCAGAGCGTTTTTCCGAGGAAAGCGACCGAACGCGGCGGCGAGTTTCCGATAGCGGGCAGAGCTTTTCCTCCGTGCGGCTACCGCTGTCGTTTCGTTCGACCGCCGATGTGCTCGAGGCCGTCGACCTTATTTTCAAGGCGCCCGAGAACGCGCGCGGCCTCAGCGCGCTTGGCGAACCGGTCGTGCATCGCTCCAGCCGCATCGGACATCCCGGCGCCGTCGATCTCTGGGAGATGGTTGCGCCGGAAGCGGTGGTGAAGGAAGAAGACTGGACGGCGCCCTTCGACGCGACGCCGGAAAGCGCGCCGGCCGCAATCCTCGCGCGGCGGATCGCCCATTCGATCGGCACGCTTGTTGGCCGCGAGACGATCGTCGAAAAAGGCAAGGAACGCCTGATCGAGGCCGGCGACATCCTGGTGCTGGTGCGCAAGCGCGACGCCTTCGTCAATGCGTTGACAAGGGCGTTGAAACGCCGCGGCGATATTCCGGTCGCCGGCGCGGACAGGCTGGTGCTGACCAGCCATATCGCCGTGCAGGATCTGCTGGCGCTCGGCCGTTTCCTGCTTCTGCCGGAAGACGACCTTTCGCTCGCCGCCGTGCTCAGGAGCCCGCTTTTCGATCTCTCCGAGGACGACATCTTTGCGGTTGCCGCGCTACGCAGCGACAATGAGAGCGTTTGGAGCCATCTGAAAAGCTTCGCCGCCGACGGCACCGAACGTTTCCGTGCAGCCGTCGAGAGGCTGGAGCTGTTTCTCCGGCAGTCCAGGCGGCTGTCGGTTCATGATTTCTATGCGCGTGTGCTGGGCAGTCATGGCGGTCGGCGGCAATTCCTTGCCCGTCTCGGCACCGAAGTCAGCGATATCCTCGACGAATTCTTGACCTTCACACTCGACCACGAAAGCTCCGGTCTTCCCGGGCTGCAATCCTTCATCTCGACGCTGGAGCTCGAGGCGCCCGTAGTGAAACGCGAGCAGGACAAGGGACGCAACGAGGTGCGCATCATGACGGTGCATGCCTCCAAGGGTCTTGAAGCGCCGATCGTTTTCCTGGTCGACGGCGGTTCGAAGGCCTTTACGCATACGCATCTGCCGAAGCTTCGCCTGCTCGAGACCGGTCCCGACGAGCCGCCGATGCCCGTCTGGGTCCCTGTCTCCGATCTCGCCAACTCGCTGAGCCAGGACGATGCGACGCGTATCCAGATGCTGGCGGAAGAGGAATATCGCCGGTTGCTCTATGTCGCCATGACGCGCGCCGCCGACCAGCTGGTCGTCTGCGGCTATCGTGGCGTACGTGTGAACAATGACACCTGGCATATGATGATTTCGACGGCGCTGCGCGACGACCATCCGCATGTGGAGGCGACCACGTTCTCCGGTCCCGATGGGGAATGGCCGGGCATCAAATGGCGCGTGCCGCGGGTGGAACGAAGCTTCGAGCGTATCGACCGCAGCGAGGAGCGCGGCAGCGAGGAGACCTTGCCGGATGGCCTTTTGCGGCCATTGCCGCCGCAGGCTGAGCTGCCGCGGCCGCTCAGCCCCTCCGGCGCCGGGACGATCATCGATGAGGACGAAGGCGGCCTGCTGGTCGTTTCGCCGCTGTTCGGCGAGAAGGAGCGCAGCGATCGTTCACTGGAGAAAGGCAGGCTGATCCATCGCATGCTGCAGGCGCTTCCCGAAATTCCACCTGGCGAACGACCTGATGCGGCGAGCCGTTATGCTGAACGAGCGGCTCGATTCTGGCCGGACGCCGAACGGCGCAAGCTTGTCGATTCGGTTCTGAAACTATTGGACGAGGAAGGTCTTCAGTCCGTCCTCGGTGCGCAGGCCCAGCCAGAGGTCTCGATCATGGGAACATTGACGCTCGAAGACCGGCGCTATGCCGTCTCCGGCCGCATCGACCGGCTTGCCGTTCTTGCCGATCGCGTCGTCATCCTCGACTACAAGACCAATCGGGTGCCGCCGGCGACAGAGGAAGCCATCCCCTTCGCACACCGGGCGCAGCTGGCGATCTATCGGGAGATCTTGGCGCCGCTCTATCCAGATAAGTCCATCGACTGCATGCTTGTCTATACCGAGAACGCCTCGCTCTTCACGTTGAGCGAAGAGGCGCTCGGTTTGGCGCTTGCAGCGGTCAAGACAAAGTGAAATACCGGACATTGAAAATTCGGCACCGCACCATCACATGTGGTTCAACACCCAATTCCGTTAAAGGAGCAGCCCGTGGCTACCGTGAAAGTCGATATCAATAACTTCCAGTCGGAAGTTCTGGAATCCGCAGAACCCGTCGTCGTCGATTTCTGGGCCGAATGGTGCGGCCCGTGCAAGATGATTGCTCCGAGCCTTGAAGAAATCGCTGTCGAGATGGAAGGCAAGGTCAAGGTCGCCAAGCTGAATATCGATGAGAACCCGGAACTCGCCGCACAGTTCGGTGTGCGCTCCATTCCGACCCTTGCAATCTTCAAGGGCGGCGAAGTTGCCGATATCTCGGTCGGCGCAAAGCCAAAGACGGCTCTTTCGAACTGGATTTCGAGCGCTGCCTGATTGATATTCGCTTAATTCATAGCACATTGACGAAAAAGCCCGGCTTCGACCGGGCTTTTTTCATTTTGCAGCCTTCATTTCGGGGGCGTGCCGTTGTCGGCAAGCACGTCGCCGACAAGATAGAGAGAGCCGCCGACCAGGATGCGCGGCGGCAATGCCTCCGGATCGACGACGGCTTTTATCGCTTCCAGTGCATCGCCGACCGTCGACATCGGTTCGGCAACCAGGCCGGCATCATAAGCGGCATTCGACAATATCACCGGGTCGATCATCGCTTCGCTGCCGCGGATCGGCACGCAGAAAACCTTCTCGACCAAGCCGGTAAAGGCCTTGAAATAGCCGACCGGATCCTTCGTATTGATCATGCCGGTAACCAGGAAAAGCGGCCGAGACTGGCGCTCCTCGAAATTGGCCATGGCTTCGGCGATCACTTCGCCGGCCCCCGGATTATGTCCGCCATCGATCCAGATCTCGGCGCCGGCGGGCGCATGCGACAGCAGCCGGCCCTCGCTCAGACGCTGCAGCCGGCCCGGCCATTCGACCGAACTCATCGCTTTTTCCATCATCGTTTCGGTGACGATGAATCCCGCCGCCTTGACGGCGCGAATGGCGGCGGCGGCATTGGCATACTGATGCCGGCCAGGAAGGCGCGGCAGCGGCAGGTCGGCAAGACCGAATTCGTCCTGGTAAACAAGCCGGCCATATTCCTCATGCGCCATGAAATCCTGCCCGAAGACGGCGCTCGGGCAATGCAGCCGTTCGGCCGTCGACATCAGTACGTCAAGTGCTGCGTCATAATCCTGATGACCGATGACAACGGGAAAGCCCGGCTTCATGATGCCGGCCTTTTCGGCCGCGATCAACTCGACCCTGTCGCCGAGATAGGGCTGGTGATCCAGCGAGATCGGCATGATCACCGAGACGGCCGGATCGGAGATGACATTGGTGGCGTCGAAGCGGCCGCCGAGACCGACTTCGATGATCGCGGCATCGGCCGGATGTTCGGAAAACAGGATGAAAGTAACCGCCGTCAGGATTTCAAAGACGGTGATGTGCTGTCCTGCATTGGCATCGGCTACCCGACGCACGGCCTCGGCAAAGACAGCGTCGTCGACAAGCTGTCCGCGTCCGCCCTTGACGCCGATGCGGTACCGTTCGTGCCAATTGACGAGATGCGGCGAGGTGTGGACATGAGCGCTGTAGCCGCCGGCTTCGAGCAAAGCGCGGCAGAAGGCGGTGACCGACCCCTTGCCGTTGGTGCCGGCGACATGGATCACCGGCGGCAGTTTCCTGTGCGGATTGCCGAGCATATCGAGAAGACGGGTGATGCGATCGAGAGACAGATCAAAGCCCTTGGGATGCAATCCCATGAGCTTGTCGATCTCCTGTGCTGCCTCGCTCACCGCGGTTTGGCCTCTGGGTATCAATTCGGCACCCCGCCTGCTTGTCGGTTATCAGGCGCTCGCCGCCAGAGCAATCGCGCCGCTATTCATGTCGTTCGCCGCAGTAACAGGCTTCTTCGTCAGGATCTTCAAGAGGCGCGCCAGCGTTTCCGGAATATCGTGACGTTTGACGACCATATCGACCATACCATGCTCCAGCAGATATTCGGCGGTCTGGAAGCCTTCGGGCAGTTTTTCTCGCAGCGTCTGTTCGATCACACGTTTGCCGGCAAAGCCGATTTCGGCGCCGGGCTCAGCCAGGTGAATATCGCCAAGCATGGCATAGGAGGCCGTGACGCCACCGGTCGTCGGGTTGGTCAGCACGACGATATAGGGCTGCCCGGATTCCTTCAGCATGTCGACGGCAACCGTCGTGCGCGGCAGCTGCATCAGCGACAGGATGCCTTCCTGCATGCGCGCACCGCCGGAAGCGGGGAACATCACCAGCGGGCACTTTTCAGATGTCGCACGCTCGAAAGCCTTGACGATCGCCTCGCCGGCGGCCATGCCGAGCGAACCGCCGATAAAGTTGAATTCGTGCACGACGGCCACGAGTTTCAGTCCCTGCACCTTTCCGACGCCGGCAAGGATCGTATCCTCCTGTTCGGTCTTCAGGCGGCTGTCGCGCAAGCGATCGCTATATTTCTTCGAATCGCGGAACTTCAGCGGATCCTGCGCGACCTTCGGCTGCGGCAGCGATTCGAACTCGCCATTGTCGAAAAGATCGGTCAGGCGGGCCTTGGCCGGCATCTTCATATGATAACCGGACGCCGGAATGACCCATTTGTTGCCTTCCAGGTCCTTGTGGAAGACCATCTCGCCCGTTTCCGGGCACTTGATCCAGAGGTTCTCCGGCACTTCGCGACGGCCCAGCATGGAATTGATCCGCGGGCGAACGTAGTTGGTGATCCAGTTCAACTCGAATACTCCTGATAGTCTAAAGGGCGTCGCGTTCTTTCGCTGCCACGCCGTAGGTTCTGGTTTCCGCATATCGTTGCCGCAAAACCGCTGCACGCTTTTGCACGACATGCTTTATTGCCAATGTGGGCAAACTATTCGGCAGCAACAAGGCGCGCCGAACGTGTTCCCGTGGAAAGGCCGCGCACCAGCGCGGCAACCGCCTGAACGGTGTCCGCCGTTGCCTTTCCGTCATGCGTCAAGCTGGTCGCGACCTGATTGACGATCGCGGTGCCGACGACGACGCCGTCGGCCGAACCGCCGATGACCTTTGCATGTTCCGCCGTCTTGACGCCGAAGCCGACGCAGACGGGCAGCTTGGTATGCTGCTTGATGCGCTGGACCGCGCCCGACACCAGCGACGGATCGGGCAACGCCGAACCAGTGATGCCGTTCATCGAGACGTAGTAGACGAAGCCGGAGGTGTTCTTCAGTACCTTCGGCAGGCGCTTCTCATCCGTCGTCGGCGTCGCCAGCCGGATGAAATTGATGCCTTTGCGGATCGCCGGAATGCAGAGTTCGTCATCCATCTCCGGCGGCAGATCGACGACGATCAGGCCGTCGATACCGGCGACGAGCGCGTCGTCGAGAAATTTCTCGACGCCGTAAATATAGATCGGGTTGTAGTAACCCATCATCACGATCGGCGTCGCATCGTTGGTCTTGCGGAAATCGGCTGCCAGCTGCAGCGTCTTCTTCAGCGTCTGGCCGCCTTTGAGCGCCCGCTGGCCGGCGAGCTGGATCGCTGGGCCGTCGGCCATCGGGTCGGAAAAGGGCATGCCGAGTTCGACGATGTCGGAGCCCGCTTCCGGCAGCGCCTTCATGATGCCGAGCGAGGTGTCGTAGTCAGGATCGCCGCCCATGAAATAGGTCACAAGCGCCGGACGGCCCTCGGCCTTCAGCTCGGCAAAGCGTTTGTCCATGCGTGCGGTCATGTCTTACAGTCCCATTCCCAGAATCTTGCCGACGGTGAAGATATCCTTGTCGCCGCGGCCGGAGAGGTTCATCAGGATGATCTCGTCCTTGCCCATCGTCGGTGCGCGTTTGATCACCTCGGCAATCGCATGCGATGGCTCGAGCGCCGGGATGATGCCTTCGAGGCGGGTCAGCATCTGGAAAGCCTCGAGCGCTTCGTGATCCATGATCGGCACATAGTCGACGCGGCCGGTATCGTTCAGCCAGGAATGTTCGGGGCCGATGCCGGGATAATCAAGACCGGCGGAAATCGAATGGCCTTCCTTGATCTGACCGTCGCCGTCCTGCAGCAGGTAGGTGCGGTTGCCGTGCAGCACGCCCGGCGAACCGGCGGTGATCGAGGCGCAATGTTCGTCGCCCTGTAGACCCTTGCCGCCGGCTTCGACGCCGACCATCTTGACAGAGGGATCATCCAGGAAAGGATGGAAAATGCCGATGGCGTTCGAGCCGCCGCCAACGGCAGCGATGACGAGATCCGGAAGACGGCCTTCGGCCGCCAGCATCTGCTCCTTCGCTTCGATGCCGATCACCGACTGGAAATCGCGGACCATTTCCGGATAGGGATGCGGACCGGCTGCCGTTCCGATCAGGTAATAGGTATCCTCGACATTGGTGACCCAGTCGCGAAGCGCCTCGTTCATGGCGTCCTTCAGCGTGCCGCTGCCTGCCGTGACCGGTTTGACTTCCGCGCCGAGCAGCTTCATGCGGAAAACGTTCGGCGCCTGACGCTCGACGTCGGTGGCGCCCATGTAGACGACGCAGGGAAGGCCAAAGCGGGCGGCCACGGTCGCGGAGGCGACGCCGTGCTGGCCGGCACCGGTTTCGGCGATGATGCGGGTCTTGCCCATGCGCTTGGCGAGCAGGATCTGGCCGATGCAGTTGTTGATCTTGTGCGAGCCGGTGTGGTTCAGCTCTTCGCGCTTGAAATAGATCTTGGCGCCACCGAGTTCGGCCGTCAGCCGCTCGGCGAAATAGAGCGGGCTCGGGCGGCCGATATAATGCGTGCCGAGATGCTTCAATTCGGCCTGGAATTTCGGATCGATCTTCGCCCTGTTCCATTCGTCCTGCAGGTCGAGGATCAGCGGCATCAGCGTTTCGGCAACGAAACGACCGCCATAAATGCCGAAACGGCCATCTTCATCGGGGCCGGAACGGAAGGAATTGGGTTTAGGCGTCTCGTTCACTCTCAACTCCCTGAGGCCATGACAGGCGCATTCGCCTTTTCGACCGCGTCAAAAAATTCATCGATCTTCGCGACGCTCTTCACGCCAGGCGCAGTTTCGACTCCCGAGGAGACGTCGATACCCGGTGCCTTGGTGATGAAAAGCGCTTCCGCGACATTGTCCTTGTTCAGTCCGCCGGAAAGCATGTAGTCGACGCTGCCGTCAAGCCAGCCGAGAAGGCTCCAATCGAAGGAAATACCGTTACCGCCGGGCAGTTCCGAACCCTTCGGCGCTTTGGCGTCGAAGAGGAAACGGTCGGCGATGCCGATATAGGCCTCGACGCGCTTCAGGTCGTCTGCCGTGCGTACCGAAAAGGCCTTCATCACGGGCAGACCATAGAGCGCCTTTATCGTCAGCACATGTTCGGGGCTCTCATTGCCGTGAAGCTGGAGCATATCCGGCTTCAACAACGATACGATCTCATCGAGTTCGTCATTGGTCGGATCGACGACGACGGCGACGATTTTGGCCTTGCCACGCGCCGGTTCGGCCAGTTTTGCCGCCAGGTCCGGCTCGATGTAGCGTGGGCTCTTTTCGAAGAAGATAAAACCGATATGGGTCGCGCCGCGCTTCAGCGCGCGATCGACAGCCTCAGGCGTCTTCAAGCCACAGATCTTGATATCCGGTCTCATGGCAGCGAAGTGACACGAAATGCGGAAAGAGTCGAGCCAATTTGCGACGGACATTGAATTTAGCGCGGCTCTCGGCTGGAGCGCCGCGCGTCCAACGGACGCGCTAAGGACGCTCTGGCACTTTAAATCTGCGCATAATCCTTTCCGAAAGATCGATTCCGATTTTCGGGGTTATGCGCTAGTCGAAATCAATGGCATGCAACTGGCTGCCATGCCGCTTGAGCCAGGATTTCGCCTCGTCCATGCCCGGGCAAAGTTTGCCACAGAGCGCCCAGAAGCGCGGACCGTGGTTCATTTCCTTGAGGTGGGCGACCTCATGGGCAGCGAGATAATCGATCACCGAAGGCGGCGCCATGACGATACGCCAGGAAAAGCTCAGATTTCCTTCCGACGAACACGAGCCCCAGCGGCTGCGGGTATCCTTCATCGAGATCGAGCGGATCGGCGCCCGGATCGTTGCGGCATGCATCGTCGCCAATCTTGCGAGGTCGGCACGCGCCTCTTTCTTGAGAAAGGCCGCAATGCGCCGTCCGACATGTTCCGGCATGCCGCTGACGCGCAGCACCGGCCTGCCGTCCATGGAAACCGCCTCCGTCAGCCCGCGCAAGCTGCCGCTATGCTGGATGCGATGGGAAACGCCGCGAAGGAGGATCTCGCCGCCGTCACGCAGGCCGGCATCGGTCGAAAACCTGGCAAGCTTGGTGAGCAGCCACCCCTGATGACGATCGAGGAAGGCATTGACCTCACGCGCCGCAAGGCCTTTCGGCACCGTCATCTTCAAGGCGCGGCCACCCGGTTCGATGCGCAGCGTGATGCGTGTCGCCCGGTCATGCTGCTTGATCGTCAGCGGCATGAGCCGGCCGGCGACGTCGAGCGTCCGCATTTCGGGGGGAGCCGGCTTTCGCGCCTTCGACCTTGTTTTCAGAAGCGAGAACATGTGTGTTTTCTATACGATTCGCCGGCAAATCTAAATGATCGCGAAAGGGCAGTCATGGAAAAACCGGCATCGCGAGATGCCGGTCATCAATTCATCGTTCAGGCGTTTACGGCGTCTGATATTCAGCGACCGGGCCGTTGTCATCGCGCTTGGCGTTCCTGCGGTCGCGCATGAAGCGGTCGAACTCTTCCTGATCCTTGGCGCGGCGGAGTTCGCGCAGATAGGAGTCGAATTCCTCGCGCATTTCGTCAAGCTTGCGGCGCTCTTCCTCGATCCGGTCGAGTTCGGCCTTGCGCCAGTCGTCAAAGGCGACGTTGCCGGTCGAAAAATGCGGGCGGTGACGGCCATGCGGGCGGCGGCAGGAGGCAAAGAAGCCATCGGTCGCCTGGTTGACGTCACGCTTGAAGCCGCGCAGACGGTCGCCGAAGATGATGTAGGCAAGCATGGCAAGACCCAGAGGCCAGAAAACCATGAAGCCGAGAATCATCAGGGCAATGGTAGCCGGAGTCCAATCCGGTCGAAGCAATGCTGACTGGTTCATCGTGCGGGTATCCCTCGCTTTCCGCGCCCGGCAGAATACCGAACGCTGAAATCGATGTGGTTACCGCAATAACCGCCTTCAAGACGATTGCCCGCGAAATCGGACAACACCTTGAATCCGTTTTGCTAATTCAGCTATCCCTGATTCAGCCCGCCCGGCCGCCCTTGATGACACGCGGGAGCGGAGGCTTGACGGCAGAACGGGAATGCTGGCGGACGAAATCGATGATGCGCGGCGCGATCTCGCGGCGGAAGCGCGAGCCGTTGAAAACACCATAATGGCCGACATCCGGCTGAAGATAATGCATGCGCATGTCTTCGGGAATGTTCACGCAGATGGTCTGCGCCGCCATTGTCTGGCCGACCCCTGAGATATCGTCATTCTCACCTTCGACGGTCAGCAGCGCCACATTGCGAATTGCCGCCGGATCGACGCGTTTGCCGCGATGCATCAGTTCGCCCTTCGGCAGCGAATGCTTGATGAAGACCTCCTCCACCGTCTGCAGATAGAATTCGGCGGTCAGATCCATGACGGCGAGATATTCGTCGTAGAAATCGCGATGTCTTTCCGGCTCGCCGTCGTTCTTCACGAGATGCATGAAGAATTCCTTGTGCGCGACGAGGTGGCGATCAAGGTTCATCGACATGAAGCCCGAAAGCTGCAGAAACCCTGGATAGACCGGGCGCATGAACCCCGGCTGCGGCCAGGGCACGTTCATGATGACGTTGTCGGAGAACCACTGCAGCGACCGTTCCTGGGCGAGCTTGTTGACCGCTGTCGGGTTGATGCGCGTGTCGATCGGGCCGCCCATCAGCGTCATCGACGCCGGCGAAAGCGGATCTCTGGCTTCCTCCATCACCGCAGCAGCTGCCAGCACCGGAACGGAAGGCTGACAGACGGCGATGACATGCGTGTCGTGACCGAGGAAATGCAGCATCTCGATGACGTAGTCGACGTAATCATCGAAATCGAACGTGCCTTCCGTCATCGGCACCATGCGGGCGTCGATCCAGTCGGTGATGTAGATATCGGCGCTCGGCAGCAGCGCCTCGACCGTGCCGCGCAGCAGCGTGGCATAGTGGCCGGACATCGGCGCGACGATCAGAATGCGCGGATCATTGCCGCGGGCAGCTGGAACACTGCGGGCGAAATGCAGGAGATTGCAGAAGGGTCGCGACCAGACGACTTCTTCGCGGACGGAAACCGTCTTTTCACCGATCGTCGTCTGCTTCAGACCGAATTCCGGTTTGCCGTAGCGGCGCGTCGTCCGTTCGAACATTTCGAGGCTTGCCGCCATCGTCCGGCCGAATGGCGTGTGGGAGAAGGGGTTCAGCGGATTGGCATAGGCAAATCGCATGATATCGGCCGCGGCGCGAAACGGCGCCATGGCGGCATGGTTCAATTCATAAAGCTGATAAAACATGGAAGGCGCCACCTTTCTCTATCGAAAAGATGACACCGATTGAGAGGCATCGGACCTTTTCGTAACGCGGGCACGTCGCGCAGCCTAACAGGTTTTTGTTGCACAGCAACATTGGCGAACCAGACATACACAAGAAATGCCGGAGAATTGATCTCCGGCATCACAATCGACCTGAAAACTTAAGTTTCTCAACAGGAAGCGTCGTTAACGATCCGCTACAAAAGTCTGTTTCTGCGTGCCGAGACCTTCGATTTCGAGTTCGACCACGTCGCCGTTCTTGAGATAGCGCGGCGGCTTGAGGCCCATGCCGACGCCCGGAGGCGTACCGGTCGAGATCACGTCGCCGGGATGCAGCGACATGAACTGGCTGAGGTAGGAGACGAGGAAGGCAACCCCGTAAACCATCGTCTTCGATGAGCCGTTCTGCATCTTCTGGCCGTTGACCGTCAGCCACATGCCGAGGTTCTGCGGTTGCGGAATTTCATCCTTGGTTACGAGCCAGGGGCCGATCGGGCCAAAGGTGTCGCAGGATTTGCCCTTGGTCCATTGACCGGACCGCTCGGTCTGGAAGGCGCGCTCGGAAACGTCGTTGGAGACGCAATAACCGGCGACATAATCCAGCGCTTCGGCTTCCGTCACATATTTGGCAGTTTTGCCGATGACGACGCCGAGTTCGACTTCCCAATCGGTCTTTTCCGAACCGCGGGGAATGACGACATTGTCGTTCGGCCCGACGATTGCGGATGTTGCTTTCATGAAGATGATCGGCTCGGGCGGCACGGTCGCGCCGGTTTCGGCAGCATGATCCGAATAATTCAAGCCGATGCAGATGAATTTGCCAGTGCCCGCGACGCAGGCACCAATGCGGCCGGGTGCGATTTCCGGAAGGCTCTTCGGATCGATCGCCGCTATCTTTGCAAGGCCTGCCGGTGTGATCGCTTCACCGCCGATATCGGCGACATGACCGGAGAGATCACGGATCTTGCCATCGGCATCGAGAAGTGCGGGTTTTTCACTGCCCGCTTCGCCAACACGCATCAGCTTCATGGAATTCCTCCTCATCGAAAACGGATCTGCCGCCACCTATGAACGAATTATTCATCGGTGTCATTACGGCTTTACCGCGAAGCAGTACGGCTTTTCGGCGATTCGGATGATTTTCTGCCGAAAATCGCCCGTACCTGTCGGCATTACACTCTAAAAATTTCCGCCAGATCAGGGCCGACAGGAATGATCTTCGTCGGGTTGAGGCTTTCGATCGAATAGTAGCCGCGCTTGATATGATCGAGGTTCACCGTTTCACCGATGCCCGGCCAATCCAGCATGCGACGGCAGAAGGCGCGCAGGTTGGCATAATCGGAAAGCCGGCGCATATTGCATTTGAAGATGCCGTGATAGGCGACGTCGAAGCGGACCAACGTTACAAAAAGCCGGATATCGCTCTCGGTGGGATGGTGAGCGAAAAGAAAAGACCGGCCCTCGAACTGCTGCTCGACCCAGTCGAGGCAGGAAAACACATCGGCAAAGGCTTCTTCGTAGGCGATCTGCGTAGTGGCGAAACCGGCACGGTAGACGCCGTTGTTCAGATCAGGATAGATGCGATCGTTGAAAGCATCGATCTCGGTACGTCTCTCCGCCGGGTAAAGATCGATCGGATTTTTTGCCAGACCGCCGAAGCCGCTGTTCAGCATACGCAGAATATCGGCGGATTCATTGTTGACGATGGTCTTTCTCTGCTTGTCCCAGAGAACCGGCACGGTGGCCCGACCGGTGAAATCCGGCGCCGCCCTGGTATAGATTTCATGCATATAGGTTGCGCCGTTGACGTGATCCTCCGTCGCGCCGGGATAATCACCAAAGCGCCAGCCCTGCTTGCTCAGCAGCGGTTCGACGACCGAGACGGAGATGACGTCTTCCAGGCCCTTGAGCTTGCGGCCGATCAGGGTGCGCGAGGCCCAGGGGCAGATATAGGCGACGTAGAGATGGTAACGGCCGGCCTTGGCTGCAAAGCCGGTTTCGCCGGTCGGCCCGGCGCTGCCATCCGGGGTCACCCAATTGCGGAAACTCGACGTCTGGCGGACGAAGCCGCCCTTTTCGTCCTTTGCCTGAACGGGCTGCCAGTCTTCCGTCCACTTTCCGTTCACCAGCATGCGCAACTCCCCGATCGATCGACTAAATGGTTCATTACCCTGCTTCGACGCCGGCGTGAGGCCGCGTTTTTGAAGACAGTCTGTACACCCCAACTGCAACGATGCTGCGCTTGCCAAGCCGGTGAAGCAGGAAATATGTCTCTGCTATACAAAATGACGTGGAGTTCGAAATGCATCTCTCGAAGGCCGTCGTGCGGACCGAACATGCAAGCCGCTACCTGCAGCAGCTCTGCAAACACTGGAGCCACAAGTTCAGCGTCGAATTCGATCCTCTGAAGGGCTGGGTGCCGTTCAGCGATACCGCCGAGGTGACCTTTGCGGCCGACGAGGCGGCGCTGACCATGACACTTTCCGTCGCCGATCCCTCGCAACGGGAAAGGATGCAGGATGTCATCGACGATCATCTGAAGCGCTTCGCCTTCCGCGAAGAACTCGACATCGTCTGGACGGACTAAGCCCATCGCCAATCCAAACTTTTTGCCCCGAACCCTGGAACAAGCATGACGAAGAGCAATAACCGCGAATCCGACTATCCGATCGATCCGATGTTTCTCGATCGCTGGTCGCCGCGCGCCTTCACCGGCGAAATCATCGAGGAAGCACAGTTGCTCAGTCTGCTCGACGCCGCCCATTGGGCGCCGTCCTCTTCCAACCAGCAGCCCTGGCGCTTCGTCTATGCCCTCAAGGGCTCGGAGCATTGGGAGAAATTCGTCGCGTTGCTCGTCGACGCCAATCAGGAATGGGCAAAAAACGCATCGGCGCTGATCTTCGTCGTGTCGCGCGCCTTCACCGGGGCCGCCGGCTCAGCTGAGGAAAAGCCGAGCTACACCCACTCCTTCGATGCCGGCGCGGCCTGGGGGTACTTGGCGCTGCAGGCGCGCCTTTCCGGTTTTTATGCCCATGGCATGGGCGGCATCAAGCATGAGGAGATCAGGCAGGCTTTCAATATTCCGGAGGGTTACCGCGTCGAAGCTGGCGTTGCGGTCGGTCGTCTGGCCGACAAGAGCGTTCTTTCCGAACGCAATCAGGCGCGCGAATTCCCCAGCCAGCGCAAGCCGCTCTCAGAGGTCGCCTTCAACGGGCGCTTCGTTGCGAATTGAGCCGTAGCCAGGCGAACGAAAGCCCCGCCGTCCAGAGACGGCTGGGCTTTCGTTCGAAAAATCAATTAGATATCAAGGTTTGCGACGCTTAGCGCATTGTCCTGGATGAATTCGCGCCGCGGCTCGACTTCGTCCCCCATCAGGCGGGCGAAGAGACCATCGGCGTCGGTGGCGTCGTTGACCCTGACCTGCAGCAGCGAGCGCACGTTCGGATCGAGCGTCGTTTCCCAGAGCTGCTCGGCATTCATCTCGCCAAGGCCCTTATAGCGCTGCATGGTGAGGCCCTTGCGGCCGCTTGCGAAGATCGCGTCGAGCAGGGCGCGGGGGCCAGAGATTTCGACGTCGCCCTCGCGGCGATGCAGCGACGGCGGCGTCTGATAGATCTCCTTGAGGCGTGCCGTCAGCTGGTCGATGTGACGAGCATCCGAGGAACCGATCAGCGCCATGTCGAGCACGACGATCTCCCTGACGCCGCGGACCATGCGCTCAAGGCGCAGACCGCCATCGGTCGTCACATCGCCCTGCCAGCCGCGCTCGGTTTCCTCGGCAATGATGTCGAGGCGCCCTGCCACTTCGTTTGCCAGCGCCAACGCTCTCGCCGGGTCGCTGGCGAGCTCGGCATTGAGTGCTCCGGCAATCGCCGCTTGTTCGACGGCGGAACGATTATAGCGCGAATGGAGATTGTCGAGAAGCGCTCGCATGCGCAGGGCATCGAGGATGACCTCGCGCAGATCCTGGCCGGCGCGAACTTCACCGCTACCGAGCCTCAGCGACGCATCTTCCAGACCCTGGCTGATGAGATATTCTTCGAGCGCCTTCTCATCCTTCAGATACTGCACCGACTTGCCGCGCGAGACCTTATAGAGCGGCGGCTGGGCGATATAGAGATGACCGCGCTCGATCAGTTGCGGCATCTGGCGGAAGAAGAAGGTGAGCAGCAGGGTGCGAATATGGGCGCCGTCGACATCGGCGTCCGTCATGATGATGATCTTATGGTAGCGCAGCTTTTCGACGTTGAACTCGTCCTTGCCGATCCCGGTGCCGAGCGCGGTGATCAATGTGCCGATTTCCTGACTCGACAGCATCTTGTCGAAACGGGCGCGTTCGACGTTCAGGATCTTGCCGCGCAGCGGCAGGATCGCCTGGTTCTCGCGCGAGCGGCCCTGCTTGGCCGAGCCGCCGGCAGAATCGCCCTCGACGAGGAAGACTTCGGATTTTGTCGGATCACGCTCGGAGCAGTCGGCGAGCTTGCCCGGCAGCGAAGCGATATCGAGTGCGCCCTTGCGGCGGGTCAACTCGCGGGCCTTGCGGGCCGCTTCACGTGCTGCGGCGGCCTCGACGACCTTGCCGACGAGAATCTTGGCTTCGCTCGGATGTTCTTCGAACCAGGTGTTCAGCGCCTCGTTAACGAGACTTTCGACAACAGGACGGACTTCCGAGGAAACGAGCTTATCCTTGGTCTGCGAGGAGAATTTCGGATCCGGCACCTTGACCGACAGAACCGCCGTCAGGCCTTCGCGGCAATCTTCGCCCTGCAGCGTTACCTTTTCCCTTTTGGTGATGCCGGAACTGTCGGCATAGGAAACGACCTGGCGCGTCAGCGCCGCGCGGAAGCCGGCCATATGCGTGCCGCCGTCGCGCTGGGGAATGTTGTTGGTGAAGCAGAGCACATTCTCATGATAGCTGTCGTTCCACCACATCGCGACTTCGACGGTGATGCCGTCCTTTTCGCCGTGGATGGCAACCGGCTTGTCGACGAGCGACTTCTTGGCGCGGTCCAGATAAGCGACGAAAGCCTCGAGGCCACCGTCATAACGCAGTTCTTCCTGCTTGATATCGGAGTGGCGCTTGTCGGTCAGCAGGATGCGGACGCCTGAATTCAGGAAGGCGAGTTCGCGAAGGCGATGCTCCAGCGTGCCGTAGTCGAACTCGGTCATGGTGAAGGTGTCGGTGCTCGGCATGAAGCTCACTTCCGTACCGGTCTCATTCGGCGCGTCGCCCGTGACCTTCAGCGGAGCATCGGCCACGCCATGGGTGAAGCTCATTTCATGGATCTTGTCGTGACGGCGGATCTTCAGCTTCAGCCAGACGGACAGCGCGTTGACGACGGAGACGCCGACGCCGTGCAGGCCGCCCGAAACCTTGTAGGAATTCTGATCGAACTTACCGCCGGCATGAAGCTGCGTCATGATGACTTCGGCCGCCGACACGCCTTCGCCGGTGTGAATGTCCGTCGGGATGCCGCGTCCATTGTCGGTGACGGTCACCGAGCCATCCGGATTGAGGGTGACGGTGACGATGTCGGCATGACCGGCAAGCGCTTCGTCGATCGCGTTGTCGACGACTTCATAAACCATGTGATGAAGGCCGGAGCCGTCGTCGGTATCGCCGATATACATGCCGGGGCGTTTGCGCACGGCATCGAGGCCCTTCAGAACCTTGATGGAATCTGCGCCATATTCGGTGCTTACGCCGTTTTCCGTCGCGGATGTATCGCTCATTCTGTCGAGATTTTCCCTGTTGTCGTAAAGCTGCGGCGCGCCTTGCGAATCACCGGCTTTCTTCACTCTCGTATATAGGTTTTTTGAACCCACTTCCCAATGGCAACCCCCCAAAACAAGGCATAAAACAGGGGATTATGACGCTTTTCCGTCGCCTTTGCCGCTATTTTCGAGAAGAGCCGATAGCCGGCCTATCTCGGCGCTGTCAAGGCTGCGGATTCGGCGCGCCAACCGGTTGGCAAATTCGGTATATTCGGGGGGCAGGCCGGAGGTGTCGATCACGACGCGCGGGTCCGAAGAACGGGCGAGCAGGAATAGTTCCTCGGCCTCATCCCAGATGATGTTGAAATAACCGGCGATGCGCTGCAGCAGATCGAACGTCGGCAGCCCACGCTTTCCATGTTCGAGCGCCGAGAGATAGGCAGGAGAGACATTCAGGGCTTCCGCCATCTCCTTCTGCGAGACGCCCTTGCGCGCTCTCAGCCTGCGAACCGCCTCTCCGAAGGGTGTCATGGTCTTTCCCCATGCCGCCGCGACAGGCGAATGTAGAGCGCTCCCTCACCGCCATGATGCTGTGCGGCCGGCTCATAGGAGGAGATCAGGTAGCGGAATTCCGGCTTGGAAAACCAGAGAGGCACGGCCCGCTTCAGCGCGCCCTCGCTGCCCATTGAGCTGCCCTTGCCCGTAATGACCAGCACATGTCGCATGCCGCGCTCATGGGCGCGGATCAGGAAATCGAGAAGGATGGCATGGGCCTCACTCTGCACCAGCCCGTGCAGGTCGATCCGCGCTTCGAGCGCCAGCCGGCCCTTGGCGATTTTACGCTTGACCGGTTTTTCCAGCGGATGATGTACCCGGGCCGATGGCTTGGCCGTCGACGGTGCTGGCGGCTGCAGCGGTGTTGGCGTGGCGGGCGTCTGCTTTTCCTGTTCCCGTTCGGCCGCCGCTTCGGCTTCGGCAAGAAAGGCATCGAGTTCGGTCAACGCCCCCGCCTTGCCGGGCATCGGCCGCGTGCTGCGGGCGACCTTTCCCCAGAGGATCCTCTCATCCGCGCTCAGCTTGCGATCCCTGGCCATCAGTCGAATCTTCCGGCGGCGGCATTGGGAATGAGAATGGCGAAATCGGCGTCGTTGCGGACGGTGCCGGCACGTTCCCCGGCCATGTCCCCCGAGCCGGTGAAGATATCACCCCGCGCCGGCCCGACGATCGCCGAGCCGGTATCGAGCGCCAGCATCAGCCGGCGGAACGGCCGGCCTTGGTCGAGATGGGTGAGGCTTTCGGCGCGAATGAAAAAGGGAAAGCCGAAGGTATGGATCATTCGGTCGACAGCAAGCGCGCGCCCGGCGAGAAGCGGCACCTTGGCGGCCGCGATCGGACCTGCCTGCGGATCGGCCACCGGCGCATCACGGAAGAAAACATAAGAGTGGTTATGCCATAACACTTCGTCGACGCGCTCGGGATTGCGCGCCAGCCAGGCACGGATCGCCTGCATCGAAATCTCCGCCCGATCGATCTCGCCGCGCTCGATCAGCAGCTTGCCGATCGCCGAGAAGGGATGGCCGGCTTTCGCCGCATAGGTGATGCGGCCGATACGACCATCCTCATAACGCAAGCGGGCGGCACCTTGCACATGCACGAAGAAGACATCGACCTTCGACTTCGCCCAGGCGATTTCGAGGCCACGGCCTTCGAGAAACCCCTGATCGATGGCGCGGCGGTCCGGATAAGCAGTGACGTGGCCCTCATGCAGACGGCCGAAAGCGTAGGCCTTGTCGAGCTCGGCGGGGCGATTGGCATCGTCGAGATCGATCAGATCGTCCGGACGCCGATAGAAAGGAAAACGGAAAATTTCGTCCGGCCGGTCCGACACGTCGATATCGGGTTCGTAGAAAGCGGTGACGAAGCCGGAATTGCCGTCCTTGCGGCGGATCAGAAAGGGCCGACAATGCGTCTCGAAAAAACTTCGCGCCGACGCCGGAGATGACGGCGTGAAATCTTCGGCGGCAGCGAGAAGCGGAAGCAGGTCTTCCGAACTCAGGCCCAGCGATCCGGTGCGGTATGGTTTGACATCGGTGATCTGCCGTCGGCAGCTTCGCATGACTTTAAAAAGGCCGGAGGGATCGTCATCCTTCCAGCCTTCCAGAGTGTCGAAGCTTATGGCCTGCAGGACGAAGTCCAATGCGTGGTCACTCATGTTCCGATTCGGTCGCCACGAGTTTCCAGTTCGGATCGCGCGAGCGGGTGTCGCGGGCAAAAGTCCAGAGGTCGTTGACCTCGGCGACGTTTTCGGCGTCGCCTTCAATCAGCACATCCGTCTTGTCGTAGGTGGCCGATATCAGCTGGCTGACGATGCGCACGGTGATCTGCGCTTCGCTGCCCTTCGTCTCCGCATGGGTGATTTCGGCCTTATCGATGCCGACGAAGGTGGACTTCACCTTCTCGCCCCGGGCATCGCGCTCGCCAATCGCCGCATCGAAGCCGTCATAGACTTCGCGCGACAGCAAGTTCTTCAGCGTTTTCCGGTCGCCATCGGCATAGGCCATGACGATCATCTCGTAAGCCATGCGGGCGCCGTTCAGAAACTCCTTCGGGCTGAAGGCGGGATCAGCCTTGTTCAGCGCGCGTAGCGATTCGTTGAGCGGCGTTCCGGGTGCGGCGATAGCATCGATGGCAGCGAAGCGATCCTCATCCTCCGTCGTCGCATCGCGACGCGGCAGCGTCACGACCTTGCCGGCATCGGCGGCTTCGGCCGGAGCCGCATCCCGCGGCGTATAGAGATCGCGCGGCGGCTTCTCATTTCCTGTGCGGCGTCCGAGCACGGAGCGGAGCTGAAAGAAAATCAGCACAGCCGCCACCAGGAAAAACAATGTGATGAAGTCGTTCGAACTCATATCGTATCGCAGCCGCCGTTAACATCTCTGATTTGTACTCCCATATAGTCTGCCTATACAGATGATTCAAATGATGGCTGGCATCTTCGCCGGCGCCAAGAGGAGACCGGTGAGCCCGGGACATGACCGACATGCGTTTTTCGATCCTGCCAGCTTTCATTCTGCTGTTGCCGCTCGCCGAAATTGCCGGTTTCGTCGTCGTCGGCCGGGCGATCGGATTGTGGCTGACGCTCGCGCTCGTCATGCTGGGTTTCGCTCTCGGCGTGGTTCTGCTGCGCCGGCAGGGCATTGGCATTTTGCGCCAAATGTCGAGCGAAGGACGAAATGGGGTGATGCCGGGCCGCGAGCTGCTGCGGCCGGCGATGAACGTCATTGCCTCGCTGCTCCTGATCATTCCCGGCTTCCTCACAGATGTCATCGCGATCCTCATTCTCATTCCGCCGGTGCGCGATCTCGTCTGGCGGGCGATCGCCAAACGCTTCGTCGTCGTTAATGCCAAGGGCGGCTCTTCCTCTGGCCCGCAGCCCGATTTCCGCGACCGCAAGCCGAACTCCAAGGTGGTCGATCTCGACGAGGAGGACTATCATAGGGAGCCGGATCGCAACTCGCCGTGGTCCGGCAAGCATATCGGCGACTGAGGCACTGCGGCTGATCAACCGCGCCAATCGCCCAGGGTTGTAAGCCCTTCCCTGAAATGTTAGATGGCGGCACCATTCCCATGCCCCTCGAGGAAAAGCCAATGGCAGACGATAACAACAGCAACGGTGCGGCCAGCCCCACCCTTTCGATCCTTGCGCAATATACCAAGGATCTGTCCTTCGAAAATCCGGGTGCGCCGCGTTCGCTGCAGGCCCGCGACAAGGCGCCTACGATCAACATCAATGTGAACGTCAACGCCAACCCGCTTTCCGATACGGATTTCGATGTCGTGCTGTCGCTGAATGCCGAAGCCAAGGACGGCGACAAGACGGTTTTCCATGCCGAACTCACCTATGGCGGCGTTTTCCGCGTTGCCGGTTTCCCGCAGGAACACATGCTGCCGGTTCTCTTCATCGAGTGCCCGCGGATGCTCTTCCCCTTCGCTCGTCAGATCATCGCCGACGTCACCCGCAACGGCGGTTTCCCGCCGCTGATGATCGACCCGATCGACTTCACGCAGATGTTCGCTCAGCGCGTTGCCGAAGAACAGGCCCGCGCCAAGGTTCAGGCCGTTCCGAACTGACCGGATCCTTCCTGGCTGAAATGCGGATGCCCGGGCTGGTCCCGGGCATTTTCAATTGAGGGCCGGCTTAATCGAGGTTGGCGTATTTCGCCCAGATGCTTTTTTCACCGAGCTTGGCGACGAGCGCCTCATGCGCCTGCTCCTCGGTTTGGCTGAGGCGCAGGGCGAGCGGCCGGGGCCGCTCGAGCACGGCGGCAATTACCACATCGTCTTCCATCGCCATGTCACCGCGATCTGCCCGGTTGGATTTGCCGACCATGCCGAGGCCGAGGGCTGCCTGTCTGCCGCCGATCATCTCGATATAAACTTCGGCAAGCAGTTCGGAGTCGAGCAGCGCGCCGTGTTTGGTGCGGTGCGAATTATCAATGCCGTAGCGCCGGCAAAGCGCATCCAGCGAATTTGGCCCCATCGGATGTTTGCGCCGCGCCATCGACAGGGTATCGAGCACCCGTTCCGGCAGGATCGGCGGCAAACCGATCCGCGCGAGTTCCGCGTTGATGAAGCCCATATCGAAGGTGGCGTTGTGGGCGATCCACTTCGCATCGCCGAAGAAGGTGAGGATTTGTTCGGCCACGTCGGCGAAAGGCTGCTTGTCCTTCAGGAATTCATCGGTGATGCCGTGCACGGCGAGCGCATCCGGATGAACTTTCTGATCTCCAGGATTGATGAAGATATGGATCGTATTGCCTGTGGGGAAATGATTGAAGAGTTCGATGCCGCCGATTTCGATGATGCGGTCGGCGCGGTTGTCGAGGCCGGTTGTTTCCGTATCGAAGATGATCTCACGCATTCCGGAAATCTCCCTTGGCAATCCGCGTTTTCAGGTCGGCGACGATTTCAAGCACTCGTTCCCTCGTCGTCGCGATACTGTGACTGGTATCGACCAGATAATCGGCCCGCCGCCGTTTTTCGGCGTCCGGCGTCTGGCGGGAGAGAATCATCTCGAATTTTTCCTCGGTCATGTCTTCGCGCGCAAGCACCCTTTGGCGCTGAATCTGTGGATCAGTGCTGACGACGACGATTACATCCACTCTTACCTCGGCGCCGGTTTCGAAAAGTAATGGAATATCGAGCAATACCATGTCGGCGCCGGCGGCGCGTTGCCGCTCCAGAAATTCCGTCTCGCGTTTGCGAACCAGCGGGTGGACGATCGCTTCCAGGCGTTTGAAGCCGGCGGGATCAAGAGCGAGCTGGCGGCCGAGTTCATGCCGGTCGACTGCTCCATCCTTCATCGTGCCGGGGAAGGCAGCATTCACCAGGGGTGCAGCCTCGCCGGCATAGAGATCATGGACCACGGCATCCGAATCATTCGCCGGGATTCCTGCATCGGCAAAGAGCTTTGCCGCCGTCGATTTTCCCATTCCGATGGAGCCGGTGAGACCAATCTTCAGCATCAGTGCGCTTCCATATCCGCGATGATGAGCGCGCGTAGCGCCGCGTCGACGATGGGACGCTGGCCGAACCATTTCTCGAATCCGGGCACGGCCTGGTGCAAGAGCATGCCGAGACCATCGACGATTGGAAATCCTTGCTCTTCCGCCTGTGCCAGGATCGGCGTCTTCAACGGCACATAAACGATATCGGTGACGACGGCATCGGCTGCAAGAGGCGAGAAATCGAGTTGCGGCGCCGCCTCGCCGTCCATGCCGAGCGAGGTGGTATTGATGAAGAGGCCGGCGCCTTTCATCACTTCGGCAAGCGCACCGGCCGGATGGGCCCGAACACGCGGGCCAAAACGATCCGCGAGTTCGCGCGCGCGTTCGACGGTGCGATTGACGACCTGGATCTCCTTAAAACCGCGATCACGGACCGCCTGGATGATCGCCCGGCTGGCGCCGCCGGCACCGAAGACGACGGCCGTGTCATGGCGGTCCCAGCCCGGATGGCGTTCGTCGAGATTGGCGATGAAGCCGCGACCGTCGGTATTCGTCGCATGCAGGGCGCCATCCTCCAGCCAGAGCGTATTCGAGGCACCGAGTTCTTGCGATAGCGCATCCGGCTTGTCGGCGAGCCGGAACGCCAATTCCTTGTGGGGAATGGTGACATTGCCTCCGGTAAAGCCGGAACTGCCATCCTTCAACGAGTGAATGAAATCGGGAAAGGCCCCGGGTGCCACTTCATGAGCGCGATAACTGCCTGGCAGGCCGAGCGTCTTCAGCCAATATCCGTGGATCAATGGCGAGCGCGAATGCTTGATGGGAAAGCCCGTGACAAATGCTTCCGGCCCGAATGTTTCACGTGAATCACCCATCGATCGCTCCCAGTTCTCGCAGTTTTTTTAGGAGCGGCAGCATCGGCAGGCCGAGAATGGTGAAATAATCACCCTCGATTTTCTCGAAGAGCTGGATGCCCTCCCCCTCCAATTGATAGGCGCCGACACTGGAAAGCGCGCGTTCGCCAACCCGGGCCAGATGTCTGGCGATGAATTCCGCCGTCAGCGGCCGCATCGTTAGCTCGGCATGGGCGAGATGTTCCCACAAGACCACGCCATCGCTGACGATGGCGACGGCGCTGTTCAACCGGTGGCTTACGCCCGAAAGGGCTTGAAGATGACTGGCCGCGTCGGCCAGGTCCTTCGGCTTATGGAAGACGCTGTCGCCGAGCGACATCGTTTGATCCGAGCCGATGACCAGGGTATCGCGAAAACGGCTGCTGACTTCCTCGGCCTTGGCCCTGGCCAGGACGAGGGCCACGGCGTCAGGCTTAGCGCCGGCTTTTTCCAGCGGCGCTTCGACGGCCCGTTCATCGATCCTTGCGGCATGTGCCTCGAAGGCCAGACCGGCATTTTCCATCAGCATCCGGCGAAAGGGACTCGACGATGCAAGGATGAGTTTCGGCGTCATGGGTTCCTCGGCGTGCCGGCTTTCCGTCAGCGCTTAGCGCAGCTTCGGCCGCAGGGCAACGATTGCCGCGGCCGTTTCCTCGATTGAGCGGCGGGTGACGTCGATCAGCGGCCAGTTATGGCGGGCGCAAAGCGAGCGGGCATATTTCAACTCCTCCGAAATCGCGGCACGGTCGGTATAATGTTCGCGATCGAAGCCCTGTGTCACGCCGAGCACACGATTTTCCCGCACCTGGGAAATACGGTCGGTGGTGGCGATCAGGCAGACGATCAGCGGTTTGCTCGCGACGAAGAGGCTCTCCGGCAATGGCACACCATAGACGATCGGAATGTTCGCCGTCTTGATGCCTCGGTTGGCGAGGTAAATGCTGGTCGGTGTTTTCGACGTGCGGCTGATGCCGATGATCACGACATCGGCGTCGTTGTAATCGTCGGGCATCTGGCCGTCGTCGTGATCCATGGTGAAATTCAGCGCTTCGATGCGCGCGAAGTAGCCGGCATTCATCACATGCTGGGCCCCAACCCGACGGCGCGACGGAGCGCCGAGATAGATCTGGAAGGCATTCATCACCGGCTCCAGCACATTCACCGAGGCGACGCCCATCTCGATGCAACGCTCATCGATCAGGCTTGCAAGCTCCCGGTCGACAATGGTGTAGAGCACGATGCCAGGGGCGTCATCGATCGCCTGCAGAACCGGCAGCAGCTGCTTGCGATTGCGGATCAACGGATAGACATGTTCGATCGGCTGCGCTGATCTGAATTGCGCCGACGCGGCGCGCCCGGCCGAGATCAGAGTCTCTCCCGTTGAGTCAGAAATCAGATGCAGATGGAAGAAGTTCGTTCTGTTCTCCACGCTATTTTCCGCTGCCTGTTGAAAAGACTGGATGAAACAGAGCTACGGCGGCGAGGCAGTCTCCGGCAAGGGAAAACATGCCTCCTTATCCACATTTCGGATTTTGCGGGTCGGTTTTGATTGGCCCTGTGGACGATGGGGAAGAGATCTATTTCTCGAAAGCCGGTCCACAGCCTATCCACAGCTATAGGAAAAATTGCCGACCCGGAAGGATTTGAAATCATTTTTAGATTTGGCTTCTCCCCGAGATTCGGTCGAGAAGGACAAATCTTTCCGATGTTGTTTTGCAGGCGCGCGACAAATGGCGACGGCAGTGGATGGATTTTAATCCTTGATAGTCACCGACTCTAAGAAATAGAAACCTTTTAAAATATCTTTGATTTTTTATAGGGAAGAAGCGCTTGAGCGATACGCGCCGAAAGATCATGAGGGTTTTGAGTGGCGAGAGCCTCTCCCCTCCTCCTCTCTGGCTGATGAGACAGGCAGGACGTTATCTCCCGGAATATCGGGAGACTCGGGCAAAGGCAGGGAGTTTTCTCGATCTCTGCTACACGCCTGAGCACGCCGTCGAAGTGACATTGCAGCCGATCCGCCGCTATGGCTTTGATGCGGCCATACTGTTTTCCGATATCCTGGTCATTCCCGATGCAATGAAACGGAATGTCCGGTTCACCGAGGGCCATGGCCCGGAGATGGATCCGATCGATGAAGCCGGGATCGGCAGATTGAATGGCGAAGAGGTTGTCGATTATCTCAGACCGGTTCTGGAGACGGTGCGGCGGCTGCGGGAGGAGTTGCCAGTCGAGACGACGCTGCTCGGCTTCTGCGGCGCGCCCTGGACGGTTGCGACCTACATGATTGCCGGGCACGGCACGCCGGATCAGGCCCCTGCGCGCCTCTTCGCCTACGGGCACCCCCGCGCGTTCGAGCATCTGCTGATGCTGCTTGCCGACGTATCGGCCGATTATCTCGTCGCCCAGATCGATGCCGGCGCCGATGCCGTGCAGATTTTCGATTCCTGGGCTGGCGTTCTCGGCGAAAAGGAGTTCGAGGCGTTTGCGATCAGGCCGGTTGCGCGGATGATTGCTTCGGTCAAGTCGCGCCGGCCGCATGCTCGCATCATCGCTTTTGCCAAGGGCGCCGGCTACCAGCTGAAAACCTATCGTCAGAAGACGGGTGCTGATGCGATCGGCCTCGACTGGTCGGTCCCGCTGGCGTTTGCCGCCGAACTTCAGAAAGACGGACCGGTTCAGGGCAATCTCGATCCGATGCGCGTCGTTGCCGGCGGCCGGGCGCTGGAAGAGGGCGTCGACGATATATTGCAGCATCTCGGCAATGGACCGCTGATCTTCAATCTCGGTCACGGCATTACGCCGCAGGCTGACCCCGAGCATGTGCGGCTGCTGGTCGATCAGGTGCGAGGCGGGCGCGTGCGAGGTGGGGCGTGACGATGGAAAAACAGACCGATCGGAGGTCTGGCGCCTACGCCAGGCGCCGGGCTCATTTTGCGCTGGCCTTCTTCGCGCTGATGGCGGTCGGGCTTTTTGCGTGGAACCCCGATAATCTCTACCTCTGGATCAAGGCGCTGCACATCATCGCGGTCATTTCCTGGATGGCCGGACTGTTCTATATGCCGCGGCTGTTCATCTATCACACCGATGCGGAGCCCGGCTCGGTGCAATCGGAAACCTTCAAGCTGATGGAGCGTCGGCTGCTTCGAATCATCATGACGCCGGCAATGATGATGACGTGGATTTTCGGCCTCTATCTCGCCTGGTCGGTCTATGGATTCCACGGCGGCTGGCTGCATGCCAAGATCGGTCTCGTCGTGTTGCTGACCGGCGTTCATATGTTCTTCAGCCGCGCCGTCAGAGCGTTCGAGCGGGATGAAAATCGCCGCTCGGCGCGTTATTGGCGGTTCATGAACGAGGCGCCGACGGTGCTGATGGTCGTGATCGTCATCCTCGCCGTGGTGAAGCCGTTCTGAGGAAAATCGTCCTCAGGTTAAATTTGCTTCATTTTAAGCAGCCCTCTTGCGGCAGCGATTGCGAGTCGCTATTTTCCGCGCATCTCATCTACGTGGCATGTGTGTAGAGTTCAGTCGTCTGCGAGCCCTTTCGCGGTACCGAATACGACCCAACATCGCCTTTCCCCTTTGAAATTGAAAAGAGTATTGGTCACTTCATGGCTGAAATGAAGCTTCAGGAACTTAAGAGTAAATCCCCGACGGATCTGCTGGCATTTGCCGAATCGCTCGAGGTCGAGAATGCAAGCACGATGCGCAAGCAGGAGCTGATGTTTGCGATCCTCAAGATGCTTGCCAGCCAGGATGTCGAAATCATCGGCGAAGGCGTCGTCGAAGTGCTGCAGGACGGTTTCGGCTTCCTGCGTTCGGCCAATGCAAACTACCTGCCGGGCCCGGACGATATTTATATCTCCCCGTCGCAGATCCGCCGTTTTTCGCTGAAAACCGGCGATACCGTCGAGGGTCCGATCCGCGGGCCGAAGGAAGGCGAGCGCTATTTCGCCCTGCTCAAAGTCAACACCATCAATTTCGACGATCCGGAAAAGATCCGTCACAAGGTTCATTTCGACAATCTGACGCCGCTCTATCCGAACGAGCGGTTCAAGATGGAACTGGATATTCCCACCACCAAGGATCTGTCGCCGCGTGTGATCGACCTGGTGGCGCCGCTCGGCAAGGGCCAGCGTGGATTGATCGTCGCGCCGCCGCGCACCGGCAAGACCGTGCTGTTGCAGAACATCGCGCATTCGATCACCGCCAACCATCCGGAGTGCTATCTGATCGTCCTGCTGATCGATGAACGCCCGGAAGAAGTGACCGACATGCAGCGCTCGGTTCGCGGCGAGGTTATCTCCTCGACCTTCGACGAACCGGCTGTGCGTCACGTGCAGGTGGCCGAGATGGTCATCGAGAAAGCCAAGCGCCTTGTCGAACACGGACGCGACGTCGTCATCCTGCTCGATTCGATCACGCGCCTGGGCCGTGCCTATAACACGGTCGTTCCCTCGTCAGGCAAGGTCCTGACCGGCGGTGTGGACGCCAACGCTCTGCAGCGGCCGAAGCGCTTCTTCGGCGCCGCGCGTAACATCGAGGAAGGCGGCTCCTTGACGATCATTGCAACCGCGCTGATCGATACCGGCAGCCGCATGGACGAAGTGATCTTCGAAGAGTTCAAGGGTACCGGCAACTCGGAAATCGTCCTCGACCGCAAGGTCGCCGACAAGCGCATCTTCCCGGCGATGGACATCCTGAAGTCCGGCACGCGCAAGGAGGATCTTCTCGTTCCACGCCAGGATCTGCAGAAGATCTTCGTGCTCCGCCGCATCCTTGCTCCGATGGGCACGACCGACGCGATCGAATTCCTTATCGACAAGCTGAAGCAGACGAAGAATAATTCCGACTTCTTCGACTCGATGAACACTTAATCCTTAGCCGGATTCACCCTATAAGAGCTGGAGGCATTGTGATGATGTCGCCAGCTTTTCTATTTGAGGGGAATCGATTTCGATTCCAATGGACCAAGCGATATGGCCATGTTGAATGATACCATATATGCGCTATCGAGCGGCGCCCTGCCTTCGGGGGTTTCAGTCATTCGGATCAGCGGTCCCCTGACCAAAGATATATTGGTGAGGCTGATCGGATCCGTGCCGACAGCCCGGAAGGCATCTTACCGGACGATTCGGGCTCGTAACGATCAGCCGATCGATAGCGGGCTGGTGCTATTTTTTCCTGCGCCGAATTCGTTTACCGGCGAGGATGTTGCCGAGCTGCAAATCCACGGCAGCAGAGCGGTGCTGGCGGCGCTGTTTCACGCACTTGGCGATATTCCAGGTGTTCGAATGGCAGTCGAGGGCGAGTTCTCCCGCCGCGCCTTTGAAAACGGCAAACTTGATCTGGTCGAGGTCGAAGGACTGGCCGACCTCATCAGCGCCGAGACTGAAATGCAGCGACGCCTTGCGGTCGAACACAGCGCAGGCGGTCTTTCCACACTTTACGATTCGTGGGCGGAACGATTAACGCGCGCCCGAGCGTTGATCGAGGCGGAACTTGATTTCCCCGACGAGGATGACGTTCCGGGGTCGGTGTCGGATATGGTCTGGGCCGATATGGGGAAGCTTCGCGTTGATATGGAGCATCACCTGGCGGCAGCTTCGGCCGGCGAGATTATCAGGGACGGCTTCAAGGTGGTCATCGCCGGCGCTCCGAACGCTGGAAAATCGAGCCTGTTGAATGCTTTGGCTCGTCGTGATGTGGCAATCGTGACGGAGATTGCCGGAACCACGCGCGATGTCCTGCAGGTTGATCTCGATATTGATGGTTTTCTGATCAAGCTCTATGACACGGCGGGACTTCGTGAGGCGGACGACAGGGTCGAAATGGAAGGCGTGCGGCGCGCGCGTATTGCGCTTGGCGATGCCGATCTCGTCCTGATGCTGGTTGACATGACGGATCCCCAGATTCCTGACGACTTGGAGCAAGCATCTCCACATGTTACTGTCGGGACAAAGAAGGATCTCATCGATATCGCAGCGGATTGGTATGATCTGCAGATTTCGACGGCGACGGGTGAGGGTCTGACGGAACTACGCCGGTTGATCGGCAATATTGTCGACAAACGTTTTGCCGGCCTGTCTATGGCAATCCCCAGTCGGCAACGGCATAAAGATTCGCTAACGAAATGTTTAACGGCGCTCGATGCGGCAATATCGCAGACGGATGTGAATCTCGAACTGCGGACCGAGCAGCTGCGAATTGCCGCTGAGTATTTGGGCAGAATTACTGGAAGAGTGGACGTCGAACAGCTACTCGAGGTGATCTTCTCGGAGTTTTGTATCGGCAAATGATTCACGTGAAACCCTGGGCGCCAGCTTGCGCTGGTTTCACGTGAAACGTCTGCCGGATGTGGAGTCTTGAATGACGAATGATGCCTTCGATGTGATTGTGATAGGTGGCGGCCATGCAGGCTCGGAGGCTGCCAGCGCAGCTGCGCGCCTCGGGGCGAAAACCGCACTGATTACGCATAGACGAGACACGATTGGCGTCATGTCATGTAATCCGGCAATCGGTGGGCTTGGCAAGGGCCATCTGGTTCGGGAGATCGACGCGATGGACGGCCTGATGGGTCGTATTGCCGACGTCGCGGGCATTCAGTTCAGGATGCTGAACAAGAAGAAGGGCGCGGCGGTCCGCGGTCCGCGGACGCAGGCCGATCGAAAGCTTTATCGCCTGGCAATGCTGGCGGCGATCGAAGCAACGCCAGGCCTGGATATCATCGAAGGCGATGCATTTGATCTGGATGTTGTCGATGGCCAGGTCGCCGGCGTGATTATGAAGGATGGTCGAACCCTGAAAGCGCCGTCGGTGGTTTTGACCACTGGAACCTTTCTGCGGGGCCTTATTCATATCGGTTCGGAAAAGACACCAGCCGGGCGTGTTGGCGAAGCGCCGTCAATCGGATTGTCTGCGACCCTCGCCCGCCTGGGATTGCGGTTGGGACGTCTGAAGACCGGAACACCCGCCCGACTGGATGGAAAGACGATCGACTGGCAATCCATCGGCCGACAAGGGGCTGACGCGGAGCTTGTTCCCTTCTCTTTCATGACCGACGCGATTACCACGCCACAGATCGAATGCGGGTTCACCAGGACGACGGAAGCGACCCATCGCATCATTGTCGACAATATTATGCGCTCGGCAATGTATTCCGGGCAGATCGAAGGCGTCGGGCCTCGTTATTGTCCGTCTATCGAAGACAAGCTAGTGAAATTCGGAGAGCGGGATGGACATCAGGTCTTTCTCGAGCCCGAGGGACTGGACGATGACACGGTCTATCCGAACGGGATTTCGACCTCCTTGCCGGCGGAGGTGCAGTCAGACTTCATCAAAACGATTCCGGGGCTTGAAGTGGCAAGAATTCTGCAACCGGGCTATGCGATCGAATATGATCATGTCGATCCGAGGGAGCTGACGCCATCGTTGGAGGTCAAACGGTTGAGGGGCCTGTTTCTCGCCGGTCAGATCAATGGGACCACCGGATATGAAGAAGCAGCCGCCCAAGGCCTGGCAGCCGGGCTGAATGCTGCGTTGCGAAGCAGCGATTCGGAACGGTTTCATTTTAGCCGAACAAGCTCCTATATCGGTGTCATGATTGACGATCTCACCTCGCGTGGCGTTACGGAACCGTATCGAATGTTTACATCCCGTGCGGAATATCGACTGACGTTACGGGCTGACAATGCCGATATGCGCTTGACGCCCTTGGCCATGCGGCTTGGATGCGTGAGCGGCGAGCGCGTACAGCGATTCACGTGCTATCAGGCAGAAATCGAAAATGGCCGAGCGCTGCTGCGGTCGCTGGCGGTTACGCCGAACGAGGCCCGCCGTGCTGGCTTGAATATTAATCTCGATGGGCAGCGCCGAACTGCCTATGATTTGTTGTCCTATCCGAATTACGATCTGGCCGCGCTCCGGCATGTTTGGCCGGAGGCGCTTGACGCGATCCGGCCGAAAGTCGCGGAAGCGTTGGAAATCGAGGCCGGGTATTCGGTTTATCTGGATCGGCAAGCCGCGGGGATTGCCGATCAGCAGCGCGACGAAGACCGGCAGATACCGCTAGATTTCAATTATGACGTACTCTCCGGTCTTTCGAACGAACTCAAGGCAAAACTCAGCGCTGCTCGACCTTTCAGCATCGCCCAGGCCGCAATTGTTGAAGGGATGACGCCCGCAGCAATCGCATTGCTGCTTGTGCACTTGCGTCGCCTACCCGCCCCCGCCATAGCGCCTGATTACAAGATTTGAGAGTCTTTCGGAATGGAATTAAACGGTTTGCGTGTTTCACGTGAAACACAGGAACGGCTGCAACACTTTGCCGCGCTGTTTCAGAAGTGGGCGAAAGCAATTAATCTGGTGGCGCCGTCGACACTCGATGACCTTTGGCACCGGCACATCGCCGATAGCAGCCAAATCTTTCAGATTCATCCGCAGCCTGTTACCTGGGTTGACCTCGGTAGCGGAGGTGGCTTTCCCGGCGTTATTACCGCAATTCTTCTGGCCGAGCTGCAAGGTGGATGGGTCCATCTGGTCGAAAGCAGCCATAAGAAGGCAGCGTTTCTGCGCACGGCGCTGCGGGAGACAAATGCGCGCGGCAGCGTGCATAGCATTCGAATCGAAGATGCTTATCCGGTGGTTGGCGAATGCGGTGCGATTTCAGCGCGTGCGCTTACCGATCTTGATGGGCTCATCGGATATTCGGCCCCTTGGATGCTTGGCAAGGAATATTGTCGTGGCTTTTTTCATAAAGGCCGGGATTACCGGAAGGAAATCGTCAAAGCACGTGGTCGGTGGGAATTCGATCTGGTAGAACATAAGAGCGCCGTCGGGCAGGAATCTGTTATTTTAGAAGTATCAAATCTCCGGCGCTTGGTTTAACAGATCGGATATTGCGGCAATGGCTGGCGAACGACATCGGATTATCACCATCGCAAATCAGAAGGGTGGCGTTGGCAAGACGACCACAGCAATCAATCTGGCAACAGCGCTTGCTGCCATTGGCGAGCGCGTCTTGATCGTCGATCTCGACCCGCAGGGTAATGCCAGCACCGGCCTTGGTATCGATCGTCGTGATCGCAAACTCTCCTCCTACGATCTGATGGTTGGAGATCGGGGCATCCCCGAAGTGACTCTCGAGACGGCGGTTCCGAATCTCTTTATCGTCCCGTCGACGATGGATTTGCTTGGCATCGAGATGGAGATCTCGCAGCAAAGCGATCGGGTCTTCAAATTGCGGAAAGCCTTGTCTTCGCCCGAAGCCATGGCATTTTCCTATATTCTTCTGGACTGCCCACCGTCGTTCAATCTGCTGACGATGAATGCCATGGCGGCGGCGCATTCGGTTTTGGTGCCATTGCAATGTGAATTCTTTGCGCTGGAGGGATTGAGCCAGCTGCTTGAGACCGTCAGCCAGGTCCGGCGAACGGTTAATCCGCGTCTGGATATTCAAGGGATCGTCTTGACGATGTTCGATGCGCGCAACAATCTTGCCCAGCAGGTGGTCAATGACGTGCGCACGCATCTCGGAGAAAAGGTTTACCACACGTTGATTCCGCGCAACGTCCGGGTTTCCGAGGCGCCGTCCTACGGCAAGCCGGCTATTCTCTATGATTTGAAGTGCGCGGGCAGCCAAGCCTACCTGCAGCTGGCCTCCGAGGTCATCCAACGGGAGCGGCAAAGACTGGCCGCGTAATATCATTTTAGGGGTGTAGGTGAGTGTAGATCATGAATGACGATGTATCGAAGAGGCGATTGGGCCGCGGCCTTGCGGCGCTGATTGGTGAGATGGATCAGCCTGTCCCGGTGGAAGCCGAGCGGACTATCAGTGCCGACAGAATGATCCCGATCGAGTTCGTCAGCCGTAACCCTCGTAACCCTCGTCGTTTCTTCGATGACACAGAGCTCCACGATCTCGCAAGTTCGATTCGTCAACATGGTATCGTTCAGCCGATTGTTGTGCGGACGATGTCGCGGGATCGATATGAAATCATCGCCGGCGAGCGACGTTGGCGCGCAGCTCAGCTTGCCGGGCTGATCGAGATTCCTGTCATTGTCCGTGATGTGGATGACAAGACGGCGCTGGAAATCGCCATTGTCGAAAACGTGCAGCGCGCGGATCTCAATGCCCTCGAAGAGGCGTTGGGTTATGAGCAGCTTATTGCGGAATATGGTTACACTCAGAACGACCTTGGGGAAATCATTGGTAAAAGCCGCAGCCACGTTGCCAATTCCTTGCGCTTGCTGAAGCTGCCGGATCCGGTTCGCGATCTGCTTGCCGCCGGCAGCCTATCGGCCGGGCACGCGCGCGCATTGGTTTCGACATCTGACCCAGCAGGTCTTGCCCGTACGATTGTTGCCAAGGGCATGTCGGTGCGTGATGCGGAAAAGCTCGCACAAAACAATATCAAGGCCCAATCGGAACCACAGCAGCCGGCCTTGCGGCGAGATCAGAAGGATTCCGACACGCTGGCGCTGGAACGGACACTTTCCGATGCACTCGGCCTTGATGTTGCGATCAATCACAAATCAAGCGGCGGTCAGATCAAAATTTCCTATAAGTCACTGGAGCAGCTCGAGGAAGTCTGCCGCTTGCTCGAGAGGCGTTAAAGCGTCGTGCGTCCCTATAGGTACACAAAGGACGCTCTCACTCTTTGCTAGTCAGGCGGATTTCCGGCCGGATTGAAGGGTGGTGGATAGGAGCGTTTGCATTGCAACGCTGTCCTCCAGCACTTGTCGCCGCCTGCTTTGCAAAATAGCTGCCTGCAGCCGGTTGGATTCTCGAGCGATGCTTTCGGCGGTCCATTGTCGCAGCGCCTGTTCGATGATCGGCTTGCGGCGGAAATGCAAATGCCGCCCCATCGTCTGCATGATTTGAGGCGGCTGCAGCCGTCTTTCATCCATTTCGGCGCGCATCGAATCCAGAAGCTGGAATTGTTTCAGGCATGCCTGCAGAACCAGAAAGATCGCGGTTTTCGAGCTGCTGATCTTTTGCATAGCATGTAGAAATGCACTGAGATCACCGCCGAGAATGGCGTCGACGGCATCGTCGACCGAAATGGCGCTGGCGTCGCCGATTATTTCGGTAACGTGATGTTCTTCGACCGTATCGAAGCCGCGGCAGTAAAGCGCGAGCTTGCGTACCTCGTTTCGCGAAGCGATCCGATCGCCACCGATCAACGCGATCAGCGCCTGGCGCGCGGCCGGCGTAATGCCGAGCTTCTCTGCGCCGAGCTCCGTATCGATCAAGGCATTCAAGGCGCGGCTGTCGTCGGCGTAGGAGGGGATCGTCATGACAGATCGCGCGGCTTCCGCGGTCTTGCGCAGCGGCGAGCCCTTCTTCAGGTCGCCGGCCTCGACGATCAGATAGGCGGCTTCGAGTGGTTTTTCGGCCAGCAGTGCCAGGGACTCGACCAGGTATTTCTCGTTGGCGGCGCCGCGGATCCAGATCAGTTTCTCACCGCCGAACAAGCCGATCGACTGGACCTCGTCGACCAATCGCCCGGGATCCTTCTGCAGGTCGCCGACATCGAGTTTCGTCAGCGAGAAGGGATCATCGAGCGCGACACCGCTCTTGCCGGCGAGCAAGCCTGCTCGTTCGGAAACAAGGCCGCGATCCGGCCCGTAGATGACGAAAATACGATAGTTCCGTGCCGATTTCTGCAGGAAGGTCTCGAATTCGTGGGATTTTATCTCGGCCACATCTCCGCCCTCAGCGGCTGAGGGCAGCGGCTATATCGGCCCCGACGAATTCCGCTACCTGATCTGCCGCACGATTTTGGGCATCACGGATTGCGCGCTGCTTGGCGAATTCCTGGTCAGGGAAATCCACCAGCGCCGTGGTCGCGCGGCTGCCGGCCTTGATGACATGATTGTCGGTCGCCGCGCGTAGCGTGTAGGTGACGCTGACGGTCACACGACCGGCTCGCGACGTGTCGCCGGATTCCCTCAGCAACGTGTCGGCAACGGTCGAGGAGGCGTGCATTTCGACGAGATATTCCGGTTTTTCCGGCTCGCCGGCTCCACGTGACGATAGGAAAATCAAGTGGTTACGAACCTGTTGTTCGACGCGGCTACCTGCTGGGGAAAAGCCGACCGAGGAAAGCTTTTCAGTAACACCGGAACTCTCGGAGTAGAGCGGACGAACCTGGCAGGCGGAGAGAAATGCCGCGGAGGCAAGGATCATGGCGATGCCGGCATTGCGGGCCAGCTTGCAAGCGATATCAGACGACAATGTTTACAATCCTTTGGGGAACCACGATGATCTTTTTCGGTGCCTGTCCGTTCAAGGCGTTTTTCACCGCATCCAGATCCAGCACGGCGTCGGTTACGGCATTCTGATCTGCATCGCGAGAAATTGTCAATTCAGCGCGTTTCTTGCCATTGATCTGTACCGGCAGGACGACATCATTTTCGATAACGAGTGTTTCGTCGTACTGCGGCCAGCTTGCCCGGGCAAGCAGCCCTTCGTTGCCGAGTGCGGCCCAGCATTCCTCAGCCAGGTGCGGCGTCATCGGAGAGACGAGCTGAATCAGGATCTCTGCGGCATCGCGTACCGCTGCGCGATAGGTGGCATCACCCTCGCCTGCCGCAACCTTCGTCATCGGTGCGGCCAGCGCGTTGACGAGTTCATAAATTCGGGCAACGGCCTTGTTGAACCAGAGCTTGTCGTAGTCGTTCTGCACGGCCTTCAGCGTCTTGTGGGCAGCCTGCGAGATTGACAGCGCTTCCCCATCGGTTGCCGGCGCAGGTGCGACGGTAGAGAGCGCGTCCGCAGCTTCGGAAATCAGGCGCCACAGACGCTGGGTAAAGCGATGAGCACCTTCGACGCCCGCCTCGGACCAGATGACATCGCGCTCCGGCGGGGAGTCGGACAGAACGAAGAAACGGGCGGTATCGGCGCCGTAGGAGGCAATGATATCGTCAGGATCGACGACGTTCTTCTTCGATTTCGACATTTTCTCGATCGAGCCGATCGCGACTTCCTCGTTGTTCGTCAGCAGGAAAGCCCGGCGTTTGCCGTCGAGTTCGTCGATGCGGATATCGGCGGGTGCCACCCATTCGCGGCCGGCGCCGGCGCCGCGGCTATAGGTTTCGTGGACCACCATGCCTTGGGTGAAGAGACCCTTGAAAGGTTCGGTGGCGGCGACGTGACCGGTCTCGCGCATGGCGCGGGTGAAGAAGCGAGAATAGAGCAGGTGCAGGATCGCGTGCTCGATGCCGCCGATATACTGGTCGACCGGCAGCCAGCGGTTTGCCGCTTCCGGATCGGTCGGCTTGCCTTCCCAGGGCGCGGTGAAGCGGGTGAAATACCAGCTCGAATCGACGAAGGTATCCATTGTATCCGTCTCGCGGCGTGCATCCTTGCCGCAGTTCGGGCAAGAGACATGACGCCAGGTCGGATGACGGTCGAGCGGATTGCCGGGCTGGTCGAAAGCGACGTCGTCAGGCAGCTTGACCGGCAGGTCCACCTTCGGCACCGCCACGACACCGCAATCATCGCAATGGATGACCGGGATCGGGCAGCCCCAATAACGCTGGCGGGAAATACCCCAGTCGCGCAGACGGAAATTGACCTTGCGCTCGCCCTGCGGCGCATTGCCGAGCGAAGCGGCAGACAGTCGATCGGCGACGATATTGAAGGCTTCTTCCGTGGTCTTGCCGTCGAGGAAGCGTGAATTGATCATCACGCCATCGCCGTCATAAGCGGTGTCGCCGACGGAAAAGCTTGTTGCGTCGCCATCCCTCGGCATGACGACGGCCACGACCGGCAGGCCATATTTGCGGGCAAAATCAAGGTCACGCTGGTCGCCCGACGGGCAGCCGAAGATCGCGCCCGTGCCATAATCCATCAGGACGAAGTTGGCGATATAGACGGGCAGCTCCCAAGAGGGATCCAGCGGATGCCGGACGCGGATACCGGTATCCATGCCCTTCTTTTCGGCGGTCTCGAGCGCTGCGAGCGACGTGCCGGCGCGACGGCACTCCTCGCAGAAGGCGTCGATATCAGGGTTCTTCGCGGCGGCATCCTTCGCCAGCGGATGATCGGCGGCGATCGCCAGGAAAGAGGCGCCGAAGAGCGTGTCCGGCCGGGTCGTATAGACCGTGACTTCGCTCTCGCCGGCAGGTGCCGTTTCCGGCACGATCTCCCAGCGGATCGTCAGGCCCTCCGAACGGCCGATCCAGTTCTTCTGCATCAGGCGGACTTTTTCCGGCCACTGGTCGAGCGTATCCAGCGCGTCCAGCAGATCCTGGCTGAAGTCGGTGATCTTGAAGAACCATTGCGTCAATTCGCGCTGTTCGACGAGCGCACCGGAACGCCAGCCGCGTCCGTCGATTACCTGTTCGTTGGCGAGCACGGTATTATCGACAGGATCCCAGTTGACCTTGGACTGCTTGCGATAGACCAGGCCCTTCTCCAGGAAATCCACGAAGAGATGCTGCTGGTGCTGGTAATATTCGACGTCGCAGGTGGCGAATTCGCGGCTCCAGTCCAGCGAAAGCCCCATGGCCTTCAGCTGCGCCTTCATCGAGGCGATATTCTGGTAGGTCCAGGAGGCGGGGTGAACGCCACGCTCCATGGCGGCATTCTCCGCCGGCATGCCGAAGGCGTCCCAGCCCATTGGATGCAGCACGTTGTAGCCGCGGGCGCGCTTGTAACGGGCGACGACATCGCCCATGGCGTAATTGCGGACATGGCCCATATGGATGCGCCCCGACGGATAGGGGAACATTTCGAGGACGTAATATTTTTCGCGCGGATCGGCATTGTCGGTCTCGAAGACCTTGTCTTCATTCCATTTCTGCTGCCAGCGGGGCTCGGCGTCGCGCGGATTATAACGTTCGGTGGCCATGGTATTCGTATTTCCGGAAAATCAGGGGAGTTGGTCGAGACCTTCACCATGAAACCACTACAGCGTCAAGTTTTGCAGGTGCTGCAAGCGTCCGATCTTGATCGTGACCAGGCGATTTCGCCGAGACGGGACTTGGCAAGCATAGAATGGCTGGCTAGTTCATTCCAATCATTTCATCCAGATATGTTGAGGCAGAACGATGGAACTTCGAGAGCGATTGAACGACGTGCGGTCGCGGATTGCCGCCGCGGAACGCGAAGCAGGTCGTCCGGCGGGTTCCGTTCAGCTCGTCGCTGTCTCGAAGACCTTCGAGGCGGAGGCGATCCGACCGGCCATCGAAGCCGGGCAGCGTGTCTTCGGCGAAAACCGGGTGCAGGAAAGCCAGGGAAAGTGGCCGACGCTGAAAGCTGAGCGGCCCGATATCGAGCTGCATCTGATCGGACCGCTGCAATCGAACAAGGCGGCGGATGCCGTAGCGCTTTTCGACGTCATCGAGACGGTGGACCGGGAAAAGATCGCCCGCGCGCTTGCCGAGGAGATGAAGCGGCAAGGCAAGGTGCTGCGGCTTTACGTCCAGGTCAATACCGGGCTCGAACCGCAGAAGGCCGGCATCGCTCCGGAAGAGACGTCGGCCTTCGTCGCCTTCTGCCGCGACGAGCTTGGCCTTTCCATCGAAGGATTGATGTGCATTCCGCCGGCCGAGGAAAATCCCGGGCCGCATTTCGCTTTGCTGGCAAAGCTCGCGCTCAAATGCGGCGTCGAAAAGCTGTCCATGGGCATGTCGGGTGACTACGAGACGGCGGTCGCCTTCGGCGCCACAAGCGTCCGCGTCGGATCGGCGATTTTCGGCGCGCGCTGATACGCGGCTTTGGTCGGGCTTCCTGTCTCGCTTCACCCCGTCTAGATTTAAGATCGAGGTTGCATGTCCTGGGGAGGAGCAAATGCAGAACGGCTATCATCAGGCCTATGCGGCCTGGAAACGCGATCCCGAAGCCTTCTGGCGCGAAGCAGCCGTCGGCATCGACTGGTTCAAGCCGCCGGAGCGGATTTTTTCGCCCAGTGAGGGCGTCTATGGCCGCTGGTTCTCTGGAGCGGAAACCAATACATGCCACAATTGCGTGGACCGGCATGTGGCTGCCGGCCGCGGCGGCGAGACTGCGGTCATCTTCGACAGCGCAATGAACGGCGAGAAGCGCCGTTTCACCTATGATGAGGTGCTTTGCGAGGTGATGGCCATCGCAGCAGCGTTGGTCGAGCGCGGCATCGGCAAAGGCGATCGCGTCATCCTATATATGCCGATGGTGCCGCAGGCGGTCTTTTCCATGCTCGCCTGCGCCCGCATCGGTGCGGTTCACTCCGTCGTTTTCGGCGGGTTTGCCGCCAGCGAACTTGCGGCACGCATCGACGATTGCGGTGCGAAGCTGGTGATCACCGCGAGCTGCGGGCTCGAGCCTGGTCGCATCGTCGCCTACAAGCCCCTGGTCGATCAGGCAATCGAGATCGCGCGTTCGAAGCCGGAGTACTGCCTGGTGCTGCAGCGGCCGGAGCTTCGGGCAGATCTCGCCAGCGGCCGCGATCAGGATTTCGAGGTGGCGGTGGCGCAGCATCGTGGCGCCGAGATCGCCTGTGTCCCCGTCAAGGCGACCGATCCGCTCTACATCCTCTATACCTCGGGCACGACGGGCCAGCCGAAGGGCGTTGTGCGCGACAATGGCGGCCATATGGTCGCGCTCAACTGGTCGATGCGGAATATCTACGGCTTGAAGCCGGGCGAGGTCTTCTGGACGGCTTCGGATATCGGCTGGGTCGTCGGACATTCCTATATCGTCTATGCCCCGCTGCTATCAGGCGTAACCACTCTGATCTTTGAAGGGAAGCCAGTCGGCACTCCGGATGCGGGCACATTCTGGCGCATTGTTTCAGAGTATCGAGTGCGGGTGCTGTTCACGGCGCCGACGGCATTCCGCGCCATCCGGCGGGAGGACGGTGACGGTGAACTGATGCGCCAGTATCCCATGCCGGATCTACGGGCACTGTTTCTTGCCGGCGAGAGGGCGGATCCGGAGACGTTGAAATGGGCCGAGCGCATGCTTGGCATACCCGTCATCGATCATTGGTGGCAGACGGAGACCGGCTGGCCGATCGCGGCAAATCCGCTCGGCCTCGGCGTCCTTCCCATCAAGCACGGTTCGCCGGCGCTGCCGATGCCCGGCTATGATATTGCGGTGCTCGACGATGCCGGTCATCCGATCGAGGCGGGAACGCTCGGCAATATCGTCGTGAAGCTGCCCTTGCCGCCCGGCTGTCTACCGACTCTCTGGAACGCGGACGAGCGTTTCCGCTCGGCCTATCTCGATGAGTTTCCCGGCTACTACAAGACGGCCGACGCCGGTTATGTCGACGAAGACGGCTATCTCTTCATCATGTCGCGCACCGACGACATCATCAATTGCGCCGGTCATCGGCTCTCGACAGGGGCGATGGAGGAGGTCTGTGCGCGTCATCCCGATGTCGCCGAATGCGCTGTTATCGGCGTCATCGATGCGTTGAAGGGCCAGGCGCCCTGCGGTTTCCTGGTGCTGAAACGACATGTTTCCCGTGACGCGACGGCGATCGAATCGGAGGTCGTGGCGATGATTCGTGATTCGATCGGACCTGTCGCCGCCTTCAAGACGGCCATCACCGTTAACCGCTTGCCGAAGACGCGCTCCGGCAAAATCCTGCGCGGCACGATGCAGAAGATCGCCGACGGCATACCCTGGAAAATGCCTGCAACCATCGATGATCCAACGATTTTGGAGGAAATTGCCGAGGCGCTGCGCGGGCGTGGTTTAGGCTCCCTGCCGATGTGACGGCAGGTTACGCATGATGCGGTCGCCATTACCGGCCTGCTACCCAGTCGCTCTCGATCGCCAACAGTTCGGCGCAGAACATTCTCACCCTGTTCCGCAGCTAATTCGAAATAGGCCATCCGCAACAAAAAACCCCGCCGGTCAGCTCATACCGGCGGGGTTTTCATGAAATTACTGATAATCAGTACTGATCGTCGTCCTCGTCCTTCGGGGCCGAGCGCAGCGAGCTCAGCTTGCGGAAGACGGCGTCGGCGTCGATTTCCTTTTCCTTTTCCTCCTCGCGCTCGTAGCTCGGGGTCAGGCGCTCGGTTTCCTGTGCCGATTGCAGCGTTGCGCCCAGCTCGGCAGCGGTCGGCAGCGGACGGCCCTTGGAGGCCTTTTCCACTTCCATGTCGAGATCGATCTGGCTGCAGAGGCCGAGCGTGACCGGATCCATCGGCGCCAAGTTGGCGGAGTTCCAGTGGGTGCGCTCGCGGATCTGCTCGATGGTCGACTTCGTCGTGCCGACGAGGCGGGAAATCTGCGCGTCCTTCAGTTCCGGATGGTTGCGAACGAGCCAGAGAATGGCGTTCGGGCGGTCCTGACGCTTGGAAACCGGCGTATAACGCGGACCGCGGCGCTTGGATTCCGGCACCCGCACCTTCGGTTCGGAAAGCTTCAGCTTGTGGTTCGGATTGGCCTCGGCGCGGGCAATCTCGTCGCGGGAAAGCTGTCCAGTCGAGATCGGGTCGAGGCCCTTGATGCCCTGCGCCGCTTCGCCATCGGCGATCGCCTTGACTTCGAGCGGATGCAGTTTGCAGAACTGCGCAATCTGATCGAAAGACAGTGCCGTATTGTCAACGAGCCAGATGGCGGTCGCCTTCGGCATGAGCAGTGTTTGAGCCATGGATATAGTCCTTCTATCGTCCGCGCCGGTCGCGGTCCGTGGATTGTCACCACAATGTCCGGGAAATATGCCGCTATATAACCGCACTGTCGCAGAATTGCAATTCTTCCGAAATGAAATGACCTTCGTCTAATTGCCGTGGCGGTGCGAACTGCTATGAATTGCCGTGATTTCAAGTCCGGGCCCTGCTAGCTCACGCGGCCCGTCGCATGTCTCATGAGGAGGAGTTGCATGTCGGAGAAGATCTATCCGGTCACGAAGCCGGTGAAGGCGCGCGCCCTGATCGATAAGGAAAAGTACCTGAAATGGTACGAGGAAAGCGTCGAGAACCCGGACAAGTTCTGGGGCAAGCACGGCAAGCGGATCGACTGGTTCAAGCCCTATACCAAGGTCAAGAACACTTCCTTTACCGGCAAGGTGTCGATCAAGTGGTTCGAGGACGGTCAGACAAACGTCTCCTACAACTGCATCGACCGTCATCTGAAAACGAATGGCGACCAGGTGGCGATCATCTGGGAGGGCGACAACCCCTATATCGACAAGAAGGTCACCTACAACGAGCTCTACGAGCACGTCTGCCGGATGGCGAACGTGTTGAAGAAGCACGGCGTCAAGAAGGGTGATCGCGTCACCATCTATATGCCGATGATCCCGGAAGCGGCCTATGCGATGCTCGCCTGCGCCCGCATCGGCGCGGTGCATTCGGTCGTCTTCGGCGGTTTCTCGCCCGAGGCGCTGGCCGGGCGCATCGTCGACTGCGAATCCACCTTCGTCATTACCTGCGACGAAGGCCTGCGTGGCGGCAAGCCGGTGCCGCTGAAGGACAATACCGATACCGCGATCCATATCGCCGCCCGCCAGCATGTCAATGTCAGCAAGGTGCTGGTCGTTCGCCGCACCGGCGGCAAGACCGGTTGGGCGCCCGGCCGCGATCTCTGGTATCACCAGGAGATTGCCACGGTGAAGGCGGAATGCCCGCCGGTGAAGATGAAGGCGGAGGATCCGCTCTTCATACTTTATACGTCAGGCTCGACCGGCAAGCCGAAGGGCGTGCTGCATACGACCGGCGGTTACCTCGTCTATGCCGCGATGACGCATGAATATGTCTTCGATTATCACCACGGCGACGTCTACTGGTGTACGGCCGATGTCGGCTGGGTCACCGGCCACTCCTATATCGTCTATGGGCCGCTTGCGAATTGCGCGACGACGCTGATGTTCGAGGGCGTGCCGAATTTCCCGGACCAGGGCCGTTTCTGGGAAGTCATCGACAAGCACAAGGTCAACATCTTCTATACGGCGCCGACGGCAATCCGCTCGCTGATGGGTGCCGGCGACGACTTCGTCACGCGCTCCTCGCGCTCTTCGCTGCGGCTGCTCGGCACGGTCGGCGAACCGATCAATCCGGAGGCTTGGGAGTGGTATTACAATGTCGTCGGCGACAAGCGCTGCCCTGTCATCGATACGTGGTGGCAGACGGAAACCGGCGGCCATATGATCACGCCGCTGCCCGGCGCCACCGATCTGAAGCCCGGTTCGGCGGCGACGCCGTTCTTCGGCGTCAAGCCTGAGCTGGTCGACAATGAGGGCAAGGTGTTGGAAGGCCCTGCCGACGGCAATCTCTGCATCACCGACAGCTGGCCGGGCCAGATGCGTACCGTCTATGGTGACCACGAGCGCTTCATCCAGACCTATTTCGCCACCTACAAGGGCAAGTATTTCACCGGCGACGGCTGCCGGCGCGATGCGGACGGTTATTACTGGATCACCGGCCGCGTCGACGACGTGCTGAACGTCTCCGGCCACCGGCTCGGCACGGCGGAGGTGGAATCCGCGCTCGTCTCGCACAATCAGGTTTCGGAAGCCGCGGTCGTCGGTTATCCGCATCCGATCAAGGGCCAGGGCATCTATTGCTACGTGACGCTGATGGCCGGTCACGAGGGATCGGATACGCTTCGCCAGGAACTGGTAAAGCATGTGCGGGCCGAAATCGGCCCGATCGCTTCGCCCGACAAGATCCAGTTTGCGCCGGGCCTGCCGAAGACGCGTTCCGGCAAGATCATGCGCCGCATCCTGCGCAAGATTGCCGAAGACGATTTCGGTGCTCTCGGCGACACATCGACGCTTGCCGATCCGGCAGTCGTCGACGATCTGATCGCCAACCGGCAGAACAAGGCGACCGCCTGATCGGATCGAGCCGCTCCAGCCCGTTCGGGCTTTCCGGGGCGGCTCACTTTGCTTGCGCATTGTTCCTGCGTGGTTTGCGGCCTCCGGCATATACGAAGCCCCCGGAGAGAAGATTGCCGGCGAGGTGACACCCGCCAGAATGCGGTCAAATACCCGTCACCTAAATTTCGTTAGCCGGATTCTCGGCCATGACGAGGGAGCCAATAGGAATATTGACTTAGAAATCGATCGCTCGGCCATTGATTTCGTAATCGCCGAAGCGTGCTGGCTCGGCTCCGCCGCGGCCGCCGATCTCAGGCGGCAACTCCAGCGGTTTCTGTTTCTCTCGCCGCTCTTCGGCTTCGGCAAGGGCGCGTCTGGCAGCCGGGGACAGTATATTGCGCGGCGGCTCCGTTCCTTCGGCCGTCGGCGTTTCGCTATTGTCGTTATCGGCGTCCTGCATGGCCGTCTCCTGCCGGAAAATATTGAAAATGGCTGGTGAATAACCAAATCATAATGCGCCGGTGCCGGGATTGAAAGCTTGTGACGCCGAAATCGGAGATGGAGATCCGCAATGAACCTCGTTCGCACTGCCATGTTGCTTGCCTTCATGACGGCGCTTTTCATGTTTGTCGGCTTCCTGATCGGTGGTCGGGCCGGCATGATGATCGCGTTCGTCATTGCCGCCGGCATGAATTTCTTCTCCTACTGGAATTCCGACCGCATGGTGCTTGCGGCCTATCGCGCTCAGGAGATCGATGAGCGCAATGCGCCGGAATTCTTCCGGATCGTGCGCGATCTCGCCCGCAATGCCGGTCTGCCGATGCCGAAGGTCTATCTCTATGACAGCCCGCAGCCGAATGCCTTTGCCACCGGCCGCAATCCCGACAATGCCGCCGTCGCCGCCTCGACCGGCCTGCTCGCTGCCTTGTCTCCCGAGGAGGTCGCAGGCGTTATGGCGCATGAGCTCGCCCATATCCAGAACCGCGACACGCTGACCATGACGATCACGGCAACGCTTGCCGGCGCGATCTCGATGCTCGGCAACTTCGCCTTCTTCTTCGGCGGCAATCGCGACAACAACAATAATCCGCTCGGTATCGTCGGCGTCCTCGTCGCGATGATCGTCGCACCGCTCGCCGCCATGCTGGTGCAGATGGCGATCAGCCGCACGCGCGAATATTCGGCCGACCGCCGCGGCGCCGAAATCTGCGGCAATCCTCTCTGGCTCGCTTCGGCGCTTGGCAAGATCGCGCGTGGTGCTGCCCACGTGCCGAACGCGGATGCCGAGCGCAACCCGGCGACGGCGCATATGTTCATCATCAATCCGCTCTCCGGCGAGCGCATGGACAATCTGTTTTCCACGCATCCGAACACGGAAAACCGTATCGCCGCGTTGCAGGACATGGCGCAAGGCGGCATGAATGTCTCGACGCAGCCGGCTCGTGCTGCTAATCCGTCGCGCAAATCGCGCTCTGTTCCGGATACGGGTCTTGGTCGCGGTGGTTCGCAACCGCCAAAAGGTCCGTGGTCTTGAATTCAGACGGCACGAAGAAGCCATTCCGCAAGCATAAGCCCTCCACCGAGCGCTCTGCGCCTGATAAGCCTGGCCTGCAGGCCCGGGCTGCGGCGGCAAAAATTCTTGCTGCCGTCGTTGATCGCAAGCTGCCGCTCGACGGCGCTCTCGATCATGAACACGGCAATCCGGCCTATAGGGCGCTCGGCGAAAGCGACCGGGCGCTCGTCCGCGCCATCCTGAACACGACGCTGCGCCATTTGCCGCGTATCGATGCCGCGATTGCCGGGCTGCTGGATTCGCCGCTGCCGGAGGGCGCAAGGGCGCTGCATCACGTGCTTGCAATCGGGGCGGCGCAGATCCTCTATCTCGACGTGCCGGATCATTCGGCCGTCGATCTTGCCGTCGAGCAGGCCAATCAGGATCCGCGCAATCGCCGTTTCGCCAAGCTGGTCAATGCCATCCTCCGCCGGCTTGGCCGCGAGAAGGAGCAGGTGCTTGATGAGATCGGCAAGGTCGCGCCGATGCCGGCCTGGTTCATCGCCAGGCTGGAAAAGGCCTATGGCCGGGATGCGGCGCTGGCGATTTCGGAATCCCAGCTCGAACCGGCTGCAATCGATCTGACCGTCAAGTCCGACCCCGAAGGCTGGGCGAAGCGGTTGAACGGCGTCGTCCTGCCCACCGGCGGCGTGCGGCTCGCGGCTTTCGACGGCGGCATCCCTTCGCTCGAAGGCTTCGACGACGGCGCCTGGTGGGTTCAGGATGCGGCGGCAAGTATCCCGGCGAAGCTTTTCGGTGATCTCTCGGGCAAACGCACCGCCGATCTCTGTGCCGCGCCTGGCGGCAAGACGGCGCAGCTCATCCTTGCCGGCGGCGCAGTCACCGCACTCGACCAGTCGGAAAATCGGCTGAGACGGCTGCGGTCGAATCTCGACCGGCTCGGCCTTGAGGCGGAGACGATCCAGGCAGATTTGACGACATTCGAGCCGGCGGAGCGTTTCGACGCGATTCTGCTCGATGCTCCCTGCTCTTCTACCGGCACGACACGCCGGCACCCTGACGTGTTGTGGACCAAGGGGCCTGAGGATATCGCCAGGCTGGCGGCACTGCAGGAACGGCTGCTGCGGCATGCGCTGACATTGCTGAAGCCGGGCGGCACGCTGGTTTTTTCGAATTGTTCGCTCGATCCTGTCGAGGGTGAGGACGTCGTCGCCCGCGTACTTTCCGACACGGATGCGATTGAGCGCGTTCCGATCGGCGCCGGGGACTGGCCCGACCTTGAGGCAGCGATCACGCCGCTCGGCGAATTCCGCACGCTTCCCACGATGGCGAAAATGCCTGACGGCATTGCCTCCGGCCTCGACGGCTTCTATGCGGCCGTGCTGCGGCGCGTGGCCTGATCGCAAGGCTTGAGCGCTGGCGGTGAGCCTGGGCTATACGAGGCGTTTCATCGCCTCGTTTCACGCATGCCGCTCTCCAAAACCCCCGCATGATTTCAGGTGAAACGCGTTAATGTGCGTATATTCGAACCTTGTCACGAATTAATTCATTGCGGACGATGAAATCGGCCACTTTTCACCTATTCTTAACCACGAGGGTCAATAGACAATAGAATATGCAGTCCGGTCGACGTTTTGCGAGCATGTATGTTCGGGAGGCTTGGCGGCGCGCCTTGCGCCGCGTCGCGTTGCTGCGCCTGAAGCTCTTTCGTCATTCGATCAAGGTGCCCGAGCGCCTGATCGTCGCGCCGACCGATCTGCGCAGCATCGATCCGCATGTGGCCGACGAGATTCTCAACGGACGTTTTCTCCTGGCCGGGCGCATGCTGGAAACCAGCGAGAAGTCGCCCTTCACCTTCACCCTGCCCTCGCGCCCCTTCGCGATCCGTCTTCATAGCTTCGGCTGGCTGCGGCATATGCGGGCGAACAAGACGGAGCGCAGTTCGGCTGCCGCCCGCGCGATCGTCGACAGCTGGCTTTCCATCCATGCCGGACGTATGGAGGGGATTGCCTGGGAGACCGACGTCACCGCCCAACGCGTTATCGCCTGGCTGTCGCATTCGCCGGTGGTGCTGCAGAACGCCGACCGCGGCTTCTATCGTCGCTTCATGAAATCGCTGGCGTTCCAGGTAAGGTTCCTGCACCGGATGGCGCCGTTTACTCTCGGTGGCTTGGAGCTGTTTCGGCTGCGTATCGCGCTCGCCATGGCCTCCGTCGCCATGCCGGCGCGCGCCTCTACACTGAGAAGGGCGGCGCAGGCGCTCGACCGCGAATTCGACAGCCAGATTCTACCGGATGGCGGCCATGTGTCGCGCAATCCGCGCGTTGGGCTGGAATTGCTGCTCGATCTGCTGCCGCTCCGGCAGACCTATGTCAATCTCGGCCATGACCTGCCGCAGAAGCTGATCTCCGGCATAGACCGCATCTATCCGGCACTGCGGTTTTTTCGCCATCAGGACGGGGATCTGGCGCTCTTCAACGGGGCGACGTCGACGCTCGCAAACGAGCTGATGTCCGTGCTGCGATATGACGAGACAGCCGGCCAGCCGTTCAAGGCTTTGCCGCATTCGCGTTATCAGCGGCTTTCGGGGGGCAAGACGGTGATCATTGCCGATACCGGCACGCCGCCTTCGGGAGGCGCGCTTCGGACCGCGCACGCGGGCAGCCTCTCCTTCGAGATGTCGTCCGGCCGCCATCGCTTCATCGTCAATTCCGGTTCGCCGAAATTTGCCGGGCACCGCTATGTCCAGATGGCGCGCACGACGGCGGCACATTCGACCGTCATCCTCAACGACACCTCATCCAGCCGTTTTTCGCCCTCACCCTTCCTCAGTCACGCGATTACCGAACCGGTGAGAACAATCACTGTCGAACGTGCCGAAACCGAGGACGGACGCGACGGCATCAAGCTCAGCCATGACGGTTATCTCAGGGTGTTCGGGGTGCTGCACGAGCGTGAGCTGACGCTCAATGCCGCAGGCTCGATCGTGACAGGCCGCGACCGGCTCGTCGTCCGCGAAGGACATGAGCATGACGAGCCTCTGAAGGCCGTCGCCCGTTTTCATATCCATCCCTCGATCGTCCTGCATCAGAGTGACGGAGAGTCCGTGCTGCTGACGGCGCCGGACGGCGAAAGCTGGCTGTTTTCGGCGCCCGGCAATGAAGTGCTGATCGCCGAGGATATTTTCTTCGCCGACAGCTCCGGCATCTGCGGTTCGGACCAGATCGAAATCGACTTCGATCTTGCCGAGAAGACAGAAATCCGCTGGTTCCTATCTCGTAAAAGCTAGAGGCGGATGATTTCAGCCGAGTGGCCGAAGATTGGGATCGCACCCACACCAAAAAAGTAAGGTATGATGCTATCCAAAAATAGCTCGTGCTTTTCGACATCTGCTCTGACGCCTGTTTGCGTGGCGGCAAACCTGTGCTAACGCGGCGCCAGCATGCGAACGTCCCTTGCGGATGTCCTCCCGAAGCCCGAACGGAGAAGGTTTCATGGCCGTCATTTCCAAAAAGATCCCCGCCCCCGACAAGGTCGAAATCAAGACCGCGCTCATCTCCGTCTTCGACAAGACCGGCATCGTCGACCTCGCCCACGCCTTGTCTGCCAGAGGTGTGCGGCTGCTTTCGACCGGCGGCACCTATAAAGCGATTACTGCTGCCGGTCTTGCCGTCACCGATGTCTCCGAAATCACTGGTTTTCCCGAGATCATGGACGGACGGGTCAAGACGCTGCATCCGATGGTGCATGGCGGCCTGCTGGCGGTCCGTGACGACGGTGAACACCAGGAGGCGATGAAAAAGCACGGCATCGAGGGCATCGACCTCGCCGTCATCAACCTCTATCCCTTCGAGGAGGTGCGTGCGGCCGGCGGCGACTATCCGACGACCGTCGAGAATATCGATATCGGCGGTCCGGCGATGATCCGCGCCTCGGCCAAGAACCATGCCTATGTGACGACCCTGACAGATCCGGCCGATTATGCCGAACTGCTGGAGCAGCTTTCCGCAGATGACGGCAAGACCGCCTATGCCTTCCGCCAGCGGATGGCCGCCAAGGCCTATGCCCGCACCGCCGCCTATGATGCAATGATCTCCAACTGGTTCGCCGAGGCGCTGTCGATCGACACGCCGCGCCACCGGGTCATCGGCGGCGCGCTGAAGGAAGAGATGCGCTACGGCGAAAACCCGCATCAGAAGGCCGCCTTCTATGTCACCGGCGAGAAGCGCCCGGGTGTTTCGACGGCCGCTCTTCTCCAGGGCAAGCAGCTCTCCTACAACAACATCAACGATACGGATGCCGCCTACGAACTGGTCGCCGAGTTCCTGCCTGAGAAGGCGCCGGCCTGCGCGATCATCAAACATGCCAATCCCTGCGGCGTCGCCACCGGATCCAGCCTGGTCGAGGCCTATCGGCGGGCGCTCGCCTGCGATTCCGTTTCCGCCTTCGGCGGCATCATCGCCCTCAACCGGACGCTGGATGCCGAAACGGCTGAGGAGATCGTCAAGCTCTTCACCGAAGTGATCATCGCGCCCGATGTCACGGAGGAGGCAAAGGCGATCGTCGCCCGTAAGCCGAACCTGCGGCTGCTGTCCGCCGGCGGGCTGCCTGATCCGCGTGCCGCGGGCCTGACGGCAAAGACCGTTTCCGGCGGCCTGCTGGTCCAAAGCCGCGACAACGGCATGGTCGAGGATCTGGAACTCAAGGTCGTCACCAAGCGCGCGCCGACGGCACGGGAACTTGATGACATGAAGTTCGCCTTCAAGGTTGGCAAACATGTGAAATCGAATGCCGTGGTCTATGCCAAGGACGGCCAGACCGCCGGTATCGGCGCAGGCCAAATGAGCCGGGTCGATTCCGCCCGCATCGCCGCGCTGAAGGCCGAAGAGGCCGCCAAGGCGCTTGGCCTTGCAGTGCCGATGACGCACGGGTCGGCGGTTGCCTCCGAAGCCTTCCTGCCTTTTGCCGACGGTCTTTTGTCGATGATCGCGGCAGGGGCGACGGCGGTTATCCAGCCGGGCGGATCGATGCGCGACCAGGAGGTCATTGATGCCGCTAACGAACACGGCGTCGCAATGGTCTTTACCGGCATGCGCCATTTCCGGCACTGAGTGATTGTACGCCGCCGTCGGCCAGGGCAGAGCTGATTGCTATGCCCGGTCGGCCGGATAGGGTGTACGGAACAAGAGCACCAGTCCGCCGGCAAGAAACAGGATCAGCGTTGCCATCCCGAGCCGCGGTGATCCGCTCATATAGGTCACCAGCGAGAAGAGCAGCGTCGCCATGAAACTCGTGGCACGGCCCGAAAGCGCGTAGATGCCGAAGTAGCGGCCGGCTTCCTCCGGACTGACGCTGCGGGCAAGATAAGAGCGCGACGAGGCCTGCACCGGCCCGAAGGCGAGCCCGATCAGCAGACCATAGAGGATATAGGCCTTTTCCGCCGAAGTGCCGAAAAGGCCGCCGGAATCGGCCGTCGGCAGCGGCATCAGTCCGAACAGGGTGTAACCCGGTCCTGTCGAGATGATGCCGATGGTGGCGAGAAGCAGCATGGTGAGGCTGATGACGACGGTTACCTTCGAACCGACGCCCTTGTCGACGCGGCCGGCGATCAGGCAGCCGAAGATCGCGACAATATTCAGGATGATGCCGTAGATACCGATCTCGATCGTTGCCCAGCCAAACATGCCGGCTGCGAAGATACCGCCAAGGATCAGCAGGCCGTTGACGCCGTCCTGATAGATCATGCGGGCGATGAGGAATGTCAGGATGCCGCGGCGCTCCCGGAGTTCGCTGAGCGTGTTTCTGAGTTCCCGCAAGCCGGAGCGGACGGCGGTGCCGAAGGGAAGACCCCTGCCGACATCCGGCGTGAAGAAGAACATCGGCAGGATGAAGATCAGATACCAGACGGCCGAGATCGGCCCGGTGATGCGTGCATCCTGACCGGTCTGAGGATCGAGGCCGAATAGCGGATCGAGGCCGAGGATGGTCTTGCCGGTCTCAGGGCTCGCCGCCAAAAGCGTCACGACGGCAATGAGCACGATGATGCCGCCGAGATAACCGAGCCCCCAGGCGGTGTTGGAGAGCTTGCCGACCTCGTGCTTGCCGACCAGGTGCGGCATCATCGAATCGTTGAAGACGATCGAAAACTCGGCCGAGATCGAGGCGAGGATCATGAAAATGACGGGATAGACAACAGGCGAACCGGGGGCTGCGAACCAGAGGCAGAAGAGGCTGGCGATCTTGATGATCGCGAAGAAGCCGATCCAGGGTTTGCGCGCGCCGGACTGGTCGGCGATCGAGCCGAGGACGGGTGAGAGCAGGGCGATGATCACCGAGGAGATCGTCGCCATGTTGCTCCACGTCGTCTGGGCGGAAACCGGGTCATCGGTCAGGCGGGAAACGAAATAGGGTCCGAAGATGAAGGTTGTGACCACGGTAAAGAAGGGCTGTGCTGCCCAGTCGAAGAACATCCACCCCCAGATGCCCTTCTCGGTGGCCTTCGGCGGCTGCGTTCCTGTCCAGTCAATGCGATTCAACATCCGCTCCTTGTTTTGACGCGGACTGTCTCACCTCGCCCGGTCGCGCGCAAGATCGGTGAGGATACCTGCAGCAACGGTAATGCGCGCGAGATTGGGATCGCCGCCGTCGCTGAGGCTTGAAAGCTCCTCGAGGATACGGTTGATGCGGATGCGATCCTGGGCATGCCAGGCTTGTACGGGAAGCTTTTCCTTGCCGTGATCGGAAAGAGCCGAGATGACGATGTCGCGTCTTGCGCTGGCGATCTGATCGATGCTGCGGGCAAGCGCCAGATTCTCATAATGGTCGGAGGTGAGGATCCGCCCGCCCGCCGCCAGCAATCTGCCGATACGGAAGGTCTGCGACACCGCGAAGTAGTTTTCGGCGGCGCGCACCAGGGGCTCGCCTGTACGCTCGGCGATCTGCATGATCTCAGGCACCAGCGCGAAGCCCTGGAGGCCGGCGATCTCGGCGCCAAGTTTTTCGGGCACGCCGGCCTGACTGTATTCCGCCTGGCGGGCTGCAACATCGCCGCCCGCCTGTTCGGCGAAGGCAGGCTTCAGCTTCTTCAAGGCAACCTGCAGCCGGCTAATCACTTCTGCCATATCCGCCTTGGTCATCCCGGTCTTCAGGAGCAGGCGCGTCAATACGGTAAAGCTATGGCTGATCTCCTCATAGATACGGTTCTGCATATCACCGGAAACCTTGCCGTCGAGAGCATCCGTTTCGGCCCAGAGCCGGGTCAGGTCGAAACCGTCGCGGGCAACGATCGCGGCGCGCACCACTTCTGGAGCCGAAGCCGCCGTCGCGTCCATCATGGCGACGATGAAGCTCGGCCCGCCGCGGTTGATCGCTTCGTTGGCAAGTACGGTCGCGACGATCTCGCGCTTCAGGCGGTGGCTGGCGATATCACCGGCGTTCGACTTCTGCATCTTCACGGGGAAATAATTCATAAGCGTTGCGATGAAATAGGGATCGTCAGGTAGGTCGCTTGCGGCCAGCGCATCGAAGAGCACGATCTTGGCATAAGACACCAGCACGCCGATTTCCGGCCGGGTCAGCGGCTTGCCGGCCGTATAACGTTCGGCCAGCGTTTGGTCGTCCGGCAACGTCTCGACCTTGCGGTTCAGCTGGCCAGCGCCCTCGAGCACGCTCATAAAGCGGCCAAGCTGCAGACCGTTTGCCGTGCCCTTGCGTTCCGTCAGGGAGATTGCCAGCGACTGCAGGTAGTTGTTGCGCAGCACCAGGGTCGCTACCTCGCCCGTCATCGAGGAAAGAAGCTGGTCGCGTTTTGCGCGCGTCAGGCGTCCGTCATGCATGGCGGCTGCCAGCGCGATCTTGATATTGACCTCGACGTCCGATGTGTTGACGCCGGCCGAGTTGTCGATGGCGTCGGAATTGCAGCGCCCGCCCTTCAGTCCGTAGGCGATGCGGCCTTTCTGGGTAACGCCGAGGTTTGCGCCCTCGCCGATCACCTTGGCGCGCACCTCCACCGCGGTGATGCGGATCGGGTCGTTGGCGCGGTCGCCGACATCGGTGTCGGTTTCGGACGGCGCTTTCACATAGGTGCCGATGCCGCCGAACCAGAGCAGGTCGACCGGGCTCTTCAGGATCGCCATCATGATCTCGAAGGGCGTCGCCACGGCCTTGTCGATGCCGATCGCGGCAACCGCTTCCGGCGTCAGCGTGACCGATTTCGCCGCGCGGGAGATGATCATCGCACCCCTCGACAGCACGTTTCTGTCGAAATCCTGCCAGCTTGAACGCGGCAGGTCGAAGAGCCGTTGGCGTTCGGCCAGCGTCTTTTCCATATCGGGGTCCGGATCGATGATGATGTCGCGGTGATCGAAGGCGGCAATGAGCCGGATCTTGGGAGAGAGCAGCATGCCGTTGCCAAAGACGTCGCCCGACATGTCGCCGACGCCGGCGACGGTGAAGGGCGTCGCCTGGATATCGATGTCCATTTCCCGGAAATGGCGTTTCACGGTTTCCCAGGCGCCGCGGGCAGTGATGCCCATCTTCTTATGATCGTAACCGGCCGAGCCGCCGGAGGCAAAGGCATCGTCCAGCCAGAAGCCGGCTTCCTGTGCCAGTGCATTGGCGGTGTCGGAGAAGGTCGCGGTGCCCTTGTCGGCGGCGACGACGAAATAGGGATCGTCGCCATCGAGCCTGACCGTATCCTTCGGCGGCACGATATCGGCGCCCGATATATTGTCGGTGATCGAAAGCAGCGTACGGATATAGGTCTTGTAAGCCTCGCGGCCGGCATTGAAGATCTCGTCGCGGCTGCCGCCGACGGGAAGCTTTTTCGGATAGAAACCGCCCTTGGCGCCGACCGGCACGATGACCGCGTTCTTGACCTGCTGGGCCTTGACGAGGCCGAGCACTTCGGTGCGGTAATCCTCTGCGCGATCCGACCAGCGCAGGCCGCCGCGCGCCACCTTGCCGAAGCGCAGGTGCACGCCTTCTACTTCGACGCCGTAGACGAAAATCTCGCGGAAGGGTTTCGGCTGCGGCAGCCCGTCCACCAGATGCGGATCGAGCTTGAAGGCCAGCATCGGCTTCGGCGAGCCATCCGGGTTCTTCTGGAAATAATTGGTGCGCAGCGTCGCATCGACGATATTGACGTAACGGCGCAGGATACGATCGTCGTCGAGGCTCGGCACGTCGGCAAGCTCGGCTTCGATCGCCTGGTGCAGTTCGGCAAGCTTCTTGACGCGAGCCTTTTCCGAAAGCGTGGTGTCGAGCGTGTCATGGAAGAGACGAAAGATAGCAGCGGCGACACCAGGATATTTGTCGAGGGTCGTTGCGATATAATCCTGCGAATAGGCGATGCCGGCCTGGCGGAGATAACGCGCATAGGCGCGCAGAACGTTCGTCTCGCGCGCGGAGAGACCGGCTGAAAGGATCAGCCGGTTGAAGCTGTCATTGTCGATCGTCCCGGCGAAGGCGGCGACGAAGCCTTCCTCGAGGGCGGCGCCGTAACGCTGCAGATCGATCTCTCCGCCATTGCGGGCCTCGAGTTCCATATCGTGCAGCACGACGAGTTTCTTTTCTCCATCGGCGGCCGGTACCCCGATGTCGAAGGTGCGTTCGCTGACGACATTGAAGCCGAGATTCTCGAGAAGCGGCACGCGGCGCGACAGCGCCAGCTGGCCGCCGGCGTGAAAGATCTTCAGCGAAAGGACGCGGCCCTGTTCTTCCTGACGATGGTAGAACTGGATGCGCAGCGGCTCGCCGGCGGCGCAGGCGCCGATATCGGCGAGGTCTGCCACGGTTTCCTCCGGAGTGAAGGAATCCTGGAAGGCTTGGTCGACCGATATCTTCGGCGCCTTGGCCCCGGCCAGCGCCTCGAAACGGTCGTCCCAGCGGGCGGTGATCTCGCGGATCACCTGCTCGAGCTTTGCCTGCGGAATGCGTGGCGTCTTACCGCCGGAGCGGCCGATGATGAAATGCACGCGCGCCACGCCCCCTTCCGGGAAAGCCGGGTAATAGGCAGAGACACGGCCGTCATAGACAGTCTTCAGATAGGTGCCGATCCGTTCGCGGACGATCGAGTCATATTCCTCGCGCGGCACGTAGACGATCACCGAGACGAAGCGGTCGAAATGGTCGATGCGCGGCAGGACGCGCACGCGCGGCCGATCGGCCAGGTCGTTGATCTGCTCGGCAAAACTTGCGAGCAGCGTCGTGTCGATCTGGAAAAGGTCGTCGCGCGGATAGGATTCCAGCGTGTTGTCGAGCATGCGGCCCGAATGGCTCATCGGATCGAAGCCGAAATGTTCCTTCACCTTCTCGATCTTGGACCGCAGCAGCGGGATTTCGGAGGCAAGCGACGTATAGGCCGTCGAGGTGAAAAGGCCGACGACGCGCAGTTCGCCGGTGACGTTGCCCTCGGCGTCGAAACGTTTGACGCCGACATAATCCATATAGGCGCGGCGATGGACGATCGATTTCACATTGGCCTTGGTGACGATCAAAAAGTCGGGGCCGTCGAGGAAGGCGAGGATCTCAGGCGTGGTGGTCACAGCGTCCTTGCCCGTGCGCAGCACCAGAACATCGGGATTGGAGAGGATGCCGAGGCCAGCACCCTTGTCGCGCTCAACCTTGGCGTCAGCGCCTTTGCCCGAATAGACATATTCGCGCATGCCGAGAAACGTAAAATTCTCGTCGCGCAGCCAGGTCAGGAAGGCCACCGCCTCGGCATGTTCGGCCTTCCTACGGCCGGCGGCATTCGCCGAAAGCTCGGCGATCACCCCGTCGAGCTTGGCAAGCATCGGCTTCCAGTCGGACACCGACAGGCGGACCTGTTCGAGCACTTTTTCGATGCGTTTGACGAGATCGGCCGCCTGGGCGGAATTGAGCGGCGCAACATGAAGCTGGATATGGCTGACGCGGTTGGCCGGATCGCTCGGGTGATCGGCAGAATAAAGCGCCGGCGCCTTGCCCTTCTCCATGACCAGGATGGGATGCACGGCCATGAACAGGTCGCGATAGGTGCTCGTCACTTCGCCCATGACCGATTCAAACAGAAAAGGCATATTCTGGTCGGTGACTGACAGCACCGAGACCGCGATGCCACCAGGCGTCACATCGGCAATCGTGTCGATGCTGACGCGGGGCGCCTTGCCGTTCCAGGCGGCGAGTTCCTTTGCCGAATGCACGGCGGAGAGTGCCAGCATTTCCGGCGTATAGAGTTCGAGATCGTCATTGCTTGCCCGGCCGAAGAGAATTGCCGGATCGAGATGCGCCTCGCCTGTCGCCTTGGCGATCTTGCGCGCGCTTTCGATCTGCTTTTCCCGTTTCGGATTGTTTCTGGCAGCCATGGATCGCCTCCCTCAATGTCTGATTTTTTGCAAGCTAGCAGAAGATTCTTCGAAAAAATCTCTAAAAGAGAGGTCCGAAGGAATGTTTTGACGCTTTATTGGCGCTGGAAACGAGAGTTTGTAAGAAATTTTCCGATTTCTTTGCCAAACGAAAGCGAAAGTCGCGTCTTCCGGTTTTTCGTTCCGCCGGACATTTCCATGCTCGCGTGAAGAATGGTTGACAGCGTGGCGTCAAAAAGATCATCAAACGCGGTCATCATTCGGATCTTGGGTATCATGTCGGAAAATGCAGCGGGCGCAGTCATCGTCATTTCGAGCCATGTGGTCCGGGGCTCGGTTGGCAATCGGGCGGCGGTGTTTGCATTGGAGACGCTCGGTCATCCGGTCTGGGCGCTGCCGACCATCGTGCTGCCTTGGCATCCCGGCCACGGCCGCTCGACACGGCTGACTTTCGCCGAAGCGGATTTCGACGCGGCGATCGACGATCTGATCCGCGCGCCCTGGATCGGCGAAGTCAAGGCAGTGCTTTCAGGCTATTTCGGCAATGCCGCCCAGGCGCGCTCCGTCGCCCGGCTGATCGGTGCGCTCAGGCAAAACAATCCTGAGCTGCTTTATGTCTGCGATCCTGTCATGGGCGATCTCGGCGGACTTTATGTGCCGGAAGCGACCGCAGAGGCCATTCGCGATCATCTCATTCCGCTCGCCTCGCTGGCGACGCCGAACCGCTACGAGCTCGCATGGCTTTCGGGGGCGGCCCTCGAAGACAACGGCACGATCATGGAGGCGGCGCTCGCGCTCGGACCATCGCGCATGCTCGTCACTTCAGCCGTGCCGATGATGGCGGGCGGTACCGGCAATCTTTATCTTTCCGGTCGCCACGCGCTTCTTGCCGAGCACCGCGTCGTCGAAAACCCGCCGAATGGTCTCGGCGACCTGCTGGCCGCCGTCTTCCTGTCGCGCCTGCTTTCCGGGCTCGAGGACGAAAAGGCGCTGCAGCTTGCCACCGCCAGCGTCTTCGAGGTTCTTGCGCGTGCCGTCAAGCGCGGCAGCAACGAGTTGATGCTGGCAAGCGATGCTTCCAGCCTTTCGACGCCGATGGCCATGGTGCAGATGCGCCGGCTCATGCACCCGGCGCAGCGGCGGAAAAAATGACGCATTTGCCGATATGTTCATTTTGCAGTGCAGCAGTTGATCTTGTCTTCCGCGCGCGCTAATCCAGAAAGCATGCAGCGTTTTCCAACACCTCTTCTGGACGGCTATCGCAACTTCATGAACGGGCGTTATGCCGACGCCCGCGACAGGTATCGGCAGCTTGCCGAAAACGGTCAGGACCCCCATACGCTTGTCATTGCCTGTTCGGATTCCCGCGCGGCACCGGAGCTGATCTTCGATGCCGGCCCGGGCGAGCTCTTCGTCATTCGCAACGTCGCCAACATGGTGCCGCCCTACGAGCCGGACGGCCATTTCCACTCGACCTCGGCCGCGCTCGAATTTGCGGTACAGGCGCTGAAGGTCTCGGATATCGTCGTGATGGGCCATGGACGCTGCGGCGGCATCCGCGCAGCGCTCGACCCGAATGCCGAACCGCTGTCGCCTGGCGATTTCATCGGCCGTTGGATGTCGCTGGTCAGACCGGCCGCCGAGCAGATCCAGAGCAACGACGTGATGACGGCGGCCGAGCGGCAGACGGCGCTTGAGCGTGTCTCCATCCGCAATTCGATCAACAATCTCAGAAGCTTCCCCGACATCAAGGCTCTCGAGGAAGCGGGAAGCCTTCATCTCCACGGCGCCTGGTTCGACATTTCGACCGGTGAACTCTGGGTCATGGACGCCGAGACACGCGACTTCATTCGTCCCGAAATCTAGGGACATGCCGGTTTATCGGTTTTTTAAGGATTGTTGCTAAGCTCGCCGTCAATTGGTCGCGCACGACCGACGTTTTGATCAGCGTGGCGATTGTCCGGCGGCGGCTTTGATTCCCGCGTATGAAAAACGCCGCATATCGCAGCGGCGTTTCGAGTATTCTTATCGATGAGAGCCTATCTGCCGTCGATCTGCTGACCGATATAGGCGATCGCCTGCTGGTAGACGCTGGCGGCGTTCCAGCCTTGGATGGCGACGAAATTCGGCTCTCCGGGCTGATAGCCGGCGCCGGCGCGCCAGCCGTGGCCCTTGAGGAAATTCGCGGTCGAGGCCAGGGCATCGGCGCGGGAACCGACCATGTCGACGCGGCCGTCGCCGTCGCCATCGGCGCCGAAGCGCACGACATTGCGCGGCAGAAACTGCGTCTGGCCGATTTCACCATGGGCGGCACCCTTGGCCTGCGGGCTCAGATAGCCCTCGGAGACGAGCTGGAGTGCTGCATAGAGCTGGTCGGTGAAATAGTCCGAACGACGGCAGTCATAGGCAAGGGTCGAAACAGCCGACAGCGTATGCTGGTTGCCCATATAGCTGCCGAAACCGGTCTCCATGCCCCAGATCGCGATCAGCGGGCCGGCCGGAACGCCGAAACGGCGCTCGATCGAGGCAAAAAGTGCCTGGTTGGCGGCCTTCATGCTGCGGCCGCGGGAGATGACGGCGGCCCCGCCGCGCTTCTGCATGAAAGCGTCGAAGGAGAGCTTGAAGCTCTTCTGGCCTCGGTCGGCGGCAATTGTCGGCCTGTTGTAATTGACGTTGGCGAAGGCGCGGTCGAGGACCGAGCGGCTGACGCCGTTTGCCGCCGCTTCCTGCTTGAAGTCGGCGACCCATGCACCGAAACCGCTGCTATTATTGCCGCATTGAGCGCCCTGGGCCGCCGCCGGCAGCGCGTGCAGGACGCCCGCCGCCGTAAACGCCGCCAGAAAGAATGTTGTCATGCGCATGAGAAACCCCGCTTCCGATCTACTGAAGCGCGCCGCGGCCGATCGGGGCCATGCGACGCGCTCAAAGTCTTCGTTCTGTTCATGTCGCTGTCCCGAACCGCTGCACGGTTTTGGACGGCATGCTTTGGCTTGATGCCGGGCAGAATGCCAGCCGAAGGCGATGTTGTCACGACCGCCTTTTTCAGCAAGCGCTTATGGACAGAAGCGTCCACAAATCGGCAAAAAGCCCTGCCTTCATCATCAGCAGGGCTTTAGCACATTATGGTTTACAAATGGTATCAGGCGGCCTGCTTTCGCGGCTTGACGAGACCACGATTGACGAGCAGCTCGGCGATCTGGATGGCGTTCAACGCAGCACCCTTACGCAGATTGTCGGAGACCACCCAGATGTTGAGGCCGTTTTCGACCGTTGCGTCCTCGCGGATGCGAGAGATGTAGGTCGCATCCTCGCCGGCGGATTCATATGGCGTGATGTAGCCGCCATCCTCGCGCTTGTCGATGACGAGGCAGCCCGGTGCATCGCGCAGGATGTCGCGGGCCTGATCGGCAGTGATCTCGTTTTCGAATTCGATGTTGACCGATTCCGAATGACCGATGAAAACCGGCACGCGCACCGCCGTGCAGGTCACCTTGATCTTCGGGTCGAGCATCTTCTTCGTCTCGGCCAGCACCTTCCATTCTTCCTTGGTGTAGCCGTCCTCCATGAAGACGTCGATGTGCGGGATGACATTGAAGGCGATACGCTTCGTGAACTTCTTGTTCTCGATCGGATCGGCGACGAAGACGGCGCGCGTCTGATTGAAGAGCTCGTCCATGCCGTCTTTGCCGGCGCCGGAGACCGACTGGTAGGTCGAGATGACTACGCGCTTGATCTTGGCGAAGTCATGCAGCGGCTTCAGCGCCACCACCAGCTGGGCGGTCGAGCAGTTCGGATTGGCGATGATGTTGCGCTTGGTGAACTGGCTGATGGCATCCGGGTTCACTTCCGGCACGATCAGCGGCACGTCGGCGTCGTAGCGCCAAGCCGAGGAATTGTCGATGACAATGCAGCCCTGCTGGCCAATCTTCGGGGAGAACTTCTTGGAAATCTCGCCGCCGGCCGACATCAGGCAGATGTCGGTATCGGAGAAATCGTAATTCTCCAGATTGGAGACCTTCAGCGTCCGGTCACCGAAGGAAACCTCGGTGCCCTGCGAACGCGAGGATGCGAGTGCCACGACCTCATCGGCGGGGAAGCCACGCTCCGAGAGGATGTTGAGCATCTCCCGGCCAACATTTCCGGTCGCTCCCGCAACTGCTACTTTGAAACCCATTTCTCAAGCTCTCTTTCTCTTCTCTCCTCTTGTCCGGTGAGGGGAAAGGCGCGATCAATCGCGTCTTCCTGTCCCCAGCCGAGCCGGGGAGAGAGCGGCAGGCCAGAGACGTCAGACGGTTTTCGTCGTCGTTTTGGCCTTGGTTTTGGCAGAAACCGGAACGGCAATATCCACCCCGGCAACCCGTGCCCGGTCATTGCATTCGGCAATGGCGTGTTCGTCGCGAACCATGGAGATTCCTTTTCCGGTGTTGCTCTTAGAAGGTTTTCCACAGGAGTCAAGGTTTTTGCGCTCAGAGCCTGCAGGTGAAAGCGGCGGCCGCAATCCTGCGACATTTTGTCATGCCGATGTCATCCTCGGGAGGTATCCCGGCCGGGTTGTTAATGTCTGCAACGAAAACGGGGGTTTTCCATGCGTACGCTTCTCGCCGCCTTTGCGGCCACCACCATCCTTGCGGGCGCCGCTCAGGCGACGACGGTCTATCCGCTTGATCGCGCGACGATCCTTGCCGGTTCGCCGTTCGATTTCAAGGTTGAGCTCAACAAGCAGGTCAAGCCCGAAGACGTGAAGATCACCGTCAATGGCCAGGACTACAAGACCGTTCTCGGGGGCGAGGCGCAGTTCGTCGAACTGGAAAAAGGCAAGGACGACAAGGCTCTCGGCTCCGCTATCCTGCTGCGTGGCCTGAAGATTTCCGCGCCGGGCGACTACAAGATCGAAGTCGCGGCCGGAGACGAAACGAAGTCCGTCACCTGGAACGTTTACGAAACGGCAGCCCAGCCGAAGGCCAAGAACATCATCTTCCTGCTCGGCGACGGGCTTTCCGTTGCACATCGCACCGCTGCCCGCATCATGTCCAAGGGCATGACCGAAGGTAAGGCGAATGGCCGCCTGAATATGGACGATCTCGATCGCATGGCTTTTATCGGCACGTCGGCGACGAACGCCGTTGCCACGGACTCGGCCAACACCATGTCCGCCTACATGACGGGCCACAAGACGGCCGTCAACGCGATCGGCGTCTATGCGGACCGTACGCCGGCCTCTCTCGATGACCCGCGCGTTGAAACCTTCGCGGAAGCCGTTCGCCGCCTGACCAAGAAGGCGATCGGCATCGTTGCAACGGCGGAGGTCGAAGACGCCACGCCGGCTGCGGTCGTATCCCACACCCGCAACCGCGGCGACAAGGCCGACATCGTCGGCATGCTGCTGGACGTCAAGCCGGAAGTCCTGCTTGGCGGCGGCTCGGCCTATTTCCTCGGCAAAGAAGTTCCCGGTTCCAAGCGCAAGGACAATCAAGATTACATCAAGCTTTTCCAGGATGCTGGCTACAAGCTAGCGACCGACAAGAACGAGCTCGCAGCCAATGCATCGGCTGAAGGCAATCTCCTTGGCCTGTTCCACACCGGCAATATGGACGTCACGCTTGATCGCGAGTTCCTGAAGAAGGGCACCGTCGACAAGTTCCCGAACCAGCCGGGTCTCGTCGCCATGACCAAGGTTGCGCTCGACCGCCTTTCCAAGAATCCTGATGGCTTCTACCTGATGGTCGAAGGCTCCTCGATCGACAAAATGTCCCATCCGCTCGATTGGGATCGCGCCGTTATCGAAACCATCGAATTCGACCAGGCGATCGGCGTTGCCCGCGACTTCCAGAAGGCGCATCCGGACACGCTGATCGTCGTCACCGGCGACCACACGCATGGCGTATCCATCATCGGCACCGTCGATGATGAAAAGCCCGGCACGGAAATGCGCGAAAAGGTCGGGACCTATGCCGAAGCCGGCTTCCCGAACTACAAGGACGAAAACGGCGACGGCTATCCCGATAAGATCGACGTCAGCCGCCGACTGTTTCTCAGCGCCAACAACGGCCCTGACCACTACGAGACCTTCCGTCCGAAGCTTGATGGTCCCTTCGTTCCGGCTGTCCAGAACGAAAAGAAGGAATATGTCGCCAACGAACAGTATAAGGATGTTCCCGGCGCAGTCTTCGTTCAGGGCAATCTTCCCAAAAGCAGCGAGAGCGGCGTCCATGCGGTCGACGACGTCGTTCTGCAGTCGGCTGGTCCGGGCGCTGAAGGCTTCCACGGCTACCTGGAACAGAGCGACGTCTATCGCGTGCTCGCCGACGCCTTCGCTCTCGGCGCCAAGCAGACCAACTGATCTGGCAAGGCCGCTTGCCGGCCTTGCCTCTTTCATCGATCATGGTCCCGGCCGTTCAGCGGCCGGGATTTGCTTCTTGGAGGTCGCCATGGAAACAGTTTCTTCGTTGCATCTCAGCCGCCGCCGGCTGATCGGCGCCGCCATTATGCTTCCCCTCACCGCTTCCCTCGTTCGCGCTGCCGATTCTTCGCTTGCGTTCGGTGAGCTCTACGGCAAGTTCGGCGTGCTCGGCCTTGAATTCTCAGACAAGGTGAAGCGCCTTGCCGGTCAGGACATCAGTATGAAGGGCTTCATGGCGCCGCCATTGAAGGCCGAGGCCCAGTTCTTCGTGCTGACCGAAGTGCCGATGTCGCTCTGCCCCTTTTGTTCCTCGGATGCGGACTGGCCTGATAATATCGTGGTCGTCTATCTCTTGGAGAAACAGACCTTCGTGCAGTCGCGCCAGACGATCGAAGTGCGCGGCACGCTGGAATATGGTTCGTGGACGGATCCGGACACCGGCTTTGTCAGCCTGCTGCGAATCCGCCAGGCCGAATATTTCGCCGTCTGAACCAATATGCTCGCTCTCGATATCGAAAACCTGACCGTCACCTTCCCGGGCCTGTCCTCGCCGGCACTGGCGATCGGCCGGCTGTCGATCGATGCAGGCAGCAGGGTCGCCATTACAGGCGCGTCAGGCTCCGGCAAGAGCACCTTCGTCAATATCGTTGCCGGGCTGGAGCGGACACGGCAAGGCCGCATCCGCTGGAACGGCGAGGATATCGCGGCTTTTTCAGAAAGCCGGCGCGACCGGTTCCGTGCTGCAAATATCGGCCTGGTCATGCAGGAGTTCCATCTCTTTCCCGGCCTGTCGGCGGTGGAAAACGTGCTGCTGCCGGCGCGGCTCGCCGACGCTGCGACAGGTGATGTCATCGAGCGGGCGCATGCACTTTTGAGGACGGTCGGTCTTTCCCGCCCCGGCCAGAAAATCGAAACCATGTCACGCGGCGAGATGCAGCGCGTGGCGATCGGCCGAGCACTGCTGCGCAAGCCTGGCGTCATCATCGCCGACGAGCCGACCGCAAGCCTCGATGCCGAAAGCGGCGAGGCGGTCGGCGATCTCATCCTCGATCTGGCCATTGCCGAGGGCAGCACGCTGATTGTCGTTTCACACGACCATCGCTTGGCCAACCGCCTCGACCGGCGCATCACCTTCGGTTCCGGTCGGATCAGCGAAGATTCCGCGACGACGGCGGGAGAGGCTGCATGATCCGCTTCATCCTTTCCGATCTTCGTCGCCTCTGGGCGGGGTCGCTGGTGGTCGTGCTGCTCGTGGCGCTTGCGACCGCGCTTGGCGTTTCCGTCGTCCTGCAAGAGCGGGCGCTTCGCCTCGGCAGCGCCCGCGCTGCCGACAAGTTCGATCTTGTGATCGGCGCCGGCGGCAGCGAGACGCAGCTCGTACTGTCCTCCGTCTTCCTGCAGCCCTCGCCGCTGCCGCTGATGCCGGGCGAGGTCCTGGGCAAGCTTGCCGCGGATCCACGGGTCGATTGGGCAGCCCCGATCGGCTTTGGCGATTCCTTCTCCGGCTATCCGATCGTCGGCACAACGACCATGCTGGCGCAGAACCTGTCCGGCGGTTTAGCAGAAGGCAAGATTTTTGCGCGCGAGGGCGAGGCGGTGATCGGCTCGGCCGTCAAGCTGCCGCTCGGCGGCGAGATCAAGCCGATGCACGGATCGCTGGAAGAGGGCGGCGAGACCCATACCGAGCTCGTCTATCATATCGCCGGCCGTTTGCGGCCGACCGGCACCACCTGGGACCGAGCGATTCTCGTTCCGATCCAGGCCGTCTGGCACATCCATGGCATGGAGGCGAAGGAGCATGCGGAGAATGGCGCCGAGGATCTACATGATCATGAGCATGAGGAAGCCAGCGCCGATCATGGGCATGGGCATCACGGGAAAGCCGATCCCGATGCCGCGCTTGATGAGAGCTGGACTGCGGAAGCTCCCGGCCTTCCCGCCATTCTCGTCAAGCCGAAGACGATCGCCGATGCCTACAAGCTGCGGCAGGACTATCGCAGCGGCAATACCGTCGCCGTCTTTCCCGGCGAGGTGCTGACCAATCTCTATGCCACGCTCGGCGACGCCAAACAGATCCTCGTCGCGGTCGCCTCCGGCGCGCAAGCTCTCGTCGCAGCCTCGCTGGTGCTGGTCACGGTCATCCATATCGGCCAGCGCCGCCGTCAGATTGGCGCGCTGAGGGCCTTCGGCGCCCCGCGCGGCGCGATTTTCGGCATCGTCTGGCTGGAATTCTTCTTCCTGGTGGCAATTGGCATCGCACTCGGATTCGCGCTCGGTTATGCCGCGGCCCTCATCTTGTCCGGCATGCTCTCACAAACGAGTGGGGTCGCCATGCCGGTCGGCTTCGCGCGGGAAGACGCCTGGCTTGCGGCAGTGCTGCTTGCCTTTGCCACAATTCTTGCCGCGCTGCCGGCAGTGCTCGCCTACCGGCAATCGCCGGCGCAGGCGTTGAGAGCGTAACGGTCCACATCACAATCCGCGGCGTCACGGCGGTGGCGAGCTTGATGCGCATGACAAAGCGTGGCGCCATTAGACTAAAGTCATAATCCCAAAGCATCTCTCTTTTTGATCTGTGGTTTCTGGCACACTCTCGTCAGGCGTGTCGTGGCCAGGGGTATGCTTTGAGGAAAGTAGGCCGCGCGCGTGCTCATCACTCTGTGGAGGACAGACAATGGCAAATGTCGCAAGCGTCGACGGCGCGAAGGCCGGTCCGATGACCGGCGAGGAGAAGAAGGTCATCTTCGCATCTTCGCTCGGCACCGTTTTCGAATGGTACGATTTCTATCTCTATGGTTCGCTCGCCACCTATATCGGCGCGACCTATTTCACCCAATATCCTGAGGCAACGCGCAACATCTTCACGCTGCTTGCCTTTGCCGCCGGCTTCCTGGTACGCCCCTTCGGCGCGCTGGTGTTTGGCCGTCTCGGCGATCTCGTCGGGCGCAAATACACCTTCCTGGTGACGATCATGATCATGGGTCTGTCGACCTTCCTCGTCGGCGTCCTGCCGGGCGCCGCCACGATCGGCATCGCCGCCCCGATCATCCTGATTGGGCTGCGCCTGCTCCAGGGTCTGGCGCTGGGTGGTGAATATGGCGGTGCGGCGACCTATGTCGCCGAACATGCGCCGAACGGGCGCCGCGGCTACTTCACCTCGTGGATCCAGACAACGGCGACGCTTGGCCTGTTCCTGTCGCTGATCGTCATCGTCTTTGTGCAATATCTGATGGGTGCGGCTCAGTTTGCCGCCTGGGGCTGGCGCATTCCGTTCCTGGTCTCGGTCGTCCTGCTCGGCGTTTCGGTCTGGATCCGCTTGAAGATGAACGAATCGCCGGCGTTCCAGCGGATGAAGGCGGAAGGCAAAGGCTCCAAGGCGCCGCTGACCGAGGCCTTCGGGACGTGGAAAAATGCCAAGATCGCGATCATCGCGCTGCTCGGCGCCACCATGGGCCAGGCAGTCGTCTGGTACGGCGGCCAGTTCTATGCGTTGTTCTTCCTGCAGAACGTGCTGAAGGTGGATCTGTTCTCGGCCAATGTCATGGTCGCCATCGCACTTCTCCTCGGCACGCCGTTCTTCGTCATCTTCGGCGGCCTCTCCGACAAGATCGGCCGCAAGCCGATCATCATGGCAGGTCTTCTCATCGCGGCGGTGACCTATAATCCGCTGTTCAAGGCGATGACCTGGACGGCGAACCCGGCGCTTGCCGAAGCGCAGGCTTCGATTCGGGCAACGGTGACGGCTGATCCGGCCGATTGCCGGTTCCAGTTCAACCCGACCGGTACGGCCAAGTTCACCAGCTCCTGCGACGTGGCAACGGCGTTCCTGACGAAAAATTCGGTGCCTTACGATGTCGTGCCCGGTACCGCCGGGCAGCCGGCAACGGTGAAGGTCGGCAACGCGACGATCCCAAGCTTCGACGTCGTCGCTGCCGGCGACAAGGCCAAGAGCATGACCGCCGCCTTCGAAAAGGGTGTCAACATCGCGCTCCACGATGCCGGCTACCCGCTGAACCGCGGCGCCGTCAAAGTGCCGGATGCCAAGCTCGATGCCTTTATCGCAGCCAATCCGGAACTGTCGCTCAATGCCGATGCCGTGCGCGCCGGCGAGAAGGAAACCGTGCCGGCGGCCAAGCTGGTCGAGACCAAGCTGCTGACCGCGGATGAGGCCAATGGCGTCACCGACATGGCGGTCTATAACATCGCCAACGGCGGTAGCTTCGCCATGGTCGCCGATCCCAACCGCGTCAACTGGGTCGGCACGATTGCCGTGCTGTTCGTCCTCGTCCTCTATGTGACGATGGTCTACGGCCCGATCGCCGCTCTGCTGGTCGAGCTCTTCCCGACCCGCATCCGCTATACCGGCATGTCGCTGCCCTATCACATCGGCAATGGCTGGTTCGGCGGCCTGCTGCCGGCGACGGCCTTCGCGATGAGCGCTGCCGCAGGCGATATCTACTACGGTCTCTGGTACCCGATTGTTTTTGCGACGATCACGCTGGTGATCGGCCTGATCTTCCTGCCGGAAACGAAGAACAGGGATATCCACGCAATGGATTGAGAGGCGCTCAGCGCTCAAGAAAAGAAGCCCGGCGCTCACAAGGCGCCGGGTTTTTTCGCGTCGGGAAAAGGCGCTTGGCGAGCGGCCAGCCATCCGGCGCCAGCTTGAAGAGCAGGCCACAGCGCGCAAAGACGATCGCCGTCAGCAGCGAGAACCAGGCGCCGAAGGCAAGGCCGGCGATGACGTCGCTCGGATAATGGGCGCCGACCATGACACGTGTCATGCCGAGCCAGATCGCGCAGACGATGAAGGCAACGCGATAGCGTGGAAACAGCAGTGCGAAGGCGGCGAAGAAGGCGCCGACCGTGGTGGAATGGCCGGACGGGAAACTTTCGAAAGCGGCATGGCCTGAGAAGGGCGTGAAGGAAAAGATGCCGTAGTCGTGGAAATGGTCGGGACGCGCCCTGCCGATCGCCCGCTTCAGCAGATTGGCGAGCAGGCCTGAGAAGACGACCGTGGTGAAGAGATAGGCGCCGATCCAGCTGACATACAGCGCCTGCGCCTTGGAGCGCGCCGTCTTGACAAGCTTGTAGCCTGCCCGACCCTGAAAGAACAGCAGGATGCTGATGTAGATCAGCCAGGCGGAATCACCGAAGCCGGTCAGCATCTCGCCGAGGTGCTTCACCGGTGCAGGAGCCTCGCTGGCGCCGATCGGCGCGTCGAAGAGCAGCATGGAAAGGATCACGGCATTGAGCGTGAGGAAGAGGCAGGCCTGCCAGCGCAAAGGCGGCATGCCGGCACTGCTCCGGCGCCAGCGCCTGTTCAGGGAAGCCCAAAATGCCCGCATTCCGTCGTCCGTTCGAATTTGCCCTAAAGTGCCACGACGCGCTAAGGACGCTCTATTATTTTGAATTGGCGCATAATCCATTGGAAGATCGCTTCCAATGCCGAGGTTATGCGCCCGTTAAAATCCGGCGCAAAAATACACGAGATTGTGGCCGAGGATAGTCGGTTTGGGATAATTCGACCAAGCCGATGCGGTTCGCGGCCTTGAGAAAAAAGCCCTCCGCAAGAATGCTGCGAAGGGCCGGAACTGTTTCACGTGAAATATCAGGCAGAAAGCGTCTTGAATTCGGCGAGGATCGTATCGCCCATCTCGACGGTGCCGACCTGTCTTGCGCCGTCGGCCATGATGTCGCCGGTGCGGATGCCCTTGTCGAGCACGTTGGCGATCGCCTTTTCCAGATCGTCGGCTTCCTTCACCAGATTGAAGGAGTAACGCAGGCACATGGCGAATGAGGCGATCATGGCGATCGGATTGGCGATGCCCTTGCCGGCAATGTCGGGGGCCGAGCCATGCACCGGCTCGTAGAGCGCCTTGCGCTTGCCGGTCTTGCCGTCAGGCGCGCCGAGCGAGGCCGACGGCAGCATGCCGAGCGAGCCGGTCAGCATGGCGGCGACGTCGGAGAGCATGTCACCGAAGAGGTTGTCGGTGACGATGACGTCGAACTGCTTCGGCTGGCGCACCAGCTGCATGCCGCCGGCATCGGCCAGCATGTGTTCGAGCTGGACGTCGGAATATTTTGCCTTGTGCGTCTCGGTCACCACCTGGTTCCAGAGCACGCCCGACTTCATGACGTTGCGCTTTTCCATGGAGCAGACGCGATTCTGCCGCGTGCGGGCCATTTCGAAGGCGACGCCGGCGATGCGCTCGATCTCGTAGGTATCGTAAACCTGCGTGTCGATGCCGCGCTTCTGGCCGTTGCCGAGGTCGATGATCTCCTTCGGCTCGCCGAAATAGACGCCGCCGGTCAGCTCGCGGATGATCAGAATGTCAAGACCTTCGACCAGCTCCGGCTTCAGCGACGAGGCCGCAGCAAGGGCCGGATAGCAGATGGCGGGGCGCAGGTTTGCGAAGAGCTGCAGATCCTTGCGCAGGCGCAGCAGGCCAGCTTCCGGGCGCACTTCGTAAGGCACGCTATCCCATTTCGGGCCACCGACGGCGCCGAAGAGAACGGCATCGGCGGCAAGCGCCTTCCGCATGTCGGCTTCCGAGATCGCCGCACCATGCGCATCATAGGCGCAGCCGCCGACAAGGCCTTCGTCGGTGACGAAACCGGCATTCATCGCCTCGTTCATATAGGCGATGATCTTGCGAACCTCGCCCATGGCCTCGGGACCGATGCCGTCACCCGGCAGCAGGAAAAGATTGCGCGCTGTCATGAAACCCTCCTGGGAAAAACAAGTTGCGGTTTCTTAGACCCCGGAAATGGGCATTTCAAGCGACAGAAGCGGTGAATCGGTACGCATCGCTCTGAGCAGCGATGATTGCTCCTGCGCCCGCAAACGGATTAGAAAGGCGGCTCCACCTTTATTTCCCTGGATGGTTCCCCATGCCTTTCGTACCTCTCCATCTCGACACGCCCTTGGTTCAGACAGCACCTGGCCATAGCGCCAGCGGCAAACCGCTCTGGCTGAAGCTTGATGCGCTGCAGCCTTCCGGCAGCTTCAAGCTGCGCGGTGTCGGCCGGCTTTGCCAGTACGAGGTGGAAAATGGCGCGCGCGAGATCTTCTGTGCTTCTGGCGGTAATGCCGGCATTGCGGCGGCTTATGCCGGCCGGGCGCTCGATGTGCCGGTCACGATCGTCGTGCCGGAGACGACGGCGGCCGATGTACGCCAGACGATTGCCGCAACGGGCGCCAATGTCCTCGTTCATGGTTCGGTTTTCGACGAGGCCAATGCCCATGCAGTCGAACTCGCCCGAAGCCGCAAGGCAACCTATGTGCACCCCTTCGACCATCCGCTTCTGTGGGATGGCCATGCCACGCTAATCGACGAGGTGGTGGCGAAGGGGGCAAAATTCGATTGCGTCGTCACCAGCGTCGGCGGTGGCGGGCTGCTTGCCGGCATTGTCGAGGGCTTGAAGCGAAACGGGCTTTTCGATGTGCCTGTTATCGCCGTCGAAACGGAAGGGGCGGCTTCGCTGAACGCCAGTCTCAGGGCGAATGAGCGCATCACCCTTCCCGCCATTACTTCGATTGCCAATTCGCTCGGCGCGCGGCAAGTGGCGCAGCATGTCTTCGACCTGCCGAAGCAGCATCCGATTGAAAGTGTTGTCGTCAGCGACGCCGATGCCGTTGCCGCCTGCCTGAAATTTGCCGATGCGCAGCGCATTCTGGTCGAGCCGGCTTGCGGCGCGGCCCTTGCCGTTGCCGATGTGCATGCCGGACTGCTTCAGCGCTTCGACCATCCGCTTATCGAAGTCTGCGGCGGCATCGGTGTGTCGCTCGAAAAACTCAGGGGCTGGAAAGAAAAATTTCTTTGACCCACACCAAAGAAAAAGCCGGGCAAATGCCCGGCTTGATCGGTAATCGATTGGATTGGGCTCAGGCTGCCCAGGGGTGCGAAGCGGCATTCTTCTTTTCGAAGTTGTCGATCGCCTTGCCTTTTTCCAGCGTCAGGCCGATATCGTCGAGACCGTTCAGCAGGCAGTGGCGCTTGAATTCGTCGAGATCGAACTTGATCAAGCCACCATCGGGACCGGTGATCTCGAGGTTTTCGAGGTCGACGGTGAGGATGGCGTTGGAGCCGCGCGAGGCGTCGTCCATCAGCTTGTCGAGATCTTCCTGGCTGACCTTGATCGGCAGAATGCCGTTCTTGAAACAGTTGTTGTAGAAGATGTCGGCGAAGCTGGTCGAGATGACGCAGCGGATGCCGAAATCGAGCAGCGCCCAGGGGGCGTGCTCGCGCGAGGAGCCGCAGCCGAAATTGTCGCCGGCAACGAGGATCTTGGCATCGCGGTAGGCCGGCTTGTTCAGCACGAAATCCGGGTTTTCTGAGCCGTCCTCATTGTAGCGGGCTTCCGCGAAGAGGCCGGTGCCGAGGCCGGTGCGCTTGATCGTCTTCAGATAATCCTTCGGAATGATCATGTCGGTGTCGACGTTGACGACCGGCAGCGGCGCTGCAACGCCCGTGAGCTTCACGAATTTATCCATGATCCATGCTCCATTTCAGCAAATCTACTTTCTGAATTTGCATCTAGTCCAGTTTTTCGCCGAAATGAAGGAGAATCTTTTCACAGACGGCGGCCACGCGACGTTTCGCGCGATCCGCCGATTGAGCCTGTCCCTTATTTGGACGGCGCATTCAGGCCCCAGAGGACGCCGAACGGATCACGAAGCTGGCCGTAGCGGTCGCCCCAGAACATCAGTTCGACCGGCATGACGATTTCGGCGCCGGCAGCCACGGCACGGTTCCACCAGAAATCGATATCGTCGACCACCAGCTGAATGGCGAAGCCTTCATGGCCTTTGAAGGGATGACCGTGTTCGGGATAGGCATCCGACAGCATAAGGGAGCTGCCGTTGATGTAAAGATGCACATGCATCGTTCGGCCGCTTTCGTCGACCGGCACGAGATAGGCCTCTTCGGCGCCGAAGGCCTTCTTGTAGAATTCCGCAGCTTTCACTGCGCCGTCGATCGTCAGATAGGGCAGCAGGCCATTCTTGACCGGTGGCATCTTGGTCGGGTTGCTCTCTGTCGTCGTATCCATGCTTGTCCTCCATTCGTTTCTAAAGCGCCGGCTGAATGCCTGGCTGCTTCAAAGACGTAACATGGACGCGCGATGCGACAGTGTCGGCCAAATTTTCAGCGAAAAGATGATCAGAGATCGATGATCGTGCCGCGGCCGTCGTTCCACACCCGCATTTCGCGATGGCCGTTATTTGCCTTGGCACGAACCGGAGCGGGCTTCATCTTCATCGAAAGCGCACGTCCGACCATGAGCACGGTCAGGATGCCGCCGACGGCGAGCGTCACCGAAAAGGTGAGAAGCAGCATGGCCACAAACACAGTGGCGCCGGCAAGCATGAGGAAGATGGAGCGAATGTTCTGCATGGTTAGAGACCTTTCTTCGGAAAGGAATGTGGTCCTTCTTTTTCCTCTCTGCAAGGCAAGCATGGCTTTTTGTTGTTCTGCTCGATGTTCTGGGGTGGGCTGCTTGCTTCGGCTTTCAAAGCTTGGCACTAATTCGCCATGAGCCGAAACCCCACGACCCGCTCCGCCCGCCTGCGCCGTTCGGTGTTGAGTGTGCCTGCCATCAATCCCCGCGCCCTCGAAAAAACTCATGCGGTCGATTGCGATGCCGTGATCTTCGATCTCGAGGATTCCGTGGCGCCGGAAAGAAAGGCGGAAGCGCGGGAAAATCTGAGGAATTTCTTTTCGGCTCGGCCGCTGGAAGGCAAGGAACGGATCATCCGCATCAATGACCTGTCGACCAATTTCGGTCTGGCGGACATGGAACTGGCAATCGCGCTCAATCCCGACGCCGTGCTGCTGCCGAAGGTCGACCAACCGCAGGATGTCATGGCGCTCAGTGACCTTCTCTCCGAGGCCGAAGCACCGGAAGATCTGCGCATCTGGGCGATGATCGAGACACCGCGTGGCATCCTGAATGCGGCTGTTATCGCCGAAGCCGGACGCACGCCGGGCTCGCGGCTCGATTGTCTCGTTGTCGGGCTCAACGACCTACGCAAGGAAACCGGTGTGCTTCCACAACCGGGGAGGAGCTATCTCGTGCCGTGGCTGATGCAGGTCGTCCTTGCGGTCAGCGCCTATGGGCTCGATGCGATCGACAGCGTCTTCAACGATTTCAGGGACGAACAGGGTTTCGATGCCGAATGCCTGCAGGGCCGGGCCATGGGTTTTGCCGGCAAGATGCTGATCCATCCGGCGCAGATCGAGCCCGCCAACCGCCATTTCGGCCCCGATCCGGCGGCGATTGCAGAAGCGGAGGCGATCATATCAGCCTTTGCCGACCCCGCTTCCGATGGGCTGAACGTCATCAATGCAGGCGGGCGGATGATCGAGCGGCTGCATCTTGCCCAAGCGGAAAGTCTGGTCCATAAAGCCCGCCTGATCGCAGCCCGCCAGATTGCAGCACGAAAGATGATGTAATGAAACTTTACCGCTTCCTGACCGGTCCCGACGATGCTTCCTTTTGCCACAAGGTCACCGCCGTCCTCAACAAGGGCTGGTCGCTGGAGGGCTCGCCGACCTATGCTTTCAATGCCGCGACCGGCGCGATGCAATGCGGCCAGGCCGTCGTCAAGCATGTCGAAGGCAAGGATTACGATCCTGAGATGAAGCTCTCAGAGCAGTGAGGTTTTAGCGCATAACCCCGAAAATCGTAATCGATTTTTGGACAGGATTATGCGTGATTGAAAGTGATAGAGCGCCCTTAGCACGTCCTTGGACGCGCGGCGCTCTATCGTTCGGCGGCTTCCTCGGCGCTTGCCTCGATGCGCTCCATGTCATCGTCGCTTAGGCCGAAATGGTGACCGATCTCGTGGATCAGGACGTGGGTGATGATATCGCCGAGCGTCTCGTCGTTCTCAGCCCAGTAGTCGAGGATGGGGCGGCGGTAGAGGCGGATGCGGTTCGGCATCTCGCCGGTTTCCAGCGTGAAACGTTCGGAAATGCCCCTGCCCTCGAAAAGGCCGAGCAGATCGAAAGGGGTTTCCAGCGCCATGTCCTCGAAAACGTCGTCATCGGGGAAATCTTCAATCTCGATCGTGAGGTTGGTCGTCAGCTGGCGAAATTCATCCGGCAAATGGCTATAGGCCTCCATCGCCAGCGACTCGAAGGTGCTGATCGTCGGCGCATGGCGGTCCCGCCAATCATCGCTCTGGTCTATGCGGGCCATGAATATTCCTTCCTTTGCGGGCCCATATAGAACCTTTATCGCCGATTTTCGAGTGCGGAATCAAAGGCAGGAATAAATTCATAGAAAATGGCCGTTGACTCTTCATTAGCTCTCTGGAATCTATAAGAACATAACAGGAACAAGACGAATTGGAGAACGCCATGGCGCAGCACGCCCTGGCGCGCGAGCGGCTTTTTGCGCTCCGCGAAACCATCGCCAGACTGGAGGGAAGGCTCGCGCCGGCGCTTGCCGCGGCGGAGCAGGAAGCCTTGGCGGCAGGAGGTCAGACACCCAGGAGACGCATTCTGCCGCCCTTGGCGTTTGGGGTTGAATTTCTCGACAGCGCGCTGGAAGGCGGGTTGCCGCTCGATGCGATCACCGAATTCCGCTCGGCTCTGTCTCGCGATGCCGGTGCGGCAAGCGGGCTGGCGATGGCTGTTGCCGCGCGGCTGCAGAAACAGGAAGCGGATGCCGGCAGGCTTATGCCGTTGCTCTGGATCGGCGATGCCGTCGGCACGCTGGAGGCCGGTCGTCCCTATGCACCAGGGCTTCGGGATTTCGGGTTGAGCCCGGAGCGGTTTCTCCATGCCGCGCCGCGCAAGCTGGATGAGGCGCTCTGGCTGGCGGAGGTGGCGGTGGAAAGCGCTGCCTTCTCGGCCGTCATCTTCGAAGTGCGAGGCAATCCCGCCCATTTTGGCCTGACCGAAAGCCGCAGGCTCAGTCTCAGGGCGCATGCTGCCCGCCGTCCGCTATTCCTTGTCCGCCAGGCCGGAGCAGAGGAGGCAAGCAGTGCGGCCATCCGTCTGCATGTTGAACCAGCCCCGTCCGGTCTGCGGCCGTTGCCGGATGGATCGAAACTTTCCGGCAGCATCGGCAATCCGATTTTCCGTCTTACGCTGGAGAAGAGCCGCAATCCGGCCCCGCTCTCCTTTCTTCTGGAGTGGAATCCCCATGACCGCCAATTTCTCCCTGTCGCCGAACCAAACCTCGTTCGTCCTCCAGGCGAACAGTCAGCGCATTCTGGCGCTCAGCTTCCCGCATCTGCCAACGGACCGGATCGCCCGCAAGCGATGGGGGCTCTCCTGGCGTTCGAAAGGGCGTCCTGAAACGCCGCCTATCGTCTGTTCCGGCAAGCTCAACAATGCCATGCGGCTGACGGCACTGGACGAGTTGGCCGAAAGGTTGGGGCTGAGGAAGGAGCTGGGCGTTGCCGAAGCGCGCGCCATGTACCCCATGCTCGAGGTGGCGGAAGAGGATCTGGCGGCCGACCGCCGGTTGCTGGAGGCCATTGCCGACTGGTGCGACCGCTATACGCCGCTGGTGGCGTTCGACGGCAAGGACGGTCTGTTTCTCGACATTAGCGGCTGCGCCCATCTCTTCGGCGGTGAAAAGGCGCTTCTCAAGGATGTGCTGTCGCGGCTTTTCCATATGGGATTCGATGCCCGCGGCGCGGTTTCATCGTCATCAGGCCTTTCCTGGGCCGCGTCCCGCTTCGGGCAAGGCGGCGTGATCGGGGACGAGGAGGCGGAACATGTGCTGATGTCCTTGCCGGTCGCAGCCTTGCGGCTGGAAGGACAAACCGTCGCTGCCCTGAACAAGATCGGTCTGAAATATATCGGCGACGTCATCGATGCACCGCGCGCGCCGCTGACCCGCCGGTTCGGCCCGGAGCTGCTTCTGCGTCTCGACCAGGCGCTGGGACGTGAAGAGGAGCCGGTCTCGCCCCGGCGTCCTGTTGCCAGCCTCTCGGCCGAAAGCCGCCTGATCGAGCCCATCGGGACGGAAGAGCAGATCCTTGCCGTCACCAGGCAGGTCGCCCTATTGCTGCAGCCGTCGCTGGAGGCGCGGGGGGCTGGCGGGCGGGTGTTCGAACTGGTCCTGTTCCGCGTCGACGGCAGGGTCTTTCGCATCTCCGTCGGCGCTTCGCAGCCGCTTCGCGAACCAAAGTTCATCGCCGGGCTTTTTTCCGAGCGATTGCAGGCGGTCTATGATGATCTCGATGCCGGCTATGGCTTCGAGATCCTGCGGTTGAATGTGTTGCGGCATGATCCCTTCAGCGAGGCGCAGGGTGATTTCGAAGGCGACCGGCAGGGAGAGATCTCGCTTTCGGCCTTCGTCGACCGGGTCTCGGCCCGGCTGGGTGCGGATTGCCTGCAAAGCTTCCAGCTTCGCGAGAGCCATGTTCCGGAACGCGCCGTCATCACGATTCCTGTGATGGAGAGCCTTCCCAGGCGGAAGGCGGAGCAGGACATCCAGCTTCCTTTCCGCGAAGAGCGTCCGCTGCGGCTGTTTGCAACGCCGGAGCCCGTCGAGACCATACTTGCCGAAGTGCCCGACGGTCCGCCGCAGATCTTTCGCTGGCGGCGTATGCAGCATCAGGTGGCAAGAAGCGAAGGGCCGGAACGGATTGCCATGGAATGGTGGATCGATGGAAATGACGCCGAGGCGCGTGACTATTTCCGCATCGAGGATGAGACCGGACATCGCTTCTGGATCTATCGGCGCGGCTTCTATGGTCAGGAGCTTGATCCTCGCTGGTTCATGCATGGTGTGTTCGCATGACAACCACGCGCGCATTCTTTGAGATCGGCACAAGGACAAATTTCTCGTTTCTTGAAGGCGCCTCCAGCCCGGAAGAGATGGTCGTGCAGGCCGCTTACCTGAAACTCGGCGGCCTCGGGATTGCGGACCGGAATTCGGTTGCAGGCGTCGTGCGGGCGCATGCCCAGGCGGAGCAGCTTGAGGAGAGATACAAGAACAGGGATGAGATTCTGGTCCAGGCTGAGAAGGAAGGAAAAATGGAGGTCATCCTCGATCCTATCCGGGTTCAACCGGGCGCCCGTCTCGTCTTTTCCGACGGAACGCCTGATATCCTCGCCTATCCCCGCAGCCGGCGAGGCTGGGCGAACCTTTGCCGCCTTCTCAGCGCCGGCAATCTGAAGGAGGAGGCGATCAAGGGAAGCTGCATTCTGACGGAAGCGGAGCTCATGAAATGGGGGGACGAGATGATGCTTGCCCTCGTTCCCGATCGCACCCTTGTCGGTCATCAGGCGGGTCAGTCGACGCTGGAAGATTATCTGGAACGGTTTCGCAGACGCTTCCGCAAGGCTTTTTTTATGGCGCTGGCGCCAGCCTATGACGGTCGCGACAGGCAGGTCTTTGCGGTGATTGCCATGCTTGCTGCCGGAAATCGCGTGCCGCTGATTGCGACCAACCAACCACTTTACCACCATCCCGAACGCCGGCCGCTTTCGGATGTCGTGATCGCGATCCGGGAGCATGTGCAGATAGCGCAAGCCGGATTCCTGCTGGCGCCGAATGCCGAACGCTACCTCAAGGATTCACGTGAAATGGTCCGGATCTTCCGGGACTATCCCGATGCGATCGAAAATGCGCAGGTATTTTTCGACAGGCTGACCTTTTCGCTGAAGGAACTGGAGCACAATTATCCGCCTGAAAACGATCCCGGCGAAACACCGCAGGAAACTCTCGAAAGGCTGACGAGAGCAGGAGCGACAAAACGTTATCCTGATGGCATTCCTGAGAAAGTTGCAAAGCAGATCGATTACGAACTGAAGCTTATCAGTGATAAGAATTACGCCTCTTATTTCCTGACGGTGCACAGGATCATCCAGCACGCCCGCTATGAACTCAAGGTCTTGTGCCAAGGGCGCGGATCGGCGGCAAATTCGGTCATCTGCTATTGTCTTGAGATAACGGAGGTCGATCCCGAAAAGAGCACGCTGCTGTTCGATCGCTTCATTTCGATGGATCGCGACGAACCGCCGGATATCGATGTCGATTTCGAGCATGACCGACGCGAAGAGGTCATTCAGTTCATCTACAAAAAATACAAAAGAGAACATGCCGGACTGACGGCGGGGGTGACCACCTACCGCACCCGTTCGGCCGGCCGCGAGGTCGCCAAGGCCTTCGGGCTGTCGGAGGATGTCCAGTCGGCGATCAGCAGCCTCGTCTGGGGGTGGTCGGAGGACAATCTCTCTGAACGCGACGCCAAGGCGGCGGGTCTCGACGTCAAGGATCCGGTGACCCAGAACGTGCTGAAATATGCCTCCGAGCTTCTCGGCTTCCCGCGCCACCTCACCCAGCATGTCGGCGGCTTCGTCATTACGCGGGACCGGCTCGACGAGGTGGTGCCGATCATGAAGACGGCGATGCCGGATCGCTACATGATCGAATGGGACAAGGACGATCTCGACAACGTCAAGATCCTCAAGGTGGATGTGCTGGCGCTCGGCATGTTGACCTGCCTGCGGAAGGCCTTTTCGCTGCTGGAGCTGCATTACGATGTGAAGAAGACGCTCGCAGACCTTGGCCACAAGGAGCACGGGGACGAAGGTGAGCCGGTCTACGAGATGATGGGGCGAGCCGACACGCTCGGCGTCTTCCAGATCGAAAGCCGGGCGCAGATGAGCATGCTGCCGCGTCTTAAGCCGAAGGTGTTCTACGATCTCGTCATCGAGGTGGCGATCGTGCGGCCAGGTCCGATCCAGGGCGACATGGTGCATCCCTATCTGAAACGCCGGGAGCAGCGGGCCAAGAACATTCCGATCAAATATCCGAGCAAAGAGCTGGAAACGGTTCTGGAAAGAACCCTCGGCGTGCCCTTGTTCCAGGAACAGGCCATGCAGATCGCCATTACCGCCGCAGGCTTCAAACCGGCGGAAGCCGATAAGCTTCGCAGAGCGATGGCAACATTCAAAAGAACAGGTACGATCGGTAACTTCGAAAAGCGGTTCATCGAGGGAATGGTCGCAAAGGACTATGATCCGGAGTTCGCGCAACAGTGTTTCAACCAGATCAAAGGCTTCGGTGAATACGGTTTTCCGGAAAGCCATGCCGCCTCCTTTGCGCTGCTCGTCTATGCCTCCTCATGGCTCAAGGCCTATTATCCCGACGTCTTCTGCGCGGCGATGCTGAATTCCCAACCGATGGGCTTTTATGCGCCGGCGCAGCTGGTGCGGGATGCACGCGAGCACGGGGTAAAGATCCTGCCGGTCGACATCAATGCATCGAACTGGGAGTGCGGTCTGGAAGAGGCTGCCTTCGATCGGAATGCCATCGATTTCCGGCATGACAAGATGCGCGAGATCATCAAGACCCGGCATGCGGTGCGGCTGGGCTTCCGGCAGATCAAGGGTCTCTCGACAGACGATATGGAACGGCTCGTCGACAATCGAGGCAAAGGCTACAGTTCGGTGCGCGATCTCTGGCTGCGGTCCGGCCTGCAAAAATCCGTCATCGAGCGACTGGCGGATGCCGATGCGTTCCAGTCCCTCAAACTGTCACGACGCGACGCACTCTGGGCGGTGCGGGCGCTGGATGTGAAAAGCGCGACCGAGGAGCTGCCGCTTTTCGAGCAGGTCCGTCATGTCGATCTCCAGGCCGAGCCTGCGACGAAGCTGCCGGACATGCTGCCGGGCGAACAGGTGATCGAGGATTACCGTTATCTCTCCCTGTCGCTCAAGGCGCATCCGGTTTCCTTCCTGCGGGAGGAACTTCAGAAAATGGGCATCACGCGCAATGTCGATCTTCTGACAGTACCGAACGGAAAGAGGGTGACAGTTGCTGGATTGGTGCTGGTGCGGCAGCGTCCAGGTTCGGCCAAAGGGGTGATCTTCATGACGCTGGAGGACGAAACCGGGGTCGCCAATGCCATCGTCTGGAGCAAAGTATTCGATAAATACCGGGCGATCGTCATGGGTGCCCGGCTGGTGAAAATCCGCGGCAGGGTGCAAAGCCAGAGCGGGGTGATCCATACCGTCGTCGAGCATATCGAGGATATGACGCCGGCGCTCGGTATCCTGCAACGCGAGGCCCGGCGTTTCGGCGTCTGCGAGCGATCGGACGAGGTACTGAAGCCGGGTATCGATCAGCGGCAGAGAAAGCTCGCGCAGGTACGAGAGAGGGCGGAGTTGGAAAAGCGGATGGCTGCCGCAAGCGGCCATGCGGTTGTGGCGGAAACAGCCCAAGTCATGCCGCGGGGACGGAATTTCCATTAAAGAGTGATGCTAAAAAACGCCACGCGCTTTCGGACGACGTTGTGCTGTATGCCTTTGATCTAGATAGAAATTCGGATTTCAGGCCAATTCTTCAAAAGCTATCCGCCTCCGGAGTGCCCTTCGGCCGCCCGACTGAATGACACGCGACTCAAATTTTTTCTTGACAGCCACCATCTTCTTTAGCAGAAAACACGATAGTCAGTGTCATGTTTGGAATGAAGACGTGCTTGTCTGCAGCTGCAATTATATAACCGATAAGGAAATCCGGGAGGTTATCACCAACCTTCTCGATGAAGATTGTTGGCAGCTTATTGTGCCTGCGAAGGTCTACCACGCCATGGAAAAACGCGGCCGCTGCTGCGGCTGTTTTCCCAACGTCGTCGACATCATTATCCAGACGACCGAGGAATATCACGCCCGTCGTCACTCGACGGAGACCGAAATATTTGATTTCATGTCCCGCTTGAAACAATTCCATGAGGAAAACAGGAGAGCGGACATTGAAAGGCGACAAAAAGGTCATCGAGCGGCTTAACGAGGCGTTGTTCCTCGAGCTCGGGGCAGTCAACCAATATTGGGTTCACTATCGTCTTCTTGAGGACTGGGGTTACACCAAGCTCGCCAAGAAGGAGCGCGCCGAATCCATCGAAGAGATGCATCACGCCGATAGGCTTGTCGCCCGCATCATTTTCCTTGAAGGCCATCCCAATCTGCAGACCCTTGCACCTCTACGCATCGGCCAAAACGTCAAGGAAGTTCTGGAAGCCGATCTTGCCGGCGAGTACGACGCCCGCACGGCCTACAAGAAGTCGCGCGATATCTGTCATGACGCCGGCGACTACGTTTCCATGAAACTTTTCGAGGAGCTGCTGGCGGACGAGGAAGGTCATATCGACTTCCTCGAAACACAGATCGACCTGCTCGAGAAAATCGGCGAGAGCAAATACGGCCAGCTCAACGCCGATTCCGCCAACGAAGCCGAATAAGGTTCGAACGGGATGCCGGCCGCTCATGGCGGCCGGAGATCCTATTCCCGCCGCCGCGCGCATACGGCGGCAGTCACCCCGCCGTGATCAGTCTTCCGATTGAAGTGTTTCCAAATGCTGGAACTCGGCCACCACCTGGTCGTAGACGGCGCGCTTGAAGGGCACGATCAGCGCCGGCAGTTGCTGCATCGGCTTCCATTCCCAAGCATCGAATTCCGGTTCATGGCCGCCAGGCGGCGGGTTGATGGCGATCTCGCTGTCGTCGCCGTCGAAGCGGAAGGCGAACCAGCGCTGCGTCTGGCCGCGAAATTTCCCCCTGAGCCCGATGCCGATCAGTGCCGGTGGCAGATCATAATTGATCCAGTCTCTCGCTTCGGCAAGCAGGGTCACCGTCCTCATGCCGGTCTCTTCGTAGAGTTCGCGGTAGGCGGCGTCCAATGGATCCTCGCCCTTGTCGATGCCCCCCTGCGGCATCTGCCAGAGCTGCGGCGAGCCGTCATATTCGGAATTGCCATCGGGGATGCGCCGCCCGGCCCAGACGAGGCCATCGCGGTTCAGGATCATCACCCCGACGCAGGGGCGGTAGGGCAGATCCTCGGCTTTCACGCTCGCCTTGTTCATCTTCTTCTCCGTTTTGGGATTCTTCTCAGGGAAGCTCTCAAGGTTTCCGGGGGTCGTTGGAAAGGGCGGCAACGCCGACGATCTCGACGCCGCGCATCGCCGCCTCCTCGCTCCATTTGGCGATGGCGTCAACGCTCTCATCGAAAGCCGAGGCGATGCCGATCGCCTGGCCATTCTTGCGGGCGATGCGCTCGAGCTCGTCAAGCTTCTTCAGGACGGCGTTGATATCAAGCTGGCCGTCGAGCTGCAGGTCGGCGAAGGCATAGGGCAGTTCGGTTCCCTTGGCGATCGCCGCCGTCTTCGACTGTGCCGAGGTGCCGTCGTCGAGAAACAGCAACCCGCGCTTGCCGATGTCTCGCATGACAGGTTCCATGGCGGCGGGATCAGACAGGAAACGGCCGCCGAGATAATTCATGACGCCGGTATAATTGGTGATCTCACCCATCGCCTTGTGCAGGTTTTCGATGTTGCGGGCGGCCGATTTCGTAGTCAACAGCGTTTCGGGGCCCGGATCGTTTGCCGGATAATCAAAGGGTTCGAGCGGCACCTGCAGAAGGATCTCGTGACCGCCGCGGCGGGCTTCCTGCATCCAGCGCTGCAGGCTGTTGCCGCTTGCGGCAAAAGCGAAGGTGATCTCCTCCGGCAGCTGCGCGATGGCGCGCTGCGTTCCGGTCTGGCTGAGCCCGAGGCCACTGACGACGATGGCGATACGGACGCCGCGCGCGCCGGACGAGGGACGCGCATATTGATCCATCGGCCGCCGGCCATCGGGGCCGACGATCGGCAGCCTGCCAAAAGGCGTCTCTTCGAGCAGCGCTTCATTGGGCTGGGTCGCGATGCGCGGATCCTGGCCGATCTGCATGGCGTCGACCAGCACCGGCCCGCCGCCGTCGCGCGGGCGGGGGCTGAATTTGGTGACAACCGAGCCGTCGCCCGTGACCATCTGCTCGACATTGGCGCCCGAGCGCGGGTCGGCGCGGGGCATACCGTCGCCCGCTTTGTCCGCGGTGGCCATCGGCGGCTGAGGGCTATTGGAAGGGGCCGTTGCGGCTTGTTCGGCCGCCGGTGGCTTGATGCGTTCGAGCTCATTGCCGCGAAACGCCGTATAGAGGGAAAAGCCGCCTATGGCGAAAAGGCAAAGACTGGCGGCGATGCGGCCCAGGCGCAGAACACCCGGACGCTTGCGGCCGGTTTTGCGGTTGCGGCCCAGAGGCGTATGCAGGTCCGTTCCCAATTTTTCGCCCGCTCCAAAACCGGGAAACAGCAGAAAGGCTCAAGGCCGGGCGAGGTGCCCGGCCTTGAGCGATCGATTACTTGGCGACGACGGCCTTGTCTGGGTTCGGCGGGAAGGCCGGATCGGTCTTCTTACCGCGCAGAAGGTCGAGCGCGTAGTTCAGCTGAACGTCGTCCTTCGGATCCGGCGGTACGTAGGCAATGGAGCCCGAACCTTCGTCGGTTTCGCTCTGGCCCTTGATGTGGCCGCGCAGGCTGGATTCACCTTCGGTCACCATCTTGCCCTGCAGTTCCTGCGGCAGCGGCTCCTCGACCTTGATGTCGGGAGTGATGCCGGTACCCTGGATCGAGCGGCCCGACGGCGTGTAATAGAGCGCCGTGGTCAGGCGCAGCGCGCCGTTTTCGCCGAGCGGGATGATCGTCTGGACGGAACCCTTGCCGAAGGAGCGCGTGCCGAGAACGGTGGCACGGCGCAGATCCTGAAGAGCGCCGGCGACGATTTCCGATGCGGAAGCCGAACCGCCGTTGATCAGCACGATCACCGGCTTGCCATCCGTCAGGTCGCCCGGGCCGGCATTGAAGCGGCGTGTTTCATCCGGGTTGCGGCCACGGGTCGAAACAACTTCGCCGCGCTGCAGCAGGGCATCGGAGACGTTGATCGCCTGGTCGAGCAAACCGCCCGGATTGAGGCGCAGGTCGAGAACATAACCCTTCAGCTTGTCGGCCGGAACGGTTTCCTTGATCTTCTTGATCGCCTTTTCCATGTCAGGATAGGTCTTCTCGGTGAAGGAGATGATGCGGAGATAACCGACATCGTCCTCGACACGCGACTTGACTGCCTGGACGGCAACGACGTCACGGACGATCGTCAGCTCGATCGGCTTGTCGGCACCCTTGCGGATCAGCGTCAGCTTGATCGGCGTGTTGACGGCGCCACGCATCTTCTCGACGGCGTCTTCCAGCTTCAGGCCGCGCACGGACTGGCCGTCGATTTCGGAGATATAGTCGCCGGCAAGAACGCCGGCCTTGGCGGCGGGCGTGTCGTCGATCGGGGTGATGACCTTGACGAGTTCGTCTTCCATCGTGACTTCGATGCCGAGGCCGCCGAACTCACCCTTGGTCTGGGTGCGCATGTCCTCGGCGTCCTTCGAATTCATGTAACTCGAATGCGGATCGAGCGAGGAGAGCATGCCGTTGATGGCGTTCTCGATCAGCTTGTCTTCCGCAGGCGGCGTCACATATTGCGCACGCACACGTTCGAAGACATCTCCGAAAACCGAAAGTTCCTTGTAAGTCGAGGATCCGGCCGCTTCTGCCGGCACACCCGCCGAGTAAATGACGCTCATTGCGGTCGCACCCATCAATGCGCCGACCAGAACAAGAGAAGCCCTACGAATCATTGCGTGCCTTTCCAGTGTCTTTGGCGGTCCACCACGGCCGGGAATCGACCGGTTTACCGTCCTTTCGAAATTCAATGTAAAGCGTTGGCCGGTTCGTTTCCAGCGCCAATGCAGTTGCGCTTGCCACTCTTTTCGCGCCCATCACGGCAAGTGGCTCGCCGGAGAAAACGAATTTTCCCTGGCGGGTATTGATCGTATCCATTCCCGAGAGAACCAGATGGTATCCATCGCCCGCGTCGAGGATGATCATCTGGCCGTAACTGCGGAATGCGCCGGCGAAAACCACCAGACCATCCGCAGGCGCCGTCACCACCGTCTCTGGATTGGTGGCGACCGTCATTCCCATGGCTTCATGCCCGGTGCCATCGGCATCGCCGAACTGGCGCAGGATATCGCCCGTAACGGGCACCTCCAATTTCGCCTTCAATTCTCCGAAGGGATATGCGGGCGCAATGCGGTTTTTATCGGGCACGCCGCTGTCGGCGAGTGCCTTGGCCTGGGCGCGCTGCTCGTCCGTCAGCAGCTTGCGGTTCTCCTCCGCCTGGCGGGCGGCAGCGGCGGCATCCCGCACCGAAGCGATCTCGGATTCCATCGAGGCGACGAGGCCTTCGAGGCTGGTCGCCTTGCCTGCCAGTTCCTCGGAATGCTTCCTTTCGGCCCCGAGCTCGGCAGCGTTGCTGCGGCTGAGCTTGTCGTTTTCGGCAAGCAGCAGATCCATGCGCCGCTCTTCCTCGATGCCGTTGGTCATCGTCGCCGTCAGCGATGTCTTCTCGGCGGCGCTTGCGGTCTGCAATGCGGCGAGGCTTGCGAGGTCTGCAGCAAGCTTGTCGGTCTCCTTGCGGATGCCGGGCACGACGGCGCCGAGCAGAATGGCGCTGCGCACGGAGGCAAGCGCATCGTCGGGGGTAACGAGCAAAGCGGGCGGCGGGTTGCGGCCCATGCGCTGGAGCGCTGCCAGCACCTCGGCCAGCAGGCCGCGCCGCTCGTGCAGAGAACGGCGGATGCCATCTTCCTTGACACCGAGATCGGCAAGCTTGTTCTCGCTTTCGAGGAGCTGCTTTTCGAGTGCCTTGCGGCGGGCGGCGGAATCGATCAGTGCCTGGCGGATGCTTTCCGTGCTCTTTTCGAGATCGGCGATGCTCTGCTGAAGCGCGCTCACCTTGTCGGTGGAAAGGCTGATCGTCTTCGACAGGGTTTCGAGTTCGGCACGAGTCTGATCACGTTTGGCGGCAAGTTCGGCGGCTGGATCGGGTGGCGCCAGCCCGGCTGCCGGCTGCGGTGCAGATTGTGTCGCCTCGGGCGCGGCATCTTGCGCCCGGACGATGAACGGATCTGCAGACACGACGATCACCGCCACAGCGGCGCCGGCCGCGATAGCCGGTAGGATCATGCGGTGTCGCCTGATGGATGCTCTCGTCATGCGTGTTGGGGCACTTTCTCAAATCGCGCGGAGACTAAGCTGATTTGGTGCACTTTGCCAGAAAGTTCGAAGGAGAACGGGTGGCCAGGCAAACACGGCTGCGTGACATTGCGACGCATTGCCGGGGTATCGGGCCGACGAATCAGGCCGACACGGCATCAGACGCGGTGATAGGGGTGGCCGGACAGGATGGTAACGGCGCGATAGAGCTGTTCGGCGATCAGCGTGCGCACGAGTTGGTGCGGCCAGGTCATCTTGCCAAGGCACAGCGTGGCGTCGGCACGATCGTACAGGGAGGGATCGAGTCCGTCGGCGCCGCCGATCGCGATGGTCAGTTCGCGTTTGCCCTGGTCGCGATAGGAGCCGAGCAGGTTTGCGAAGGCTTCGCTGTCGAGCGCCTTACCGCGTTCATCGAGAAGAATGAGGATACTGCCATCTGCAAGCGATTTCAGAAGCATCGCCGCCTCTTCGCGCTTGCGGGTCTCCGCATTGGAGGCACGGCTTTCGGCGACTTCGGCAACACGGGTCAGTTCGAGGCCGACGGCAGGGCCGGCCTTGGCGAAACGATCGAAATAACGGGCGGCAAGATCCTTTTCCGGGCCGGGCTTCAGCCGTCCCACCGCAAAAAGACCTATTCGCATTCATCGGCTCCCGCTCATGCGACACTTCGGGCGCACACTGCACCAGCGGCCGGCTTGTGATGTTTGCCGGCCAGCCAATGCCACGTCTCAGGCGCCGGACAGAATGCCGGCTCGCCCGTCAGTGCCGTGTTTCTTCATCCATATCCGGAGCCGCCCACATCTTTTCGATGTTGTAGAACTCGCGGATTTCGGGACGGAACACATGCACGATAATGTCACCGGTGTCGATCAGGACCCAATCGCCGCCTTCCTGACCTTCGACGCGGGCCGTACCGAGGCCGTCGTCCTTAAGGTCGGTGAGCAGGTGATCCGAGATCGCCATGACATGCCTGTTCGAGCGGCCGGAGACGACGATCATGTAGTCTCCCAGGGCCGATTTTCCGGCAATGTCGATGGTAACGATATCTTCAGCTTTGGAGCCCTCGAGGCTGGCGAGGACGGTTTCTAGGGCGCGGGCGGCGGCATCGGCGCCACGTTCCGCACTCTTCGGGATAACGGCAAACGTTTTTCCCTTGGCGTGTACTGTTGTCAGTGCTTTCCCTTTCCTGGAATGACAAACCATGCACAACACAGATCCGATCGCGACCGGATATGGTTAAGATAGGCATCAAACCATTAATGTTTCAAGACATGCTAAGGTACGGAACGGCCGAAAACCCGATCTGCCGTTCGAATTGAAGCATTTGGCTGCTCGGGGCGGCCTCGTGCGGGCGGTGTACAGTTTCCATGCCGCAGCGTAAAGTGCGGCAAATTCCACGATCTTCCGATTCAATGACCGACTCAGCCGCAAAAACACTCGTGCCCGTCCTGCGAATCAGCTTCCCGGATGAGGATCGTCTCGGCCATGGCAAGATGGAACTGCTGGAACATATCCGCCAGACCGGATCGATCTCGGCGGCCGGGCGGGCGATGGACATGTCCTATCGGCGGGCATGGCTGCTGGTCAGCGAGATGAACCGGATGTTTAACGAACAGGTGGTGGAATCGCAGCGCGGCGGGCAGAAGGGCGGCGGCGCGGCGCTGACGCCGTTCGGTGAGGAATTGCTCGAGCGTTTCCGCCGGATGGAAAGGACGATGCGCACCAGCCTTGCCGACGATCTCGCCTGGCTTGAGGGCAAGCGCAACCTGCAGCAAGGCGAACGCGGCTGATCAGGCCTCCAGGGCAACTGTCTTGATGACGGCGAAGACCGCCCTTCCCTGTCGAAGATCCAGACGCTCGCAGGACAATGTCGTGATCCGGGAAAGAATGATATCGCCGCCGCAATCGAGCCGGATTTCCACCGTTCCGTCCTCGGTCGACGACATCCCGTCTATCCTTGCTTCCAGGATATTCAGCGCGCTGAGCCCCTCTGGCCTTGCGGTCGCCAGCATGACATCGCGGGAGGGGATGCGGATGCGAACCGATTTGCCGGGCGCAAGGGCGGCTCCCGGAATATGGAGTTGACAGGATTTCAGCGCGACCGTCGATAGACGGTGCCGCGCATCGAAGCTTTCGACCGTGCCTTCCAGCAGTGCGCCCGCTTCCCGCCGGTCGGAGGCGGTGGAGGGGCGGCTCAATATGTCGATGGCAGGGCCTGTCGCTTCCACCTTGCCGTCACGCATGACGATGACCTGGTTTGCCAGCCGCGCCACCTCAGCGATCGAATGGCTGACATAGACGATCGGTATGTCGGTCTCGTCGCGCAATCGTTCCAGATAAGGCAGAATCTCGGCCTTGCGCGCATCATCGAGGGCGGCGAGCGGCTCGTCCATCAACAGCAGGCGGGGCGAGGAGAGAAGTGCGCGGCCGATGGCAACGCGCTGCTTCTCGCCGCCGGAAAGTTTTGATGGGCTGCGCTCCAGCAGCGTCTCGATGCCGAGCAGGTCGACGATGTGATCGAAGCTCTCGCCCTGTGCCGGTCTCGGCGCGAACCAGCGGCCATAGGTGAGATTGGCGCGAATGCTGAGATGCGGGAAAAGTCGGGCCTCCTGGAAGACATAACCGAAGCGGCGACGATGTCTCTGCACGAAGATGCCGGTTGCGGTTTCGGTCAAGACTTCGCCGTCGAGGATGACGCGGCCTTCGTCCGGGCGGGCGAGACCGGCGATGATGCGGATCATCGAGGTCTTGCCGGAGCCGGAGCGGCCGAACAGCGCGGTGACGCCACGCTCGGAGGTGAAGGCGGCATTGAGCGAAAAGGCGCCGAGCCTCTGTTTTGCCTCGACGATCAGCGTCATTCCGGGTCGATCCTCCGGCCGGCGAGACGAGCGAGGAATTCGGAGGCGAGCAGGGCGGCCATTGATATGACGACGGCGACGAGCGTCAGGCGGAGCGCGCCGGCATCGCCGCCCGGCACCTGGGTGAAGGTGTAGATCGCCGACGACAGCGTCTGGGTTTCGCCGGGAATGTTGGAAACGAAGGTGATCGTCGCGCCGAATTCGCCCATCGCCTTGGCAAAAGAGAGGATCATGCCGACGATGATGCCGGGCAGGGTCAGCGGCAGGGTGATCGTCAGGAAGATCCAGACGGGGCCGGCGCCGAGCGTTCCGGCCGCCTCTTCCAGCTTGCGGTCGACCGCCTCGATCGACAGGCGGATGCTGCGCACCATCAGCGGAAAGGCCATGACGGCGCAGGCCAGCGCAGCACCCGTCCAGCGGAAAGACAAGACGATGCCGAAATACTGGTCGAGCAGGCTGCCGATCGGACCGCGGCGGCCGAACAGGATGAGGAGAAGAAAACCGGTGACGACCGGAGGCAGGATCAGCGGCAGATGAACGACACCGTTCAGTATCGACTTACCCCAGAAGCGGCCACGGGCAAGCAACAAGGCGACGAGGATGCCGAAGGGCAGGCTCGCCAGCATGGCGACGATCGAGACGCGCAGGCTGAGCAGGATCGCCGTCCATTCCTCATCGCTCAAGCCGAAGGTGTCCAAATGCAGTTGTCTCCCTGGAAATTCGGTGTCACCCAGTGCCTGCCCCTCATCCGCCTGCCGGCACCAACCGGGGTCGAGCCACGGGTCTCGACCCGTCCTTCGGACCCCCGCTTGCGGGGCGAAGGGGAATAGCCGCACCCTCTCGGTTCCTCTCAAACCTTTCGCAGGGCACGTCCCCTCGCCCCGTTTACGGGGAGAGGGTTAGGGTGAGGGGCAGCTTCACGCTAGGCCGTCACTGTTGATTCCGCAATCATTTCGCCCCTCAATCACTTGAGAACGGTAAAACCCTGCGCCGCGAAGAAGGCGGCGGCCTTGTCGGATTTCAGGAAGTCGAGATAGGCTGTCGCATCCGGGTTCTTGCTCTCGGCAAGGATTGCGATCGGATAGATGATCGGCGGGTGGGAATCGGCGGGGAATGTGCCGACGATGGCGACACCCTTATCGGCTGCGGCATCCGTCTGGTAGACGATGCCAAAGGGCGCTTCGCCGCGCGAGACGAGGGCAAGGGCGGCGCGCACGCTTTCGGCGCCGGCGACCTTGGTTTCGACCGATTTCCAGACGCCGAGCTTTTCGAGCGCGGCCATGCCGTATTTGCCGGCCGGAACCGATTTCGGCTCACCCATGGCAAGCTTGCCGTCGCCCAGAAGCCCGGCGAGATCGAAGCCTTGCTTGATCTCAACCGGTTTTGCCTTGTCCTTTTCCGCAACGAGCACGATCTTGTTGCCGAGCAGGTTGGAGCGGGTGTCGGCCTTGATCAGGCTCTTTTTGGCGAGATAATCCATCCAGTCGAGATCGGCCGAGATGAAGACATCGGCAGGGGCCGCGTTTTCGATCTGCTTGGCCAGCGCCCCGCTCGCCGCATAGGAGGCGACGGCTTCCTTGCCGCTTTCCTTCGTCCAGGCGGCATTGGCGGCGTCGAGCGCATCCTTGAGGCTCGCCGCAGCAAAGACGGTGAGCTTTTCGGCTGCGGCTGCCGGCGCCGAAAGCACTGTCGCGCCAAGCCAGAGGGCTGCGATCGCGGCGATTGCCAGTTTCATCCATCGGCGGCGGTTCTGCATAATTCATTCCCCGAAGTTCGAAATATTGCGAGGAATATAACGGTCGAGGCTTTTTGGCTAGGGATATATCCAGGAAAATATAACCGTATCGAGGCTCGCGTTCGCAGCGGCGCAATGTTCACGCATTCGTCAGGTGCATGGCTTCCGCCGAAAGTGAGATCAGCAGGGCGAAAATTCCTGGGAGTCGGCTTTACAAGGCGCAAGGACTCCCGGCGACCGGGACTGGTTCGTTAATGTTTGCTAATAAAAACAGCAATGGGGAAGCAAAATTCACCTCGAGATTTGCATCAGATGCATTGCTGCAATGCACCAATCGGTATTCACCTTTTTGTCGAATATGATAAAACATACTTATCGACACGGCTTCTCCTCCTCCCATAGCCGTTCGATAGGGTCGACAACACTCCTCCTCCCAGTTGTCGATCGAGTTTATAAGCCCGACGGATCTCCTCCCCCGTCGGGCTTTCTCGTTTTCTGGATCTTCTGAAATCAGGCTGGCGCATGCGTCTTGCCGGGCGCTCGGCGCTCTATTCGGCGTCGCCGTGCGACGAGCCGTTGCGGATTGCCGTCGAACTCAGGCCGGAGCGCGGCCCGTGGATAAAGGTCCAGGCCGGGGCACGTTTCTTCCAGAGAATACGGGCATCATCCTCATCGACACGGGCGAAATCGAAGGTCCTGGCCATTTTCGAGGACAGGAAGGAAAGCGTTGCACCCGGCCGATCGATCACCGCGATCGGGAAGGTGCGGGCAATCTCCTGCCACTTCTGCCATTTGTGAAAGGTCTGCAGGCTGTCTGCGCCCATGATCCAGATGAAATGAACATGCGGATTGCGCGCCTTGACGCGGGCAAGCGTGTTGGCGGTGTAGCTGGTGCCGAGCGTCTGTTCGAAGGCGGTGACCTTGATGCGTGGATCGGGTGCAACACGCTCGCTTTCGGCAATGCGCTCGGCGAGTGGTGCGAGCTGGTTGCGGCTTTTCAGCGGATTGCCGGGTGTGACCATCCACCAGAGCTGGTCGAGGCCGAGCCGCTTGAGGGCGATCTCGGCGACGAGCGCGTGGCCTTGATGCGGCGGATTGAATGAACCGCCGAACAGACCGACGACCATGCCGCGCTCGCTGTGCGGCATGCGGAGATAGTGCCGGTCCACATTGTCGATCGTCACGTCAGGGCCGCGTTTGTCCGGCGCCGTGCACCCGATATTTGAAAGAAGTGAGCTGTTCGACGCCGACGGGGCCACGGGCGTGCATCTTGCCGGTGGCGATGCCGATTTCCGCACCCATGCCGAACTCGCCGCCATCGGCAAACTGCGTCGAGGCATTGTGCAGCAGGATCGCCGAATCGACCTCGGTGAAGAAACGCGCGACGACGTCAGGATCCTCGGCGATAACAGACTCGGTGTGGTTCGAGGAATAGGTCTGGATATGGGCGATGGCGCCCGAAATGCCGTCGACGACGGCAACCGAAATAATCGCGTCGAGATATTCGGTCGACCAGTCCTCTTCGGTCGCGGGCTTCATGCCGGGGGCGACCTTCAGCACTGTTGGCGAAGCGCGGATCTCGCAGCCGGCCTCCGCGAGAGCATCGAGCAGCGGTGTCAGATGCGTGCCGATCGCGGCGCCGTCGACGAGCAGGGTTTCGGCTGCGCCGCAGATGCCGGTGCGGCGCATCTTGGCGTTGACGATGATCCTCTTGGCCATCTCGATATCGGCCGAGGCATCGACATAGATGTGGCAAAGGCCTTCGAGATGGGCAAAGACCGGCACACGCGCCTCGCTCTGCACGCGGGCAACCAGGCTCTTGCCGCCGCGCGGCACGATGACGTCGATCGCCCCGTCGAGGCCGCGCAGCATGGCGCCGACGGCGGCGCGGTCGGTGACCGGAACGAGCTGGATAGCATGCTCTGGAAGCCCTGCCGCCTTCAGGCCCTCGACCAGGCAGGCATGGATAGCCTGCGATGAACGGCGCGAATCCGAGCCGCAACGCAGGATGACGGCATTGCCCGCCTTGACGCAGAGGGCGCCGGCATCCGCCGTGACGTTCGGCCGGCTTTCGAAGATCACGCCGATGACGCCGAGCGGCGTGCGGACGCGCTCGATCTTCAGGCCGTTCGGCCGGTCCCAGGCAGCAATGACTTCACCGACCGGATCGGCAAGGGCGGCGATGGCGCGGATTCCCTCGGCCATCTCGGCGATGCGCTTGTCGTTCAGCGTCAGCCGGTCGACGAAGGAAGCGAGCATCTCGGTGCCTTCGATGTCCTTCAGGTCCTTGGCGTTCTCGGCAAGAATATGTGCCTTGTTCGCCAGGATCGCATCGGCCATGGCATCCAGCGCGCTGTTCTTCGCCTCGGTGGACGCAAAGCCCAGCGGTCGTGCGGCAGCCTTTGCCTTGCGGCCGATGTCGTTCATCAGCACGTCAATGTCAGGGCCCGGCGCAACGGTATCAAGCATAGCTCGCGTCCTTCTTCTGCCTTTCCGATTTCGAGCCGATCTGCCCGGTCATCACCATGTCGTCGCGATGGACCATGGCGGCGCGCCCGGCATAACCGAGGATGGCCTCGATCTCCGCCGACTTGCGGCCGGCAATCCGACGGGCGTCGTCGGCATCGTAGCTTACCAGGCCGCGGGCGATCTCGCGGCCGGCCGGGCCGATGATCGCCACCGTATCGCCGCGGCTGAAGAGGCCGGAAACGCTGCGCAGGCCGGCGGGAAGCAGGCTCTTGCCGGCGCCGAGGGCTACGACGGCGCCGTCATCGACATGCAGTTCGCCGGCCGGCTGCAACTGCCCGGCAATCCAGGTCTTGCGGGCGGTCACGGGTGTGCCCGATGGCGCGAACCAGGAGGAACGCGCGCCGTTTTCGATCGCCGACAGAGGATTGTCGGTCTTGCCGGAGGCGATGATCATCGCGCAGCCGGATGCCGTTGCAATCTTGCCGGCATCGATCTTGGTGCGCATGCCGCCGCGCGAAAGCTCCGAAGCGGCTCCGCCGGCCATCGCCTCGATCTCGGGGGTAATTTCAGCAATCGTCTCCAGGAACGTCGCATTCGGATCGAGATGCGGCGGCGCGGTGTAGAGGCCGTCGATATCGGAGAGAAGAATGAGCAGATCGGCGCCGGTCATCGTCGCGACGCGGGCGGCCAGGCGGTCGTTGTCGCCATAGCGGATCTCGCTGGTGGCGACCGTGTCGTTTTCATTGATGATCGGCACGGCGCCGATCTTCAGGAGCTGATTGATGGTGGCGCGGGCATTGAGATAGCGGCGGCGCTCCTCGGTGTCACCGAGCGTCAGCAGGATCTGGCCGGCGACGATCTCATCGCGCGACAGGCTTTCCGACCAGGCGCGCGCCAGCGCGATCTGGCCGACGGCCGCCGCCGCCTGGCTTTCCTCCAGCTTCAGCGCGCCCGAGGGCAGGTCGAGCACCGAGCGGCCGAGCGCGATTGCGCCCGAGGAGACGACGAGCACATCGATGCCCTTGGCCTTCAGGCTAGAGATATCGGCACACATGGCGTCGAGCCAGGCCTTCTTCAGCCCGGCCTTGCGATCGACCAGAAGCGCGGATCCGATCTTGATGACGATGCGGCGGTAGCGGCCAAGCGGCTTACGGCTGGTCATCGTCCTCGTCCTTGTCCCGGCCCTCATCGGTGACGACCATGTCGCGATGGCGCAGCTTCGGCACCTTGGCCGGCCTCTCTTCGGTATTGGCTTCGACGATGATGTCGCGCAGCGCACGCAGCACCTCGGTCATGCCTTTGCCGGTGACGGCCGAAATCTGGAACGGCGTCTTGCCGCAGGCCTTGGCCAATTCCTTGGTCTTCTTCTTCAGTTCGGCGTCGTCGAGCACGTCGATCTGCGACAGCGCCACGATCTCGGCCTTGTCCGTCAGCTCGTTTCCGTAGGCTTCGAGTTCGTGTTTGACCGTCTTATAGGCCTTGCCGACCTTTTCTTCCTGGGCGGAGATGAGGTGGAGCAGCACGCGGGTGCGCTCGACATGGCCGAGGAAACGATCGCCAATGCCGACGCCTTCATGGGCGCCTTCGACCAGGCCCGGAATGTCGGCCAGGATGAATTCGCGCTCATCGATGGTGGCGACGCCGAGATTGGGATGCAGCGTGGTGAAGGGATAGTTGGCGATTTTCGGCCGGGCACGGGTGACGGCAGCCAGGAAGGTCGATTTGCCGGCATTGGGCAGGCCGACGAGGCCGGCATCGGCAATCAGCTTCAGGTGCAGCCAGATAGTCTTTTCCTCGCCGGGCAAACCGGGATTGGCCCAATCCGGCGCCTGATTGGTCGAGGTTTTGAAATGGGCGTTGCCGAAGCCGCCATTGCCGCCATGGGCGAGACAGTAACGCTGGCCTTCGACAGTCAGGTCGCAGATCAGCGTTTCCTGATCTTCCTCGAAGATCTGGGTGCCCACGGGAACCTTGAGCGTCACGTCGCTGCCGTTGGCGCCGGTGCGGTTCCTGCCCATGCCATGGGTGCCGATCGTCGCCTTGAAATGCTGCTGATAGCGGAAATCGATCAGCGTGTTCAGGCCGTTGACGGCCTCGACCCAGACGTCGCCGCCGCGTCCGCCATCACCGCCATCCGGGCCGCCGAACTCAATGAATTTCTCGCGCCGGAAGGAAACGCTGCCGCCGCCGCCGTCCCCGGACTTGATATAGACCTTTGCTTCGTCGAGAAATTTCATTTTACTTCCAATACTCAGTGGCAGTTGGACGGCCCGTCTTGGCCCATTCGATATAGGCGGTTCCGACGGAGGTCAAAGATTATCGTGAATTTCGCGAGCTATAACATACAGTACGGCTTCGGTCTCGACGGCAGGTACGATCTGGCGCGCATTGCCCGGAGCCTCGAGGGAGCCGATGTCATCGCGCTGCAGGAGGTGACCCGCGGCTTCTCCCGCAACGGTTTTGCCGACATGGCGGCCGATATTGCAGGCTTCTTTCCCGACCATTTCTGGGTGTATGGGCCGGCCTGCGACATGCATATCGAGCCGGTCGAAGGCGGGCTGCAGCCGGTGCCCGGCACCCGTTTTCAGTTCGGCAACATGGTGCTGTCGCGTTGGCCGATCGTCTCGACCCGAACGCTGCTTCTGCCGCGCAGCCGGACGATCGGCAAGATCAACCCGCAGCGCGGCGCGACCGAGGCGGTGATCGCAGCACCCGGCGGTGCGATCCGCGTCTACTGCGTGCATCTCGACCATGTCTCCGCCGACGAGCGCATCCGCCAATTGGAATTCTTGAACACGCATCTCAATGCCTTCGTCCAGGAGGGTGGGTCGCTGACGGGGGGGCGGCGAATTCGATCTGCCGGAGCCGCCGCTGCCGGAGGATTACCTGATCATGGGCGATTTCAACATGGAGCCGGAATCGCCGGAATATTGCGCGCTCGCCGGTGCTGGCGGCGGATATTATGGCCGTGTGGCGAGGATCGGCACGCCGGTCGACGCCTTTGCGGCGCTGGAGGCTTACTCTCCGGGGAGCTACAGCTGGATGGATCCCGAAGATCACGGCAAACGCATGCATCTCGATTACTGCTTCGTCAGTTGCGGCCTGCAGAGCCGGTTGAAATCCGCCCGGATCGATACGCTGTCCGTCGGTTCCGATCATTTCCCCGTATGGGTCGAGATCGGCGATTGATGGAATTGATGGAGACGCCGCCGGTGCGGCGACGTCTCGGGTTTAATCACGCCATCTTTCGCGGCGGCTGCAACATACCTGACTGCAGCACGGTTTCGATGTGCGACACCATGGTGTTGCGGGCGAAACAATAGATTTCGCCGCAACCCGTCATGCGGAAACCGAGCTTCTCCTGCAGTCGCAGCGAAGCCGGGTTGTCGGCGAAAACGCCGGAATGAACCGGCGTCTCCGGCATGCGGCGCGAGAAACGCTCGATGATGGCCGCCACCGCCTCGCTCATATAGCCGCGCCGCCAGTAGTAGCGGTTCAGCCAGTAGCCGAGGTGCCAGCGACCGTGGCGCAGCTCGATCGAGACGTTGCCGATATGGACATCGTCCTTATCGGTGATCGCCAACGGCCAGTCGGGCAGGGTGCCCGAGGTGACCGGGATCAGCCAGTCCAGCGCATCCTGCCGGTCGAACGGCGCGGGTACACGGGACAGCATGCGCGTGACCGCGAAATCGGAGAGCGATTCCGCGATCGCAGGCGCATCGCTCAGCCTGTGGGGGCGGAGCGTCAGCCGGGCGGTCGAGATAACAGGCGCGGGGCCGGGCATCATCGGCTTGGCCTCCGGCCTTTGCAGCGCAGTCGTGCTCATGCGATGTTCCCCCAGCTTCGGAGGGACATCCAGGTCTTGCGGTCGAGCCTGTACCATTCGACCGGCACGTTGCTGCCGAGCGCCAGCGAGGCGGCGAGCCCCGAACCCTGGAACTGGAAGCCGCACTTCTGGATGACGCGGCGCGAGGCGACGTTCATGACCCGGCAACGAGCGTCGATCTGATCGACGTCCTGACGGGTCCTGAACACCATATCGACCAGGGCATGGCAGGCCTCGGTGGTATAACCCTTGTTCCAATAGGGCTCGCCCAGCCAGTAGCCGATCTCGACGGTTCTGCCGTCCGCATGCGGCTCGACGCCGCAGCAGCCGATAAAGGCGCCGTTTTCGGCCTTGGTGATCGCATAGACGCACTTGCCAATATCGCCATTTTTCGTGCGACGCACGAAGTCAGCAGCATCATCGGCGGTATAAGGGTGCGGCATACGCGATACCATGGTGGCGACTTTGGCGTTGTTGGCGAGATGGGCAAGGGCGTCGATGTCTTCTTCGTGGGGCGCGCGCATGACGAGCCTTTCCGATAACAAGACAGGGCAATCGGTCCTTAACCGTTCCGGCCTCAGCCGTTCTTCGGAAGACCGCTGGTCTTCCCGGGGAGACCGTGATTGGTCTGCCCTTAACAATTCGCCTTGCATGGTTCAGTCCTCCTTGAGGGGTAAAGAAAAAGGGGAGATGGCGCCCCATCTCCCCTGTTTTCTAGACTGAACCTGATACGGCCAGCCGGGTCGATGAGACGCCGGCTGTTTTTGAGCGCTACCGGCTTATTCCGCTGCTTCCGCTTTCGGCATGACAGACACGTAGACGCGACCGTTGGCCTTCGTTCGGTAGTTCACATTGCCGGCGGTAAGCGCAAAAATCGTGTGATCCTTGCCGAGGCCGACGTTGGAACCCGGATGCCACTCAGTACCGCGCTGACGCACGATGATGTTGCCTGCGATGACGGCTTCGCCGCCGAACTTCTTCACGCCAAGGCGCTTGGACTGAGAATCGCGACCGTTGCGCGATGAACCGCCAGCTTTTTTGTGTGCCATTGGAGTTCTCCTTTAAAACCTTGTCCCGTTGATCTTACTTGGCAGCCACGATGTCCGTGATACGGACGACCGTGTGATGCTGACGATGGCCGCGCGAACGCTTCGAATTCTGACGGCGGCGCTTCTTGAAGGCGATGACCTTCTTGCCGCGGTTCTGTTCGACGACTTCTGCCTTGACAGAGGCGCCGGTTACGAAGGGCGCACCGATCGCAGCGTCGGCGCCTTCGCCGATCACGAGCACTTCGGTGAATTCAATGGAGTCGCCAGCGGTAGCTTCCAGTTTTTCGATGGTCAGCACGTCGTTGGCTGCCACACGGTACTGCTTACCGCCGGTCTTGATGACTGCGAACATTTTTTATCCTTTCATGTTCGTTCCAGCTCTCCTCGCTGACTGAGCAAGGTGGCCGTCTTTTTATCAGTCGAAGTTAAGCAGGGATTTCAGAGGTCTAATCCTCGAACTCGTCCTGCCGGTGAAGCCCCGCGCAAGCGCAGGACCAGCTAGGCGCGGATTTCTCCAAACCTATTGCGCAGCCGAGATAGCCGAGGGACAAAAAGCTGTCAAGGCAAAAGGATGGAATGCTTCGACTTTTCGGCTTGCCAGCCTGTCATTTGCCCGTTATGAGAACGCCCGCGCCGAACAAGCGCCGACCAGACCGCGGAGAGGTGGCAGAGTGGTCGAATGCACCGCACTCGAAATGCGGCATACCTGCAAGGGTATCGTGGGTTCAAATCCCACCCTCTCCGCCATCAAACATAATTGTCATATGATGGTGCACGTGCGGTTTTAACGTGCGTCACATTTGATTGCACGACCACATCTGCGGCGCGGCTGAAGCAACCTGTCCCCTTGAGGTCGACGCAGGTGGTTACGGTCCGTTGACGATCCGATACACAGAAGCATTGCCCTCAACTCCGTGGAGCGAGGAGCCAAACTCCACAACATGGTGGTCGGCCAGGAGATGAATGACACCTGGCGCCGTATAGAGCGCTTCCGAGATACAAATCTCGCCCGCATCCGCCAGAGATTGCACGCGTGCGGCAACATTTACGGTCTGACCAAAATAATCGAGATTATCGTTTAGTGTGACAGCAATCGATGGCCCGCAGTGTGCTCCGATTTTGAGGATGATGCCCGGCTCACCATGTTCGAGATTGAAGCGCTCGATTTCCTTCAATATCTGCAATGCCGCCGAAACCGCGTCGGTTGGACGAGAGAAGACGGCCATTACCGCGTCGCCGATCGTCTTGACGATGGCGCCGGAATGTTGCTGTGCCGTCAATTCGAGAAGAGCAAAATGCTCCCTCACCAACGCGTAGGCGTTCAGGTCGCCCAGGCGCTCATACAGAGCCGTCGAACCTTTTAGGTCTGTGAAGAGGAAAGTCACCTGGCGAATGCCGAGCCCTTCCCGCTCGTCGACGCGCTCGGATCGGAACAGGCGCCTGAAGGTCTGCCTTGCCAGCAACATCCCGCCGGAGATATACGGCTCGAATTCGAGCTGCGGCTTGATTGTCAGGGCTGCCACCTCGGGCGGCCAATTTATCAAAAGCAGCGAGCCACGAACGGGTCCGGTATTTTCCACCTCGATAATACACGGCCCCGGCGGTAAAACGGCCAAGGCCGGGGAAAAGCGTTGCCCATCATACCTGACCCGTAGCAGCGTGGGCGCCGTGGCCGGCTCACCTGATATCGGCGTCATGAAGGCGGCTTGCGTTTGGACATTCACGCCGGAGAGAACACCAGGACCGAGCTCCGCCCGGAGCGTGACGCTCGAGCTCGGCGGCAGGTAGGTGAGGCCGCGGACCAATCCGCGCAGGTAGTCGAGAAACCGAGCTTGCTGGCCGGGCAGCCTCCCGTCATTGGCGAAGCGAAGCTTCCAGTGGAAGTCTTCGACCGAGAGCGAGTCGGGATCATGAAACGGCAGCCGCCGAAGATGTGGTGATACGGAGAATGTAACTTCGATGAAGTCATCGAGGTCGGTCTCGCCCGATACGTCGCACAAGCCACAGACATAATGGGTCTTGAGCGTGCGCAAGGCGCCAAAGCTGTCGAGCACCATTCCAGATTGGGGGCAAAGCACATCCCAGGTCATTTCGAACAAGCCGCATCGGGCGGCATGGAGGAACAGGTCAATGGATTCCGTGTCAGTTATCGCGCGGTCACGTGCAAACGCCAGCGGATTGACACGATAAAGGGAGAGGTCGTTGCCGTCCCTGATCAGCGCTTCGAACTTAGAGATCACGCGTGGGCTCCAGGATCGAGCCTGCTCGATCTGGATCATCTTGCTTTCGAGAAGCCGATCGTCGACGCCAGTCATGATCAACTTGTCCGCAGGCACTACGAGCGGATTTCAGTGCGCCACCGGGATCGAGCTCCCAATAACCTAAATACTCGAACGCGCCGCTGTAGATTTCCAGCCTCGATCCTACCGAATGAACCCTGCTGACACAAGGCCGTGAACGGAGCAGGGTTTTGCGAATACGCTAACTCCTCGCGCAGCCAGCGTCAGCCCAGCACCTTCTTCACCCAGACGCCGACCTCATCGCCGCTACTCATGTCGGCTTGCACCAGCCCGTCGATCATGAAGGTCGGCGAGACGTGGATGCCGTTCTGGCGGGCATATTTGCAGTGCCATTTGATCTCCCGGTCGAGATCCGGGATGGCGAAGGCTTCTTTCAGCTTGATGCCGCTGTAGGCTTCCAGGCGCTCGATGATCTGGTTCGGCGTCACATCCATATTCGGGCCGCCGGCATGACGCTCGAATTCGAATTCCTCTCGATGTGCGGCGATGGCGGCCATGACCTTCTTTGCCGTCTCCTTGCCGCCTTCCAGCGTCGAGGCCGCGATGATGCAGCGGACGATCACGCCGGAATACATGTGCCAGGGCTGCGATTGCAGACGGATTTTTACAGTGACCTTATCTTCGCCGGCTTGGCTGAGCAACGCATCAAGTTTGCCGAACGCCCTGACGGAGTAAGGGCAGGTCGGCTCGAGAAAGATCTCGAAGATGCGCGGGCCATTGCCCCAGGTCAGCGGATCGGCACGCCACGCGGTTCCGGTCATTGCGATGTCCTTTTCGTTGAGCAGGTTGGCTATTCGGCCTAACGCAGCAGGCTCCAGAAGCCATGCTTGTTTCCGTGTTGACGCTTCAGCTCGGCGACATAGGCGTCGTGAGGCCGGGCGCTGCCGAAATCGTCGATGTGAGGCGCGAGCGAGGCGCATTCCGCCAGATGACGCGCGGCATGCTTGTAACGGCTGGATCGGCCGTTATCGAGGGCGAAGCCGATCATCGACCGTAGCAGCATGGTTGCCGCGAGTGGATGTTTCTCCCGCAGCATTTCGGCGCCCGATGTCATCAGCTCGTAGAGGTCGCCGTCCAGTTCCGACTGACGCCTGGAGACGAGTTTCGCGGCCTCGGCGTGTGCGGGCCAGGCGAGGAAAAAGGCAAGGGCTCGATGAACATCCGTAAAGCCGTGCGCGAAGGCGAATGCCTTCTCCTCGGCCTCGATATCGTCGAAGTCGGCGAGCTTTCGCAGGAAAGCGCGAAGGTGCTCCCCGTTCAGCGACTGCTCGAAGCATTGCCATCGATAAGCCTGCGCTTCCTCCCCCGGTTCGAGCGCTTCGAGCGTCTCCGCGCGGGCTTCCTGCCATTCAAAAGGCATTTCGAACCGGTGGTCGACGCCGTCCAAAATCCTCAATGCTTCCTCGGCGCGTCCAGCCAAGAGCAAGCGGTCGGAAATTGCGATCGCGACCATCGGCATCCTTAAGGTCTCTTCCGGCTGCTGAGCGATGAAGGCATCGACATCATCCTGGGCATCGGCAATGTCCTGCAGAGCGATGCGCGCCGCCTGTTGCCGATGCTTGGCGTAGATCTCGTTCAGGTAGCTCGCTTCGCTGCCGCCCCAGCCGAGAATTTTCCGGTCGGCACCGGCAGGCTCCTCCTCCGCTTCGTGCAACCATTGCACCAGGAGGCCCTTCAAACGTTCAAGGCCATCCTTGCCCAGCGCCGGAACCATCTCGGCGATCAGCGGGTCATATTGGCCGTGGTCGTTATCCTGCAATGCCGTGAAGACCTTATCGGCAAGGACATCGATACCGATTCCCGCGGACCTGGCGATGATGCCGGCATCGGCGCATGCCTGATGGAACGTCTCCGTGAAGGCGATGTCGCTGCTGTTGGATCGGTGGAAAATCGAATCGGCAACGGCAAGGAATTGCCAGATGAGATCGAACGCTTCCTTCGGATCATTGGCGGCCACGACGGTGACGATCGCGGATCGCTGCGTTTCGAGGTCCGCGTTGACGGCTTTTACTTTGTGCCATTCGATGACGCTCTGCGCTCGTGCGATGCTGCCGAGGCGCTTGCGGATCTCACGCGCGACCTCGGTGCTGCCCTGATTGCCGGCCAGTTCCATGCGAAGCCGCCGTTTATGGGCGGCGCTGCCGGTGCTGATTTCGATCAGCAGTTCGGCGAGACGTTGTGCACCGAGAGCTTCCAGGTTTTTCGCGTTGAGAGTCGTCTTTGCTGCCATAGGTCACCGCTATCGTTTCGCGCCGACCCTAACTCGGTATTCAAATCAGTCCAAGGTGCCGAGCGAGGGGTGCAGCCATATCGCACCGCGAATTCGTATGACTTTATCCCCGGTTAGTCTCGCCGAATCATGGCCGTTAGCTAAAAACTAACGCTGCCTCGTAACGACTCCTAAAGCCGGTTTTGGCACCTTGTTGCCTGTCGAATATTGCTTCCAAATTTTCCGCTGGGGTTGGTCATGAGTCATAATAGAGACGCCTGGGTCAGCCAGCGCGCTTATTCACTATGGGAATTGGAAGGCAGGCCGGATGGGCGCGGGGAAAGCCATTGGGCACAGGCGCTGAGGGAGTTCGAACAGCTGGAGCTGACGAGGGCTTCGCCTGATGGAAACGATCTCATCGAGAAACTGAAGGCAGCCGGGCGGCTGATGCGGATCTATGACGGGGCCGCCCCCGGCGTCGATAACGACCGGCAGATCAAAGCGGCTCGGTAGACCGTATTGCCAATTCCTGAGCTGCCGACATATTCAAGCGCATTCCAGGCGGACCACCGGCCTTGCGGGCAGGCGTCTTGCCACTTCGACGAAACCGGCATCCAGAAACATCGAGAGCGTTCCCGGATAAAGCTCGGCTCCGTTCGAAGCACGGGCAGCCTGGTCGACGGGGTAGGCTTCGAGACATTCGGCGCCGTTTGCCCGCGCAAATTCGACCGCATGGTTCAGCAATAATCGCGAAAATCCCTGCCGCCGGAACGGCTTGCGGACGATGAAGCAATTGATCGACCAGACCGGCCTGTCATCGACCGGCGCGAAGGGTTTTGAGCGGCGCAGCCGATCGAACACGACGCGCGGCGCGACGCCGCACCATACGGCCGGCTCATTCTCGTGATAGCCGAGAATGCCGGGCGGGCGCGGTTCGTCGACCATGCTCCGGAACCAGTTGCGATTTCCCTCGCCCCATCCTGCCTTGTAGTCGGCATTCGGACGATACCAGTAGGCGCAGCGACAATTCCGGCCGTCGGCGCAATCGTCGAAGACCGCTTCTATATGGGCCAGGCGGTCGGTGGTGGCGGGAAAGAAAGACAAGCGATCCTGCATTCGGCTAAATTATGGCGCAGGCGGACGATCGGCAAGCGGTCGACCGTGCTGGCCGATCAGGCGCGGCTGCCCTCCAGCTTGAACGCTCGTTTTTCAGCCGCCGACATCGTTGGGCTGTCGCCGCCGCTCCTCGTTCGAGGGAGATCGTCCTGGCGCTACTGGCGTGCGGCCCAGCTCAGGCCCCGCCGTAGGATGAGGGGCATATAGGGATGGTCGAATTCGGCTGCGACATGGCCGAGGGCGGAATAGAAGATGCGGCCGGCACCGAAATGGCGCTTGAAGACGACGGGCATCACCACATTGCGGGCTGCCGGATCGTAGGCGCCGGTGAAGGTGGTCGTCGCAAGGATTTCGACTGTGGGATCATAGTGGAGGTAATATTGCTCCGAACGATAGTCGAAGTCCGGAATGCCCTCCATGACGGGGTCGTCCTGGCGGGTGACGGCGACGCGGAAGTCGATGATGTTGCCGGGATGGGCGACCCAGGTGACGCCGGAGACATAGCGGAAAGGCGCGCTTTCCTTGAAGGACGTGGCGAGCGCGCCGTGATGGCCGGCAAGCCCGAGCCCGCCGCGCACGGCTTCGACGAGGGCAGCGGCATGTTCCTTCTCAAGCTTTTCGCCGGTGATGATCGGCACCAGCAGATCGGCTTTCGCTAGCGTCGAAGATCCGAACACGCCGAGATCGCCGGTCACTTCGACCGTAAAATCGTCCTCGCGCAGCAGATCGGCGACAATCTGAGCGCATTGCTCCGGCTCATGGCCTTGCCAGCCGCCCCAAACGATCAATGCCTTCCTCATTCGCGCTCTCCCTGCTTTATAGCTGCAGACCGTTGATCATCACTTGGTGGTGGGAAGCCCATTAGATCGGGCGACCGTGCAAATCACGCGAATAATTCAAGACTATTTGCTGATCCGGCACAAACCGCACGAATGGGGCGACTTCGGCATTTGACGTATTGTCCATTGACGCCGATTGCAGTTCCTTCTTTTTATTGACGTGTATCTCGTCTAGGTTTCTTCCATCTCTCACTGAATAATAAGGGTGGTGCATGGCAGGTGAAACGGTTCTTGTCGTCGGCGGTGCCGGCTATATCGGCTCGCATACGTGCCTCGACCTGGCGAACAAGGGCTATACGCCTGTCGTCTTCGACAATTTTTCGAACGGCCATCGCGAGTTCGTCAGATGGGGGCCGGCCGAAGAGGGCGATATTCGCGATCGCGCCCGGCTGGATGAGGTGCTGGCAAAACACAAGCCGGCGGCGATCCTGCATTTCGCGGCACTGATCGAGGTCGGCGAATCGGTCAAGGATCCGGTTTCCTTCTACGAGAACAATGTGATCGGCACGTTGACGCTGCTTTCGGCGGCACAGGCCGCCGGCGTCAATGCCTTCGTCTTCTCCTCCACCTGCGCGACCTACGGCCTGCCGCAGAGCGTGCCGCTCGACGAGACGCACCGGCAGGTGCCGATCAATCCCTACGGGCGGACGAAATATATCGTCGAGCAGGCGCTTGCCGATTACGACCAGTACAGAAGCCTGCGCTCGGTGGTGCTGCGTTATTTCAATGCGGCCGGCGCCGATTTCGAGGGCCGGATCGGCGAATGGCACCAGCCGGAAACGCATGCGATACCCCTGGCGATCGACGCGGCGCTCGGCCGCCGCCAGGGTTTCAAGGTGTTCGGCAGCGATTACGAGACCCGCGACGGCACCTGCGTGCGCGACTATATCCATGTGCTGGATCTTGCCGATGCGCATGTGCGCGCCGTCGAATATCTGCTGAAGGGCGGCCAATCCGTCGCGCTCAACCTCGGCACCGGCACCGGCACGACGGTCAAGGAATTGCTCGACGCTATCGAGGATGTGTCGAACCGGCCTTTCCCGGTCGAATATATCGGCCGTCGCGAAGGCGATTCGCATACGCTGGTCGCCAATAACGACAAGGCGCGTGACGTGCTCGGCTGGGTGCCGCAGTATGATCTGTCCGAGATCATCCGCTCCGCCTGGGACTGGCATGCAAAATCCAACCAGCATTGAGCCAACCGGCATTGAGAAAGCGCGCCGGCCGAACATCCTGCTGATCACGGCGGACCAGTGGCGCGGCGATTGCCTGTCGGCTGTCGGTCATGCCTGCGTAAAGACGCCTGGTGTTGATGCGCTGGCGCGGGAAGGCACGCTATTCCAGCGGCATTATGCGGGGGCAGCACCCTGCTCACCGGCGCGGGCCACGCTCTATACCGGTCTCTATCAGATGAACCACCGCGTCTGCCGCAACGGTTCGCCGCTCGATGCCCGCTTCGACAATCTGGCGCTGGCGGCCCGGCGGGCGGGATACGACCCGACGCTGTTCGGCTACACGGATACGGCGCCCGATCCGCGCGGGATGGATGCCGGCGATCCGCATCTGACGAGTTATGAAGGCGTGCTGCCGGGCTTTACCGCCCGCCAGCTTCTGCCGGAGCATGAGAAACAATGGCTCTCCTGGCTCAGGTCCCGCAGCCATGCGGATGCCGTCAGCCGCGATATCCATATTCCGGTCGGTGCTGGAGCCGGAGACATTTCGGATGCGTCGCCGGCCTATTCGCGCGACGAGACCCAGACGGCTTTTCTGGCCGGCGAGTTCATCCGCTGGATGGGCGAACAGGACAGGCCGTGGTTCGCGCATGTCTCTTTCTTACGTCCGCATCCGCCGTTCTCCGTGCCGGAACCGTTCAACCGAATGTTCACGCCGGGCGAGGGACCGGCTTTTGCGCGCGCGGCAAACCGCGAAGCGGAACAGAACAGTCACCCCTATCTCGCCTATGCCATGCCACGCTCCGACAAGGGCAACTTCATTCACGGTGCAACCGGGCCGCTTAGCGGCTGGAACGCCGAAGATTTCGCCGCGATCCGGGCGATCTATTACGGGATGATATCAGAGGTCGATGCACAGCTCGGCCGCATCTGGCAGGCTCTCAAGGATGCGGGCGCCTGGGACGATACGCTCATCATCTTCACCTCGGACCACGCCGAGATGGCGGGCGATCACTGGATGCTCGGCAAGGGCGGCTTCTTTGACGGCAGCTATCATATTCCTCTTGTCATTCGCGATCCCGCAAGCAGTGCTGCGGGCGGGGTCGTCGACAATTTCACCAGCGCTGCGGATATTTTTCCGACCCTTTGCCAAAGGCTCGGCATCGACGCGAAGAACGGGCTCGATGGCCGGTCGCTGATGCCGTTTGTCTGGGGTGGGAGCGGAGACGGCTGGCGGGATGCGGCATTTTGGGAATTCGATTTCCGCGACATTGCGCATGGCGAGGCCGAGCAGCATTTCCGGCTGCGGCCCAACGAATGCAATCTCGCGGTGATCCGCGACGCGCGGTTCAAATATGTGCATTTTACCGCTTTGCCGCCGCTGCTCTTCAATCTTGCCGACGATCCGATGGAGCTCAATAATGTCGCAGCGGATCCAGCCTATGCGGCGGTGCGGCTCGACTATGCCGAAAAGCTGCTGTCGCTCCGAGCACGCCACCTCGATCAGACGCTCGCCTATACCGAGCTGACGGAAAGAGGGCCGGTGAGGCACCGGCCCTAATATTACTTAGCCGAGATAATCGCGTTTGCCGATCGGCGCACCCTGGTTGCGCAGGATGGCGTGGGCCGTCGCGACGTGGAAATAGAAGTTCGGCAGGGCGAAGGTGGCGATATATTCGTCACCCGGCAGTACGATACCGCTCTTTCCCGGTAGGGTGATCTGGCGGGTTTCAGTGCCTTCCAATGCCTCCGCCGAGAAGCCGGCGAGATAGGCGCCGGTCTTTGCCAGGCGCTCACGCAGGTCGTCGAATGTCGTTTCGTTGTCCTCGAATTTCGGGGCATCGGTCGCCGTCAGGCGGGCGAGCGCAAATTTGGCGGTGTCGCTGGCGCGCTGATACTGGCCGGAGAGCGGTAGCATGTCGGGCGCGAGGCGAGCGGCAATCAATATAGCCGGATCGATATTCTTTTCCTTCGCATAGGCTTCGGCCTTGTCGAGGTAGGTTTTCAGGCTGGCGAGGCCGCGCTGGAACATCGGAACGGTGAGGCGATGCATCGAAATAGACATGTGTCCTGTCTCCAAAATCTTCAAATAATCGGGTCGCGGCGAGAGGTCGAAGGCGCCTGCGGCCGTGAGCCTGCCTTCGACCCTGCATAGATGGATGCTCGTTTCGTCTTTCACAACACCGACAATGCGGGCGTCGGTCCTGACGCCCGCATGGCATTGCGCCTTCATCCATATCTCGTCGCTGTTAAAGATACTTGACGCCGTTCCCAGAAAATGGAATGAATATTCCGCAGAACAGATTTGACGGTTTGTTTGTTCCGTTTTGCGGAGCGCTGCGGGAGAGGTAGCGCGGTGAATTGCGGCTTCAGAGCAAATGCCTGGAGCTCCGGCGTGAGGAGGGTGCAGCCGGGCACCGCTTTGTGGAGGAAGTGAAAATGAAAAAGTTTATCCTGGGCACTGCGATGGCGCTCGTCATGTCGACGGCCGCTCACGCAGAAACGGTCGGCGTCTCGATGGCGAAATTCGACGACAATTTCCTGACCGTTCTGCGCAATGGCATGACCGATTATGCAAAGACACTGAGCGGCGTGACGCTGCAGGTCGAAGACGCACAGAACGACGTTTCCAAGCAGCAGAGCCAGATCCAGAATTTCATCGCCTCCAAGGTCGATGCGATCATCGTCAACCCTGTCGATACCGATGCGACCACGGCAATGTCGAAGCTCGCGGCCGATGCCGGCATTCCGCTGGTTTACGTCAACCGCCAGCCGGTTAACGTCGACACGCTGCCGGAGAAGCAGGCTTTCGTTGCATCCAACGAGCAGGAATCCGGCACGCTGGAAACCAAGGAAATCTGCCGCATTCTCGGCGGCAAGGGCAAGGCCGTCGTCATCATGGGCGAGCTTTCCAACCAGGCTGCGCGCATGAGGACCCAGGACGTTCACGACGTCATCAAGACGGATGAATGCAAGGGCCTGGAGATCGTCGAAGAGCAGACGGCCAACTGGGACCGCACCCAGGGCGCCGACCTGATGACCAACTGGCTCTCCAGCGGTATCGAATTCGACGCCGTGATCTCCAACAACGACGAAATGGCCATCGGCGCCCTCCAGGCGCTGAAGGCAGCCGGCAAGGATATGAGCAAGGTTGTCGTCGGCGGTGTCGACGCCACGCAGGACGCGCTTGCCGCCATGCAGGCCGGTGATCTCGACGTCACGGTGTTCCAGGATGCCGCCGGCCAAGGCAAGGGCTCTCTCGATGCAGCGCTCAAGCTCGCCAAGGGCGAAAAGATCGACAAGAAGGTCTACATTCCCTTCCAGCTCGTCACACCTGCCAACGTCAAGGACTTCGTCACCAAGAACTGAGACGAATGCCACAGAGGATGCGGGCTTTGCCCGCATCCTTTTCGCCTACCCGTATCTGGAGGAGATGATATGGCCGTCAGCCCGACAACCATGGCCGCCGTTCGTGCAAGCGGCGCCGTCCCGAATGCGGAATATCTCTTGAGCGCCGAGGGTGTCCGCAAGGAATTTCCTGGCGTCGTCGCACTTGACGACGTGCAGTTCCGGCTGAAGCGCGCCTCCGTGCATGCGTTGATGGGCGAAAACGGCGCCGGCAAATCGACGTTGATGAAGATCCTCGCCGGCATCTATACGCCCGACAAGGGCGATATTCGGCTGAAAGGGATCGAGATCCAGCTGAAATCTCCGCTCGACGCACTGGAAAACGGGATTGCCATGATCCATCAGGAACTCAACCTGATGCCGTTCATGACGGTCGCCGAAAATATCTGGATTCGGCGCGAACCGAAGAACCGCTTCGGCTTCATCGATCACGGCGTGATGCACCGCATGACCGAGGAATTGTTTACTCGGCTCAATATATCAATCGATCCCGATATCGAGGTCCGGTTCCTGTCGGTCGCCAACCGGCAGATGGTCGAGATCGCCAAAGCGGTTTCCTACAATTCCGACGTGCTGATCATGGACGAGCCGACTTCGGCGCTGACGGAGCGCGAGGTCGAGCATCTTTTCCGTATTATCCGCGATCTCAGGGCCCAGGGCATCGGCATCGTCTACATCACCCATAAGATGAACGAGCTTTTCGAGATCGCCGACGAGTTCTCCGTCTTCCGCGACGGCCGATATATCGGCACGCATGCCTCGACCGACGTCACCCGCGACGACATCATTCGCATGATGGTCGGGCGCGAGATCACCCAGATGTTTCCCAAGGAAGAGGTGCCGATCGGCGAGGTCGTGCTCTCCGTCAAGGATCTGTGTCTCAAGGGCGTCTTCACCAACGTCTCGTTCGAAGTGAGAGCCGGCGAAATCCTCGGCGTCGCCGGCCTCGTTGGATCCGGCCGGTCGAATGTCGCCGAAACGCTGTTCGGGGTGACACCGGCAAGCTCCGGCTCGATCGAGCTCTACGGCAAGCCGACGGCCATTTCTTCGCCGACCGAGGCCATCCGCAATCGGATGGCTTTCCTGACCGAAGACCGGAAAGATACCGGCTGCCTGCTGATCCTCGATATTCTCGAGAACATGCAGATCGCCGTTCTGCAGGACAAATACGTCAAGGGCGGCTTCGTGCAGCAGGGCGCAGTCGAGGCAACCTGCGAAGACATGGCAAAAAAGCTGCGCGTGAAAACGCCCAATCTTTACGAGCGGGTAGAAAATCTTTCGGGCGGCAATCAGCAGAAGGTGCTGATCGGGCGCTGGCTGCTCACCGATCCGCGCATCCTCATTCTCGACGAGCCGACCCGCGGCATCGATGTCGGCGCCAAGGCGGAAATCCACCGGCTGGTCACGGAGATGGCGCGAAATGGCGTGGCGGTGGTGATGATCTCGTCCGAGATGCCCGAAGTTCTCGGGATGAGCGACCGCATCATGGTCATGCACGAGGGACGCGTGACCGGTTTCCTCAATCGCGACGAAGCAACGCAGATCAAGGTGATGGAACTGGCTGCGCAGTGATGCGCTGCCGGCGATTTCCCAAGGGAGGTTTGACATGACTACCAAGGCAGCAGAGGGTGCGGCTCCGCTCGCAACCCGGCAAAGGCGGCGGCGCATACCGACGGAGCTCAGCATTTTCCTCGTGCTCGTCGGCATCGCGCTCATCTACGAAGTGCTCGGCTGGATGTTCATCGGCCAAAGCTTCCTGATGAATTCGCAGCGTCTGACGATCATGATCCTGCAAGTCTCCGTCATCGGCATCATCGCCGTCGGCGTCACGCAGGTCATCATCACCGGCGGCATCGACCTTTCGTCGGGTTCGGTCGTCGGCATGACGGCGATGATCGCAACAAGCTTCGCCCAGTCCTCGACCTGGGGACGAGCCGTTTTTCCCTCGCTGACCGACCTGCCGGCTTTCGTGCCGATCATCGTTGGTCTGCTGATCGGGGCGACCGCAGGTCTCGCGAACGGCGCGCTCATCGCCTACACGAAGATCCCGCCGTTCATTGCAACGCTTGGCATGTTCGTTTCGGCCAGAGGTGTGGCGAAGTGGTATACGAAGGGGCAGCCGGTTTCTGGGATCACCGAACAGTTTCATTTCATCGGAACGAAAGCCTGGCCGGTTGTGGTCTTCCTGGTCGTTGCGCTGATCTTTCATATTGCGCTGCGCTATACGCGTTATGGAAAATTCACCTATGCCATCGGCGCGAACCCGCAGGCTGCGCGTGTTTCCGGCATCAACATCGAGGCGCATCTCGTCAAGGTCTATGTGATTGCCGGATTGCTTGCCGGCCTTGCCGGTATCGTCACGGCGGCACGCGCGGAAACCGCACAGGCCAGCATGGGCGTCGGCTATGAACTCGACGCGATCGCCGCGACCGTCATCGGCGGCACCTCGCTCACCGGCGGCGTCGGGCGCATCACCGGCACCGTCATCGGCACCATCATTCTCGGCGTCATGACCTCCGGCTTCACGTTTCTCAGGATCGACGCCTATTACCAGGAGATCGTCAAGGGTCTCATCATCATCGCGGCTGTTGTCATCGACGTTTACAGACAGAAGAAACGCCGCAAACACTGATCTCTGGCATGCGATGGTTTTCTTGCGGGGGCTTCGGCCCCCGTTTCGTTTTCAGCGCCGACGAATTTCTAAAAAAGAAGTGGCGAATTCCGTCAGCTTTTCTATTCTGCCGCTTCATTCGCCCTCCAATCGATTCCGATTTAAGGAATTAGGCAGTAGGGCAGCGCAGGAAGACAGATGCAATTCGTATTTGACGGTCACAACGACGTTCTCCTTCGACTCTGGACACATTCAAAAGACGGCAGTGACCCGATCGCGGAGTTCGTAGACGGCACGACGGTCGGCCATATCGATGCGCGTCGGGCCAGAGAGGGCGGTCTTTCGGGCGGTCTTTGCGCCATCTACATTCCCTCGGGCGATCTCGTCTTCGCCGATCCGGATGCCAGCGGTCGCTATATCACGCCGATGGCGGCCCCTCTTGATCCGCTGCCTTCCCTTGCCATCGCCAATGAAATGGCGGCGATCGCGCTGCGCCTCGATCAGGCCGGCGCCTGGCGGCTTTGCCGGACGGTGAAGGATATCCGCAGCGCCATGGCGGACGACATTTTCGCCGCCGTCATGCATATGGAAGGCTGCGAGGCGATCGGCGCCGATCTTTCGGCGCTCGAGGTATTCTACGCGGCGGGGCTGCGGTCGCTCGGGCCTGTCTGGAGCCGGCACAATGTCTTCGGTCACGGGGTGCCCTTCGCCTTCCCAATGTCGCCGGACACGGCGCCGGGCCTTACCGCTGCCGGCTTCGCGCTGGTCAGGGAATGCAATCGCCTCGGCGTCCTGATCGACCTCGCTCATATCACCGAGAACGGTTTCTGGGACGTGGCGAAGACGACGGACCAGCCGCTGGTCGCCAGCCATTCCAATGCCCACGCCCTGACGCCGGTCGCGCGCAACCTGACGGACAGGCAGCTCGATGCGATCCGCGAAAGCCGCGGGCTCGTCGGTATCAATTATGCGACCGCCATGCTGCGTGCCGACGGCCGCTCGGACAGCGATACGCCGCTTGCCGACATGATCCGCCATATCGACTATCTCGTGAACCGCATCGGCATCGACTGCGTGGCGCTCGGATCGGACTTCGACGGGGCCACCATTCCTGAAGAAATCGGTGATGCCGCGGGCAATCAGAAGCTGATTGCCGCTCTCAGAGAGGTTGGTTATGCTGACGCCGACCTGGCAAAACTTGCCCGTGAAAACTGGCTTCGCATTCTGGCCCAAGCTTGGCTGGAGGACCACGCCTAAGCCTTTCGTATCAAAACAAAAAACAAGGGAACAGACCATGATGATGACCAAACTCAGCCGCAATTTTCGCATGCTTTCTGGAGGGGCCGCTCTTTCGCTCCTGATGATGGCTGCACCCTCGGCCTTCGCCGAGACGCCGAAGGATACGCTGGTCGAAGGATTTGCCATCGACGATATCATCACGATGGATCCGGGCGAGGCTTTCGAGCTTTCGACGGCTGAAATCACCACCAACAGCTACAGCCTGCTTGTTCGTCTCGACATGGACGATACGTCGAAGGTGAAGGGCGATCTGGCCGAGAGCTGGAGCGTTTCCGATGATGGTCTCACCTATACGTTCAAGCTGAAATCAGGCCTGAAATTCGCCTCCGGCAACCCGATCACCGCCGAAGACGTTGCCTGGTCGTTCGAGCGCGCCGTCAAGCTCGACAAGAGCCCGGCCTTCATCCTCACCCAGTTCGGCCTGACCGGCGACAACGTCACGGAAAAAGCCAAGGCGGCCGATGCCGGCACTTTCGTCTTCACGGTCGACAAGGCCTATGCGCCGAGCTTCGTGCTCAACTGCCTGACAGCAACTGTCGCTTCCGTCGTCGACAAGAAGCTGGTGCTGGAGCATGTGAAGGCGGTGACGCCGGATGCCGAGCACAAATACGACAACGACTTCGGCAATGAATGGCTGAAGACCGGCTATGCCGGCTCCGGCGCCTATAAGATGCGCGAATGGCGCGCCAACGAAGTCGTCGTGCTGGAGCGCAACGACAATTTTTATGGCGACAAGGCAAAGCTCAACCGCGTCATCTACCGCTACATGAAGGAAAGTTCGGCCCAGCGGCTGGCGCTCGAAGCCGGCGATATCGATATCGCCCGCAACCTCGAGCCGGGTGACCTCGATGCCATTTCGAAGAATGCCGATCTGGCGACAACGAGTGCGCCGAAGAGCACGATCTATTATGTCAGTCTGAACAACAAGAACGAGAACCTGAAGAAGCCGGAAGTCCAGGAAGCCTTCAAATACCTGGTCGACTACGATGCGATCGGCGCAACGCTGATCAAGGGGATCGGCGAGATCCACCAGACCTTCCTGCCGAAGGGCCAGCTCGGCGCGCTCGACGAGAATCCCTACAAGCTCGATGTCGCCAAGGCCAAGGAACTGCTTGCCAAGGCCGGCGTACCCGATGGTTTCTCGATCACCATGGATGTGCGCAACACGCAGCCGGTGACGGGTATTGCCGAATCCATGCAGCAGACGTTGGCCCAGGCCGGCGTCAAGATGGACATCATCCCCGGCGACGGCAAGCAGACGCTGACCAAATATCGCGCCCGCACCCACGACATGTATATCGGCCAGTGGGGTTCGGACTATTTCGACCCGAATTCGAATGCCGATACCTTTACCAGTAATCCCGACAATTCCGATGCCGGCACGGTGAAGACGCTCGCATGGCGCAACACCTGGGAAGCGCCGGAGCTCGACAAGGAAGCGAAGGCAGCACTTCTCGAACGCGACGCCGCCAAGCGCGCCGCCATGTACCAGGATATCCAGAAGAAGTACCTGTCAAACAGCCCCTTCGTCTTCATCTTCCAGCAGATCGAGGTGGCCGGCTACCGCAAGAACCTGAAGGGCTTCAAACTGGGTCCGAGTTTCGACACCAATTTCGTCGGTCCGATCGCCAAGGAATAGTCCGGCAGGATTGGTCGCTTGAGCACCGTCGAAACAATGCAGGAGGCGCGGCCCCGAAAGGGCCGTGCTAGCGCCTTCGCAAAGGCGTTAGGGCGGTTTCTGTTTGCCGCCGTCACCACCTATCTCGGCCTGCTGGCCGTCACCTTCTTCATCGGCCGCGTCGTGCCGATCGATCCCGTGCTCGCCATCCTCGGCGATCGCGCGCCCCATCATGTCGTCGAGCGCGTTCGCCAGGAAATGGGCTTCAACCTGCCGCTCTATCAGCAGTTCTTCATCTATATCAAAGGCATCCTCTCCGGCGATTTCGGCAATTCGGTACTGACGACCAATCCCGTGATGGTCGATATTCGCCGCGCTCTGCCGGCGACGGTCGAGCTGGCAACGCTTGGAACGATCATCGGCGCCGTCGTCGGCGTGCCGCTTGGCGTTCTCGCCGCGGTGCGCCGCGGCAGTATCGTTGACCAGGTCGTGCGCGTCATCGGCCTTGTCGGTTATTCGGTACCGATCTTCTGGTTGGCGCTGATTTCGCTCGTCATCTTTTATGCGCAACTGCGCTGGGTGGCCTTTCCAGGCCGGATCGATATCGTCTTCGAATACACGTTCACGCCGATCACCGGCTTGTACCTCTTCGACAGCGCCTGGCAGGGGCAGTGGGATGTCTTCTACGACGTGTTCCGCCACATTATCTTGCCTGCATCCCTGCTCGGCTATTTCTCGCTCGCCTATATCAGCCGGATGACGCGCAGCTTCATGCTGAACGAGCTTTCCCAGGAATATATCGTCGCCGTGCGCGCCAAGGGGCTTTCGGAAACACGGGTGATCTGGGGCCATGCGCTGCGCAATGCCGCCGTGCCGCTCGTTACCGTGATTGCGCTTTCCTATGCCGGCCTGCTCGAAGGATCGGTGCTGACCGAGACGGTCTTTTCCTGGCCGGGCATCGGGCTCTACATCACCAATTCGCTGCAGAACGCCGACATGAACGCCGTTCTTGGCGGCACGATCGTCATCGGTACGATCTTCATCGGTATCAACCTTCTGTCCGATCTTCTCTACCGGACGCTCGACCCGAGGACGCGAAACCGATGACGGCCAATGCCAGCCCATCTCCTGCGATGAGCCGCCGCGAATGGCTGCTTTCCGACCGGCCGCAATCGCGCCTGCAGGCCCGCCTCGGTCGTGCCTATGTCACATGGCGGCAGTTCACGGCCAACAGGCTCGCCGTCGTCGGCCTGCTGATCATCGTGGCGCTGCTTTTCATCGCCGCCTTTGCCGATGTGCTCGCCACGCATAATCCGGTGGTCGGCGATCTGCGCAATGCCCGCCTGCTGCCGCCCGGCACGGGGGAATTCTGGCTCGGTTCGGATGACCAGGGCCGTGATATCTATTCGCGGCTGATCTACGGATCGCGATTGACGCTGCTCGTCGTCGCGCTCGTCGCCATCATCTCGGCGCCGATCGGGCTGATCGTCGGCACGGTCTCCGGTTATGCCGGAGGCTGGGTGGATGCGACGCTGATGCGGATTACCGATATCTTCCTCGCCTTCCCGAAGCTGGTGCTGGCGCTCGCCTTCGTCGCGGCGCTCGGGCCCGGCATCCAGAACGCGATCATCGCGATTGCGATCACGTCCTGGCCGCCCTATGCCCGTATCGCGCGCGCCGAGACGCTGACGGTCCGGCGTTCCGACTATATTTCGGCGGTGAAGCTGATGGGAGCCTCGCCGCTTCGCATTGTCGTGCGCCATGTGATGCCGCTCTGTATTTCCTCGCTGATCGTGCGTGTGACGCTCGACATGGCGGGCATCATCCTGACGGCGGCCGGTCTCGGTTTCCTCGGTCTGGGGGCGCAGCCACCGCTGCCGGAATGGGGTGCGATGATTGCCTCGGGACGGCGTTTCATCCTCGATCAATGGTGGGTCGCGGCGATGCCCGGCATCGCCATCCTCATCGTCAGCCTCGGCTTCAATCTCCTCGGCGACGGCCTGCGCGACGCGCTCGATCCCAAGGAGAGCGGCCAATGACAACACTTCTGACGGTGGACAAGCTCAAGGTCAGCTACCCCACGCGCACCGGCCTGATCGAGGCCGTGCGCGGCGTCTCCTTTACGCTCGGCAAGGAAAGACTCGGCATCGTCGGTGAATCCGGTTCCGGCAAGTCGCAGACCGGCCGGGCAATCATGGGCCTGACGCCGAAACACGGCGTCGTCACGGCCGACAGGCTTGATTTCAACGGCATCGATCTGATCAATGCGTCTGCCGGCGAAAGGCGCAGGCTGCGCGGCAAGCGCATCGCCATGATCCTGCAGGATCCGAAATATTCGCTCGATCCCGTCATGTCGATCGGACGGCAGATCTGCGAAACGCTGCGCACGCATGAGAAGGTCGGCAAGGCGGAGGCGCGCGAGCGCGCGCTCGCCATGCTGGAAGCGGTGCAGATCCGCGACCCGAAACGTGTCTTCGACCTGCATCCGCACGAGGTTTCGGGCGGCATGGGGCAGCGTGCGATGATCGCCATGATGCTGATTGCCGGGCCTGAGCTGCTGATTGCCGACGAGCCGACCTCGGCGCTCGACGTGACGGTGCAGCTCGACGTGCTGAGGATCATGGACAAGCTCGTGTCCGAGCGCGGCATGGGGCTGATCTTCGTCTCCCACGATCTGAGGCTGGTTTCCTCCTTCTGCGACCGCGTCATCGTCATGTATGCCGGTAAGATCGTCGAGGAGCTGGCGGCCGCCGATCTCAAACATGCGCGGCATCCCTATACGCAGGGGCTGCTGAACTGCATGCCCGAGATCGGCGCGAACCGCCACCCGCTGCCGGTGCTCGACCGAAAACCGGAGTGGGCGGCATGAGCGCAGCTCTCGAGATCGACGATCTGAGTGTCGTTTACGATCATTTTCATGCATTGAAGGATGTCAGCATCGCCGTCGAACGCGGCGAATCCTTTGGTCTTGTCGGCGAATCCGGCTCGGGAAAATCGACCTTGTTGCGGGCCGTTGCCGGACTTGCGCCGGTGAGCAGCGGCGCGATCAACATCGACGGTGAAGCGTTGAAAGGTTCGAAGCGAAGCAAAGTCTTCTACCGGCGCGTGCAAATGGTCTTCCAGGATCCTTATGGTTCGCTGCATCCGCGCCAGACGATCGACCGGCTTCTGCTCGAACCGCTTGCAATCCACGGCATCGCCGACGGCGAGAAGCGCATCGCCCGAGCGCTCGACGAGGTCGGCCTCGGCAATGGTTTCCGCTTCCGCTACCCGCACCAGCTCTCCGGCGGCCAGCGCCAGCGCGTGGCGATCGCCCGGGCGCTGATCGTCGAACCGTCGATCCTGCTGCTCGACGAGCCGACATCGGCGCTCGACGCCTCGGTGCAGGCCGAGGTGCTGAACCTGCTGGAAGAGATCCGACGCGACCGCAAGCTCACCTTCGTGATGGTGAGCCATGATCTCGGTGTCGTCACCCATATGTGCGAACGGCTCGCGGTAATGCGCAACGGCGCCGTCGTCGAGCGGCTAAGCTCGCAAGAGCTGGCTGGAGGCGCTGTTCATGAGGACTATACGAGAAATTTGATGATCGCGAGCAAGGGTTTCGTCAAGGCTGAAAGCCAACCTTTTCAAACCTTTGAAAAGAAATGATTGGCGGCGGTGTTAAGGATAATGTTTTCTTAAAAGACGACCATTCAACTAGACTATTGACAGCTGCCTCGCTTCTGTCATGATCCCGTTAACGACTGTTAGCTTTCGTGATCGGTGGAGGTTGATGCATGTTCTTTCTCGGTGGGATGACCATGGGTTACCTCGATCCTCCTGTGAGAGCCGATCGCCGGGAACAGATTTCGGCATCCATTCCTGCGGAAAAGGACCGTCGGCTGATCGAGAGTTCCTCCAACCCGTCGCAGAACGAGAACGCCGTCGAGCGCTCATTGATCTGGGCATGGCGCACGCTCTGCTAAAAGGGCTGGTTGAATTTTCTCTTCCGCTCCCTCTGGACGGAAATTTATCTCTACCTACTTGATAGAGAAAATACGAATATAAGCGCGAGCCGCACAACCGGCCGCACGAGAACAACGGAGGCGACATATGGCAGATCTGGGTATTTCGCATGCTCACGTGAACCAGTATGGTTCCGTGCCGACCAAGAAGCCGCTCACCAAGCGCCACAGGCTTCAGACGGTGCTCCATGGCGCGATCTTCACCGCGGCGTTCCTGTTCGTGGTCGCCATGGTTTGCGGCGTCGTCGGGTAATCCGGCGGATGAAGCGTCGGCAGATGCCGGCGCTGCGGCGGTTTCCGCCTCTATTGAATTCCGGACCATTCAATTTGTCTCGGCATTCTCCTGGCACTCAAATGTCAAAAGGAGAGTGATCACGAGAGGCATTTTGTTATGGTTGATCGGCATTCCGATCCCCCATCATCATTCTTCTCTATTTTTTTACGCCATCTGAAGCGTCCCACGAAGGCCTTGATCTTGAGCGCAAACGGCGTGGGCCGGCCGCCCAGACTGACGCCAGCATGGTGAGGCAATCATGCGTCTTTCGTTTTTCTGGAATCGAACAGCTCTTGCATTGCCGGAACCAGGCATTTTCGTCATTTCCCACCGCCCAGACAAGCTCGCCGGGCGGCGGGGAATGCCTGCCGACTTGAATTTTCCCAAGGATGTCCAAATTTTCGACATGGCTTTCGCGGAGAGGTTATCGATGGTCTCGATCACCCGTCGGGCCGTGTCCTGACCAGGGCTTAACCCGTTTGCATCGCTTGCCAGGTGTCGTTCACCCCGGCTTCATCGATCTTTGAAGAATAGGGCTCCGTTCATGTAGCAGTCATGATAAGCAGTGCAAAAGGCCGAGCAAAACAGCCATAACTTCGTTTGGATCCAGAACCGAACCCATGTCTATTTCAAATCTTTCTCCGAGCCTTTCGCGCGAACCCGAGACGAAGCAGATCGATCATAACGATTCGATCCGCTCGACCTATCTTTCCATCGAGGACATCAAGGCGATGGGCGATGCGGTCGCCCGCAACGGCGTCGACAAGCTGCCGGCTTTCGCCCCCTTCGATTTCTTTGCGCGTCATAAGGAAAACCAGAAGGAAATCCTGCGCGTCTACAGGACCACGGCGACCGATGTCGAGGCCGGCGATACCATCACGCCGGCGGCAGAATGGCTGCTGGATAATCACTATATCGTCGAAGAGGCGATCCAGGAGGTGCGGCGCGACTTCCCCCGCCGCTTCTATCGCGAATTGCCGACCATGGTCGTCGGCGGCGTCGAAGTACCGCGCACCCTTGTGCTTGCCTGGCTCTATGTCGCCCATACCCACAGCACGATCTCGCAGGAAAGTCTGACGGCACTGGTCGACGGCTTCCAGGCCAGCGAGACGCTCAGGATCGGCGAACTCTGGGCGTTGCCCTCCCTCGTGCGCTACGTGCTCGTGGAAAACCTTCGCCGTATTTCGAGCCGCGTCGAAGCCAGCCGCCGCCTGCGCCGCCGCGCCAACGAGGCGGCCGACGAATTGGTGCGCCTGACCGACCCAGCCGCGGCGGCCGCCTATCTGAAGACGTTGGAACCGCTTGCCGAGGACAATACCTTCTCGACGCAGTTCCTCTATCGCTTGCGCGACGGCTCGCAGACGTCGAGCCTGGCGATCACCTGGCTCGACGAGCGGCTGGAAGAGCTCGGCCGCAACACCGAAGAGGCGACGACGGCCGAACACAGCCGGCTCTCTTCCGGCAACGTGACGATGGGCAACATCATCCGCAGCCTTCGCGAGATCGATGATGCCGAGTGGTCGGTCTGGGTCGAGCAGGTCAGCCATGTCGACAAGCTCCTCTGGGAGCATTCGGATTATGGTATCCTCGATTCCGGCTCGCGTAACAAATACCGCAAACAGATCGAGAAGCTGGCCAAGCGCTCGCCGCTGTCGGAAATGGAAATCGCCCAGCTGGCGCTCGACATGACCGATGCCGCCAAGGCCTCCGGCGAGCCGCAGCCGCATGAACCGAATGTCGGTGGCTTCCTGTCGGGCGCGCAGCGGCCGAAACTCGAGGCGCGGGCGAACTATCGGCCGACGGCCATCCAATATTTCGTGCGTGCGGTGCGCCGGTTCAACTGGCTGGCGATTGCCGTGCCCGTCATGCTGCTGACGGTCATCGCCATGGCGATCGTCGGCAAGTTCATGGCGAATGCCGGCATGGGTGCGTTCGAAATCGCCCTGCTGCTGATCATGTTCTCAGTGCCGGCATCGGAGGGGGCGACAGGTCTCTTCAACACCGTGCTGTCCTTCTTCGTGACGCCGGCGCGCCTCGTCGGCTACGAGTTCAAGGAAGGCATTCCGGAGGATGCGCGCACGCTGCTCGTCGTGCCCTGCCTGATCTCGAACCGCGACAGCGTCGACGACCACGTGCGCAATCTCGAGGTTCATTATCTCGCCAATCCGCGTGGCGAGATCTATTTCGCGATGCTCAGCGATTGGCCGGATAGCGAGGCCGAGGAAACGCCCGCCGATCTCGAGGTTCTCGATTATGCCAGGCGCGAGATCGCCAATCTCTCCGCCCGCTATGCCTATGATGGCAAGACGCGTTTCTACCTGTTGCATCGCCGTCGCCTCTATAATCCCTCGGAAGGCGTCTGGATGGGCTGGGAGCGCAAGCGCGGCAAGCTGCACGAGCTGAACATGCTTCTGCGCGGCGACCGCGACACGACGTATCTGCCGGGCGCCAATACCGTGCCGGCCAAGGTGCAATATGTCATGACGCTCGATGCCGATACGCGCCTGATGCGCGATGCCGTCACCAAGCTCGTCGGCAAGCTCTATCATCCGATCAACCGCCCGGTCATCAACCCGAAAACCGGCCGCGTCGAAAGCGGCTATGGCGTACTGCAGCCGCGGGTCACGCCGTCGCTGACGACGGGCAAGGACGCGTCGGTCTTCCAGCGCGTCTTTTCGATCAACCGCGGCCTCGATCCTTATGTCTTCACCGTTTCCGACGTCTATCAGGATCTCGCCGGCGAAGGCACATTCACCGGCAAGGGCCTTTATCATGTCGATGCCTTCGAAGCGTCGCTGAAGGGACGGATCGACGAGAACTCCGTGCTCAGCCACGATCTTCTCGAAGGCTCAATGGCGCGTTGCGCGCTCGTCACCGATCTCGAACTGGTCGAGGATTTCCCGATCCGCTACGAGGTGGAAACCTCGCGCCAGCATCGCTGGGCGCGGGGCGACTGGCAGCTTCTCCCCTACATGTTCAATCCGAAATACGGCGTCACGGCACTCGGCCGCTGGAAGATGTTCGACAATCTGCGCCGTTCGCTGACGCCGATCGCCTGGTTCTTCGCCTCCGTGCTCGGCTGGTATTTCATGGGTCCGCTCGGCGCGCTCATCTGGCAGATTCTGCTGATCTTCTGCCTCTTCGTTGCGCCGACGCTGTCGCTCATCAACGGCATCATCCCGCGCACCAGCGATATCATCGCCCGCGCCCATCTCTATACGGTCTGGTCCGATATCACGGCCGCCAATGCGCAGGTTGCGTTGCGTATCGTCTTCATCGCCGATTCGGCTTGCATGATGGCGGATGCAATCGGCCGTTCACTCTATCGCCTCTTCGTCAGCCGCAAGCTGATGCTGCAGTGGCGGACCGCCGCCAGCGTTCAGGCCGGCGGCCAGGGCACGTTGATTTCCTACTACAAGGCGATGTGGCATGCGCCGGCGTTGGCGCTGCTGGCGCTCGGTTTTGCAGCCCTTCCCGGCAACAGCGCCTTCCTCGTCGGCATTCCCTTCGCGCTGCTGTGGATGTTTTCGCCGGTGGTGGCCTGGTATGTCAGCCAGTCGGCAGAGACCGAGGATCGGCTCGAAGTTGCCGATTCGGTGTCGAGCGAACTGCGCAAGATCGCCCGGCGCACCTGGCGCTATTTCGAAACCTTCACGACGGCCGAGCAGAATTATCTGCCGCCGGACAATATCCAGGAAACGCCGCATGTGATCGTTGCGGCGCGCACCTCGCCGACCAATATCGGTGTCTATCTGCTTTCCGTCGTTTCCGGCCGGCATTTCGGCTGGTTCTCCTTCGAGGAGACGCTCGAGCGGCTGGAGCAGACGATCGCGACGATCGACAAAATGGAGAAATTCCGCGGCCATTTGTTCAATTGGTACCACACCGATACGCTGCAGACGCTTGGGCCCCGTTATGTCTCGGCCGTCGACAGCGGCAATCTCGCCGGTCATCTAATCGCGATTTCGTCGGCCTGTCGCAACTGGGCGGAGGCGCCGTCCGCCCATATGCAGGGCAATCTCGACGGCGTCGGCGACACGGCCGGCATTCTCGGCGAAGTGCTGGCGGACCTGCCCGATGACCGCAAGACCGTGCGCCCGCTGCGCCGGCGCCTGGAGGAGCGCATCGTCGGCTTCCAGAACGCGCTTGCCGCCGTCAAGCGCGAGCACGAATTCGCCTCGATCCGCATCATCAACCTCGCCGTTCTCGCGCGCGACATCGAGAAACTCGCCGCCAATCTCGACCATGAGGTCAAGTCGAAGCAGAGCGAAGAGGTCACCCTGTGGGCGGCATCGCTGGTGAAGGTCTGCGAGGCGCATATTTCCGACAGCACCTTCGATCTTTCCAAAGTCGATGCGCTGAGGCCGCGCCTGGTGGCGCTGCGCGACAAGGCCCGCGATCTTGCCTTCTCGATGGATTTCGGCTTCCTGTTCCGGCCGGAGCGGCGCCTGCTGTCGATCGGCTACCGCGTCGAAAGCGGCGAACTCGACCAGGCCTGCTACGACCTTCTCGCCTCGGAATGCCGCCTGACCAGCCTCTTCGGCATCGCCAAGGGTGATCTGCCGACGGAACACTGGTATCGCCTCGGCCGCCAGGTCGTACCTGTGGGGTCGCGCGGTGCGCTGGTCTCCTGGTCCGGCTCGATGTTCGAGTATCTGATGCCGCCGCTCGTCATGCAGGAGCGCGGCGGGGGTATTCTCAACCAGACCAACAATCTGGTCGTGATCGAACAGATGAATTATGCCCGCAAGCTCGGCATTCCCTGGGGCATTTCGGAAGCGGCCTTCAATGCCCGCGACCACAACCTCAATTATCAGTACACGAATTTCGGCGTGCCGACGCTCGGCCTGAAGCGCGGCCTCGGCCACAATGCCGTCATCGCGCCTTATGCATCGTTGCTTGCCAGCCAGTACGACCCGCCGGCCGCGCTCGAAAACCTGCAGAGGCTGCGCAAGGTCGGGGCGCTCGGCAAGTTCGGTTTCCACGACGCCGTCGACTTCACGCCGACGCGCGTGCCGGAAGGCAAGAAATGCGCGGTGGTCTACAATTATTATGCCCACCATCACGGCATGTCGATCGCGGCGGTGGCCAACGTCGCCTTCAACGGTCATCTGCGCGAGCTCTTCCACTCCGATCCCGTCATCGAGGCAGCGGAGCTGCTGCTGCAGGAAAAGGCGCCGCGCGACATTCCCGTCATGAGCGGCAAGCATGAATCCGACACGCCGGCCAGCATCCAGGACGATCTCCTGCGGCCGGAGCTCAGGAAAATCAGCGATCCGGCATCGCGCGACCGCGAGCTCGTGTTCCTGTCGAACGGTCATTATTCGCTGATGCTGACGGCGACGGGTGCCGGTTATTCCCGCTGGAACGGCCTTTCCGTTTCCCGCTGGAAAGCCGATCCGACCGAAGACCGCTGGGGCAGCTTCATCTTCCTGCGCGATACCGCCACCAACGAATGGTGGTCGACGACATCTGAGCCGAAGGGTGTCGAAGGCGAAAAAATCAAGGTCGAATTTGCCGACGAGAAGGCGCAGTTCACCAAGACGGTCGGTGACCTCACAAGCGAGGTGGAATGCATCATCGCGACCGAGCATGATGCCGAGGCCCGACGCGTCACCCTGCTGAACATGGGCACGGAGGACCGGTTCATCGAGGTCACCTCCTATCTCGAACCGGTGATCACTTCCGACGACACCGACAATGCGCATCCGGCGTTCGCCCGCATGTTCGTCAAGACCGAGATCGGCAAGCGCGGCGACGTCATCCGCGCCGAACGCAACAAGCGCGACCCGAACGAGCCGAACATCAGCATCGCACATCTGATCGTCGACAATGCCGGCGACACCCGCCATACCGAATTCGAGACTGACCGGCGTAAGTTCATCGGCCGTGGCCGCAGCCTTGCCGATGCGGCCGCCTTCGATCCGGGTGCCACGCTTTCCGGCAGCGATGGTTTCGTGCTCGATCCGGTGATGTCGCTGCGTCGCACCGTCCGCGTGCCGGCCGGCAAGAAAGTCAGCGTGATCTTCTGGACGATTGCGGCGCCGAGCCGCGACGAAGTCGACAAGGCGGTCAATCGCTACCGTCATCCCGATGCCTTCACCCACGAGCTCGTTCAGGCCTGGACACGCACGCAGGTGCAGATGCGCCATGTCGGCGTCACCTCGCAGCAGGCGGCGGCCTTCCAGCATCTCGGACGCTATCTCGTCTATCCCGATATGCAACTGCGCAAGGACGAGGCGACCGTCGAGGCCGGCTTGCAGTCGCAATCGGCGCTGTGGCCGCTGGCAATCTCCGGCGACTTCCCGATCTTCACGCTGCGCATCAACGACGACATGGATCTCGAGATCGCCCGCGAGGCGCTGCTGGCGCAGGAATATCTGCGGTCGCGCGGCGTCACCGCCGATCTCGTCATCATGAACGAACGCGCCTCCTCCTATGCGCAGGACATGCAGCATGCACTCGACGCCATGTGCGAGAACGTCCGTCGCATCGGCCAGGCCGACGGATTGCGCCAGCATATCTTTGCGGTTCGCAAGGACCTGATGGAGGAGAGCACCTATCACGCGCTGATCGCGGCTTCGCGTGTCACGCTGCATACCAAGAACGGCAAGGTGGTCGACCAGATCAACCGCGCCGTGGCGCTGTTTGCACCCTCCAAGGAGGAACTGCAGGAGATCGAACGGGCCGAGCGCAACAAGCCCCCCGTCAAGCGTGTTGCCCCAGTGCCAGCGCCTGTCGTGCCCGCCGTCGTCATCGAGGAGGAAGGCGATCTCGACTTCTGGAACGGCATCGGCGGCTTTGCCCGAGATGGGCGTGAGTATGTCGTTCGCCTGCCCGGAGGTCATGCGACGCCGCAGCCCTGGATCAATGTCATTTCCAACGACAGCTTCGGCTTCCACGTGTCGGCCGAGGGCGCCGGATTCACCTGGAGCGTCAATTCGCGCGACTATCAACTGACCTCCTGGTCGAACGATGCCGTGGTCAACCGTTCGGGCGAGGCGTTCTATCTCACCGATCTGGACAGCGGCGCCGTCATGACGCCGTTCGCAGCGCTTTCCCGCCGGCCTGACATCCGTTTCGAAGCCCGCCACGGGCTCGGCTATTCCGTCTTTGCCAGCGTTCAGCACGAGATCGCACTCGAGCTGGCGCAGACGGTCGATCGCGAAAAGCCGGTGAAACTGCAGCGCCTGCGCCTGCGCAATACCGGTTCGGCCAGCCGCAGGCTGCGTCTCTACGGCTATGTCGAATGGATCCTCGGCAGCAATCCGGCGCGCACGGTGCCCTTCATCCTGTCGCAGCATGACGAGGAGACGGGGGCGCTGTTTGCCACCAATCCCTACAGCATCGATTTTTCCAACCGCACCGCCTTCTTCGCGGCGAGCGAGACGCTTTCGAGCTTCTCGGCAAGCCGGCGCGAATTCATCGGCAAGGCGGGAACGATCCAGGCGCCGCAGTCCGTCATCTCGGCCGCCGCGCTTTCCGGCGCGACCGAGCTCGATGGTGATCCGGCCGCGGCGCTTGCGATCGACATCGAACTTGGCGCCGGCGAGGAGCGCGACTTCACCTTCTTCCTCGGCGATACGCCGACGGAAGAAGAAGCGCGCACTGTCATCGCCGATATTCGCAAGGCTTCGTTCGACGATGCCGTCGAGGCGAACCGCTCCTTCTGGCGGGATTTCACCGGCAGGCTGCAGATATCGACGCCAGATCGCGGGATGAACAATCTCGTCAATACCTGGCTGCCTTATCAGAGTCTCGGCTGCCGCATCATGGCCCGCACCGCCTTCTACCAGGCAAGCGGCGCCTTCGGCTTCCGCGATCAGCTGCAGGACACGCTGGCCTTCGTGCTGCACGAACCCTCGCTTGCCCGCCGGCAGATCCTGAATGCCGCTTCGCGCCAGTTCCGCGAAGGCGACGTGCAACATTGGTGGCTGCCGGGAACGGGTGCGGGCGTGCGCACGCTGATTTCGGACGACGTCGTCTGGCTCGCTTACGCGATCCATCACTATTGCAACGTCACCGGCGACAAAAACGTCCTCGACGAGGAGATCGCCTTCCTGGAAGGGCCGGCACTGCTCGAAGGCCAGCACGACTCGTTCTACAAGCCGGAGATTTCCGAGGACAAGGCAAGCGTCTACGAACACGCGGCGTTGGCGCTCGATCTCGCCATCGCTCGCAAGGGGGCTAACGGCCTGCCGCTATTTCTTGGCGGCGACTGGAACGATGGCATGAACCGCGTCGGCATCGGCGGCCGCGGCACCAGCGTTTGGCTCGGCTGGTTCCTGGCGGGGGCATTGCGCTCCTTCGTTCCCTATGCCGAGCAGCGCGGCGACACGGCCCGTGCAGAGCGCTGGTCGGCGCATCTCACCGAACTGAAGAAGGCGCTGGAAACTGCGGCCTGGGATGGCGGCTACTATCGCCGCGGCACGTTCGACGACGGTGCGCTGCTCGGCTCCAGGGAAAGCCCCGAATGCCGGATCGATTCGATCGCGCAGTCCTGGAGCGTGCTGTCCGGCGAGGGCGATCCGGCCCGCGCCGTCACGGCGATGGATGCGGTGCTCGATCAGCTGGTCGACGAGGATGCCCGCATCATCCGGCTGTTCACGCCGCCTTTCGTCAATTCCGCCAGGGATCCCGGCTATATCAAGGCCTATCCGCCGGGTGTGCGCGAAAACGGCGGGCAATATACCCATGCAGCGACCTGGGTCGTGATGGCGCTGGCGGAGCTGAAGCGGGGCGACGATGCCTTCCGCTGCTTCCAGATCCTCAACCCGATCACCCACGCGCTCGACAAGGCTTCAGCGGAGCAATACCGCGTCGAACCCTATGTCGTGGCGGCCGACGTCTACGGAAACGAGCCTTATACGTCGCGCGGCGGCTGGACCTGGTATACCGGGTCAGCCGGCTGGCTCTACCGCGCCGCCGTCGAGGGCATCCTCGGTATCCGGCTGAAAGACGGCCGGCTCTACGTGCGCCCGTCGCTCCCTTCGGAATGGGACGGTTTTGCGGCAGAGGTGGAGCAAGGCGGCGGCAAATACCGCATTTCGGTCTCAAAAGCGTCCAATGACAGCGGCTACACTCTGTCGATAAACGGCTGCGAAGTCACCGATCCCGAAGAGGGATATCCGCTCGGATAACAGCGTTCTCCACGCTGAAAAACACGGCGATTCGCGACGGCCAAAAGGGAACCCTTTTGGCCGTCGTCGCGTTTGCAAATCGGATAATAAGGAGAGACCCATGGCAAGCACGCCGACCGAAGCCATCGTCACGGGGCGCAGTTCCCTATCCGCAGCTGCGCCGGTGCGTGACACAAGGCTCGACGTCTTGCGCGGCGTGGCGCTGATCATGATCTTCATCAATCATGTTCCCGGACAGATCTTCGAATATGCGACGACGAAGAATTTCGGCTTCTCCGATGCCGCCGAAGCCTTCGTGCTGATTTCGGGCATTGCCGTCGGCCTTGCCTATGGGGGCCGCTTCCAGCCGGGCAACCGGCTCACGGTGGCGATCAAGGCGGCAAAGCGCGCCTTCACGCTCTATCTCGCCCACATGATCACCACCTTCATGACGCTGGCGCTCTTCATCTGCGGTGCCTGGCTGTTCCATCGGCCGGGGTTGCTGGTCGAAATCAATATTCTGGCGGTTCTGATGAACCTGAAGGAAGGCATTCCGGCGCTGCTCCTGCTCGGCCACCAGATCGGCTACAACAATATCCTGCCGATGTACGGGGCGCTGATGCTGATTGTGCCGATCATCCTGCTCTTGAATGCGCGCAGCCCATGGCTGGCGCTCGGCGTCTCGGGCACGGTCTGGCTGCTTGCGGGCATCTACGAGGTGGCGCCGCACAACATGCTGATCGAGGGCTACTGGTTCCTCAATCCGCTCTCCTGGCAGTTCTTGTTTTCGATCGGCATCGTCTCGATGCTGCATATCAAGCGCGGCGGCTCGATCCCGCAGCATCCGTTGCTGCTGGCGACCGCTGCCGGTTACGTCATCTCGTCCTTCATCTGGGTGACCGGCCATCTCTGGATTTTCGGCAACTCGCTGGCAGCCCTTGGCCTGCCGCCCGTCATCACCGGTTTCGACAAGACCTTCCTGTCGCTGCCGCGGCTGCTACATGTGCTGGCGCTGACTTATCTCGTTATCAGCATCCCGGCACTCTCGCGTATCCTGCGCCGTCCTGCGGACCATCCGCTGACGATCCTCGGCCGCCACTCGCTGAACATTTTCGTTGCCGGCACGATCCTCGCCATGATCGGCCAGGTGGTGCTCTACATCACCAACAAGGACCAACTGGTCGGCCCGCTCTTCGTAATCGCTGGAGTCGCGACACAATTCGCCTATGCCTATTATCTCGAGCGCAAGCGCCAGCAGGGAAAGGTCAAGGGGAAACTTGTCGCCGATACCATCCCCGTTCCCGTCCGCATCGGCGGGACGGCAAATGCCTATCGCCGGAACGATCGGAAATAGGGCCCGGATTTGCCCGACATGGAGGAGCCGGCGACCGATGGCCGCCGGCTCAATTGTGAATGAGGATGTTCACCAGCTTGCCGAAGGGATCGCGGACATAAAAGCGCCTGACGCCCCAAGGCTCGTCGGCCGGGCCGTACTCGATCGGAAAACCGGCAGCCGACATCGCTTCGAAAGCCGTATCGAGATCATCAACCTCGATCGAAAGATCAGGAACCGGCGTCCCGGAGCCGCCTTCGCTGGCGATGCTCAGCTGGACGTTCATCGGCCTTGCGGCACCGAAGGTCGCGATCCAGCCGTGATCCATGATGACGTCAAGACCGAGGATATCCTGATAGAAGCGCCGGGCCGGCGTGATATCCGATGCCTATTGGCGACGATGCGCAGGACCTTCATGGGTTTTCTCCCGATGCTTGGTGAAAGGGCGGAAGGTAGGAACATGGGCACGGTGGTCAATTGGGGTTTGGCTTGAAATGGCGACGTGACGGCGTGTGGCACCCCCCTCTGCCCTGCCGGGCATCTCCCCCACAGGTGGGGAGATTGGCCAGTGGTTGGCCCTCAATCTCTCTCTACTACGGTGCGGAACATCAGTTGGTCAGTGGTTGGGGAAACCATCGCGCCCAGCCGATCTCCCTCCTTGTGGGGGAGATGCCCGGCAGGGCAGAGGGGGGTGGCCACACGGCACACTGCCAATGCATATCGTCCACAGCGGTATTGGGAGAAAGCAAAGTCTTAAGGCGTGGCATCTTAAATGCAGTTCGATGCAGCCGCCTAACCCAGGCAAACAAAAAAGGCCGGAAGGAGCTACCTTCCGGCCTTTATCTTGAAACCCGAACGATCAGGCAGCTTCGGTGGTGTGGGCCTTGCGGACCTCTTCATCCGTCAGGATGCCGCTGGCGCGCAGCAGGGCGGCGAAGCGGCCATTGCTGTGGCTGAGCTCGTCGAAGCTGCCCTGTTCGACGACACGGCCGTCATCCAGGAAGAGCACCATATCGGCTTCGCGGACCGTCGACAGGCGGTGGGCGATGATGAAGGTGGTGCGATTCTCACGCAGATTGTCGATCGCGGCCTTGACGCGGGCCTCGGTCTCGACGTCGAGCGCCGAGGTCGCCTCGTCGAGCACCAGGATCGGTGCGTCCTTGAGGATGGCGCGGGCAATCGCGATGCGCTGGCGCTCGCCGCCGGAGAGCTTGTTGCCTCGTTCACCGACATGCGTATCGTAGCGATCCTCGCGGGTTTCGATGAAGTCGGCAGCGGCGGCGGCTTCGGCTGCACGGCGCATTTCCTCTTCACTGGCGCCTTCGCGGCCAAGGCGGATATTGTCGCTGATCGAACGGTTCAACAGGCCCGCATCCTGGAAGACGGTAGCGATGTGGCGACGCAGCGACTTGCGGGTCACCTTGGTGATATCGGTGCCGTCGACGAGGATCTTGCCGCCCTGGGCATCGTAGACACGCTGCAGCAGGTTAACGAGCGTCGTCTTGCCGGCGCCGGTCGGGCCGACGATCGCGACCGTCTGGCCTGCCTTCACCGAGAAAGAAACATTGTGCAGGCCCTGTGAGCTGTTGCCGAAGCCGAAGGAGACGTCGCGGAATTCGATCGCGCCCTTGACGTCCTTGATCTCGCCGTTGCCGGCTGGCTCTTCACGTTCACGCACCGAGTCTTCAAGCGTATAGAAGTCCTCGAGCTTGGAGCGGGCCTCGAAAATCTGCGTCGCGAACTGGCGCATCAAGTCGAGACGGCCGATCAACAGGTTGGCAAAGCCGATGAAGGCGATGACGTCGCCAACACGCAGCTGGCCGGCCTGGACGAGCATGGTGCCGATGATCAGGACCACCATCATCGCGATGGTCGACGCCATGCGGTTCAGTGCGCTGGCGATCGCCCACCAGTCGAGCACCGGATACTGAGCTTCGAGCAGACGGTCGGCGAAGGATTTCAGCGCTCGGGTTTCGGCTTCGATGCGGTTGTAGCTGTGCAGGACCGAAACGTTGCTGATCGAGTCGCTGACATGCGAGAAGACGGTGTGATAATGGTTCTCGACCGAAGCCTGGCCGTCCTTGGTGCGGCTCATGACGACGCGGCCGATCAGCCAGTAGGCAATGGCGAGCACCATAAGCACGGCGGAAAGGCGCAGGTCCATCGACATCGCTGTCGGCACCAGAAGGGCAAGCGCGATGACCGTCGACAGGTGGTTGCGCATGAATTCCAGCCAGAGGCCGAACAGCGTTTCGCAGGCGCGCAGCAATGTATGCAGCGCGTTGGAGGTACCGCGCTGATGGTGCCAGCCAAGCGGCATGGAAATGATGCGGCCGAAGGCTTCCGTCAACAGCGTCGCCCGCCGGCCATGGGCCAGCCGGTCGGCCTCGCGGGCCACCAGGACGAAGGCAATGGTGTTGAAGACGGCGAAAGTCGCCCACATGAAGAGGATGGGCTTGACCTCGCCCTTGCCCGAAATCGCATCGATAATGCGACCGAACAGGATCGGCTCCGCGATGGTAATCGTCGCAAGAACAATGTTTGCGACAACGACCAGGGATACGCGCAGCTTGTAGACGCCAAGATAGCGCAGAGCCCTTGCATAGACCTTAAATAGCGTCACGTCGAACCTCTTGTGCATCTGCGAAAACGGGATGATGCGATGCTACAAAAGGCTACCTGAACGGGCGATTAACGGAGTATTCGGGGTTCAGTCGATGTGATGACTGACACGATGGTACTGTCGCAGGACGCGACGGGATGGCCGTGGCGTCGAAATTGCCATCCGGCTATATCTCGCAGCAATTTGCACTTGCATTTTATTCAATATTTAGCACAGCATTAAATTACAGACTGCATTTATTGAAGACCGTTTCGCGACCAGTTTGACCAGCCGCCGACGGCCTCAGGCGGGCATCAGGTCCGGGCAAGGGGCATTTTTGTGAATATTAATTTGTTAATTCAATTGCTTGTAATTCTGGAAGAATGCTCAAATCCTGAAGCTGTCGTCACCGAACTGGAGCAGATCCTCCACGGTTGCGGCTTCGAATATTACGGTCTGCTGCGCCATGCGCCGCGGAACCCGGTGCAGCAGAACCCAGAGCCCTGGGCTGCGGCGCTTGCCGGCCGCTGGCCGGAACAATGGCCGCAAATATACACTGCGAAAAAATATGCTCTGATTGATCCGATGGTGCGCTATCTCGCTCATGCGCAGCGGCCTTACCGCTGGCGGGAGGCAATGGCGGCCTTCCACAAGGATGCGCATCAGCGCCGCATGGAGCAGATGATGGTCGATGCCTTCGGGCATGGAATGGAGGATGGCTACATCTTTCCGATCCACGGACGTAACGGCATTCTCGCCAGCCTCAGTCTCGCCGGCAAGCCGATCGAGTTGTCGCCGGTGGAGATCGCACTGTTGGAGGCGGTGGCGCGCAAAGCCTTCTGGCGGCTGCTCGATCTGAAAGGCGAGGCGCCGGCGCTGGAAACCGTGTTGCCGGCCGATACGCCGCTGACGCGGCGCGAGATGGAAATCCTGCATTATCTCGCCGAAGGCATGACGTCGATGGAGATCAGCAAGGTGCTGAAGATCTCAAACCACACGGTCGACTGGTATATGAACGGCCTGCAGAACAAGCTGAAGGCGAAAAACAGGCAGCAGGCGGTGGCGATTGCCTTCCGTCATGGACTGATAAGTTAGAGCAATTCCGCCTCTCATCGAAGCGGAATTGCTCTGGTTTTTATTTTGATGCAACTCCGGACGGAAAACCGCTTCGCACTTTTTCTGGAGTTGCTCCAGAATGTCGAAAAATTGCATTTCGCAGTCGCAAGATAAATTGAACTTTCTGTGACAAGAAGTTAAGAATTTCCTTCGCGGGTGCAGCATGCCCGCGTCTGAACGTCCGAGGAGACCGTTTTGCCCATTTCCAAGATTCTCGTTGCCAATCGCTCTGAAATTGCCATTCGCGTGTTCCGTGCGGCCAACGAACTTGGAATAAAAACGGTGGCAATCTGGGCGGAAGAGGACAAGCTGGCGCTGCACCGCTTCAAGGCGGACGAGAGCTACCAGGTCGGCCGCGGCCCGCATCTTTCCAAGGACATGGGTCCGATCGAGAGCTATCTGTCGATCGAGGAGGTGATCCGCGTTGCGAAACTCTCCGGCGCCGATGCCATTCATCCCGGCTATGGCCTGCTGTCGGAAAGCCCCGAATTCGTCGATGCCTGCAACAAGGCCGGTATCATCTTCATCGGCCCAAGGGCTGATACGATGCGCCAGCTCGGCAACAAGGTCGCAGCGCGCAACCTGGCAATCTCGGTCGGCGTTCCTGTGGTGCCGGCCACCGGGCCTCTGCCGGAGGACATGGCGGAAGTGGCGAAGATGGCGGAAGGGATCGGTTATCCCGTCATGCTGAAGGCTTCCTGGGGCGGCGGCGGGCGCGGCATGCGCGCGATCCGCGATCCGAAGGATCTCGCCCGCGAGGTGACGGAGGCCAAACGCGAGGCGATGGCCGCCTTCGGCAAGGATGAGGTCTATCTGGAAAAGCTCGTCGAGCGTGCCCGCCATGTCGAAAGCCAGGTTCTCGGCGATACGCATGGCAATGTCGTGCATCTCTTCGAGCGTGACTGCTCGATCCAGCGCCGCAACCAGAAGGTTGTCGAGCGCGCCCCGGCGCCCTACCTCTCGGAAGCGCAGCGCCAGGAACTCGCCGCCTATTCGCTGAAGATCGCGGCCGCGACCAATTATATCGGCGCCGGTACCGTCGAATATCTGATGGATGCCGATACCGGAAAATTCTACTTCATCGAGGTCAATCCGCGCATCCAGGTCGAGCATACAGTGACCGAAGTCGTCACCGGCATCGACATCGTCAAGGCGCAGATCCACATCCTCGACGGCTTTGCGATCGGCACGCCGGAATCGGGCGTGCCGCGCCAGGAAGATATCCGCCTCAACGGCCATGCGCTACAATGCCGCATCACCACGGAAGATCCGGAGCATAACTTCATTCCGGATTACGGCCGTATCACTGCCTATCGGTCAGCGTCTGGTTTCGGCATCCGCCTCGATGGCGGCACTTCCTATTCGGGCGCCATCATCACCCGCTTTTACGATCCGCTTCTCGTCAAGGTCACGGCATGGGCGCCCAATCCTTCCGAAGCGATCGCCCGCATGGACCGGGCGCTGCGCGAATTCCGTATTCGCGGCGTGGCAACCAACCTGACCTTCCTCGAAGCGATCATCGGCCATCCCAAGTTCAGGGACAACAGCTACACGACACGCTTCATCGACACGACGCCGGAACTCTTCCAGCAGGTGAAGCGCCAGGACCGCGCCACGAAGCTCCTGACCTATCTCGCAGACGTCACCGTCAATGGTCACCCCGAAGCCAAGGACAGGCCGAGGCCGCTGGAAAATGCGGCCGAGCCGGTGGTCCCCTACGCCAACGGCAATACGGTCAAGGACGGCACGAAGCAGCTCCTCGACACGCTCGGCCCGAAGAAATTCGGCGAATGGATGCGCAACGAGAAGCGTGTGCTTTTGACCGACACGACGATGCGCGATGGCCACCAGTCGCTGCTCGCCACCCGCATGCGCACCTATGACATCGCCCGCATTGCCGGAACCTATGCGCACGCGCTGCCGAACCTGCTGTCGCTTGAATGCTGGGGCGGCGCGACCTTCGACGTCTCCATGCGTTTTCTGACCGAGGACCCGTGGGAGCGCCTGGCGCTGATCCGCGAGGGCGCGCCGAACCTCCTGCTGCAGATGCTGCTGCGCGGCGCCAACGGCGTCGGCTACACCAATTATCCCGACAATGTCGTCAAGTATTTCGTCCGCCAGGCGGCCAGGGGCGGCATCGATCTCTTCCGGGTGTTCGATTGCCTGAACTGGGTCGAGAACATGCGCGTCTCGATGGATGCCATTGCCGAGGAGAACAAGCTCTGCGAGGCGGCGATCTGCTATACCGGCGATATCCTGAACTCGGCCCGTCCGAAATACGATCTGAAATACTATACCAACCTTGCGGTCGAGCTCGAGAAGGCCGGCGCGCATATCATCGCACTCAAGGATATGGCAGGCCTCCTCAAGCCTGCGGCTGCGAAGGTTCTGTTCAAAGCACTGCGCGAGGCGACCAGCCTGCCGATCCATTTCCACACGCATGATACCTCAGGGATTGCGGCCGCGACCGTTCTTGCCGCCGTCGATGCCGGCGTCGATGCCGTCGACGCCGCCATGGATGCGCTGTCCGGCAATACCTCGCAGCCCTGTCTCGGCTCGATCGTCGAGGCGTTGCGCGGTACGGAGCGCGATCCGGGCCTCGATCCGCAATGGATCCGCCGCGTTTCCTTCTATTGGGAAGCGGCGCGCAATCAGTATGCCGCCTTCGAAAGCGATCTGAAGGGTCCGGCATCCGAAGTCTATCTGCATGAAATGCCGGGTGGCCAGTTCACCAACCTCAAGGAACAAGCCCGCTCGCTCGGCCTCGAGACCCGTTGGCATCAGGTGGCGCAGGCCTATGCAGACGCCAACCAGATGTTCGGCGATATCGTCAAGGTGACGCCGTCTTCCAAGGTCGTCGGCGACATGGCGCTGATGATGGTGTCCCAGGACTTGACGGTAGCCGATGTCGTCAGCCCCGACAAGGAAGTCTCCTTGCCAGAATCGGTGGTCTCGATGCTGAAGGGCGATCTCGGCCAGCCGCCGTCAGGATGGCCTGAAGCGCTGCAGAAGAAGGCGCTGAAGGGCGACAAGCCCTATACCGTGCGTCCCGGCTCGCTGCTCAAGGAGGCCGATCTCGATGCGGAGCGTAAAGTCATCGAGACGAAGCTCGAGCGCGAGATCAGCGACTTCGAATTCGCGTCCTACCTGATGTATCCGAAAGTCTTCACCGACTTCGCGCTCGCCTCCGATACCTACGGCCCGGTCTCGGTGCTGCCGACGCCCGCCTATTTCTACGGTCTCAAGGACGGCGAGGAACTGTTTGCCGACATCGAGCGCGGCAAGACGCTCGTCATCGTCAACCAGGCGATGAGCGCCACCGACAGCCAGGGCATGGTGACCATCTTCTTCGAGCTCAACGGCCAGCCGCGCCGCATCAAGGTGCCGGACCGGGCCCATGGGGCGACAGGGACCGCCGTCCGCCGCAAGGCCGAACCGGGCAATGCCGTTCACGTCGGTGCGCCGATGCCGGGTGTCATCAGCCGCGTCTTCGTCTCGCCCGGCCAGGCCGTCAATGCCGGCGACGTGCTCGTCTCGATCGAGGCGATGAAGATGGAAACGGCGCTGCATGCGGAAAAGGACGGCACGATTTCCGAGGTGCTGGTGCGGGCCGGCGATCAGATCGATGCCAAGGACCTGCTCGTCGTCTACGCAGGCTGAAGGGCAGCTGGCCATTGTTAAAAAGGCGCCTTCAGCGTCTTTGCGAACCTGGCTCATTCACCCGATCGTGTATGATCGGCCTGTCAAAAAGCTGATAGTTAGCAGCCTCCGCGCCTTGCCCGGCGCGGGGGCTTTCTCCTAAACTTGGCCTTCCATCACCCGCCCCAAGACCAATCCAGGAAACAATATCCATGAGCAAGTTGAAGATTGCCGTCATCGTCGGCAGCACGCGTATTGGCCGTTTTGCCGAGCATCCGGCCAAGTGGATTGCCGCTATCGCCGCCGAGCGGCAGGACATCGAGGTCGAGGTTCTCGACCTGCTCGACTACCCCATGCATTTTTTCGGTGAGCAGCGTGCGACGACCGCTGAAAGCGAGACGGCAGAGCGCTGGAAAAAGAAGCTGCGTGAATTCGACGGCTTCATCTTCACCGCTGCCGAGTACAATCACGCTCCGACGGCCGTTCTGAAGAACGCCATCGATCTCGGCGAATTTATCCAGAAGCCGGTCGGCTTCGTCGGCTACGGCGGCGTCGGCGGCGCACGCGCGGTCGAGCACCTTCGTCTGATCTTCGTGGAAATGGGTGCGACGTCGGTGAAAACCGGCGTGCATATCGCGCTTGGTGAATATCTCGGCGTCCTCAAGGATGGCAAGAGCCTCAGCGATTACGCGCATCTCAACGAAGCGGCGAAGAACCAGCTCGACCAGCTCACCTGGTGGGGTAATGCGCTGAAGGCGGCGCGGGCCGTCGTCACCGCCTCCTGAGTGGAATTCCAGCAATGCCGGGATGTTCGCATCCCGGCATTAGATCCGGATGATTTTGGGCCAGGTCGGCCTAAAGTCTTCCGGACTAAATCAAAGAAATAGAGTATGAAGTCGTCCGAAAACCGCTCGCACTTTTCGGCATCATGCTCTAGCTCAGATATCGTACGTATGGGCGGCGTTGATCGTCGAGATGAAACGTTTGGTGCGCTCGCGCTCCGGCGCACTGAAGATAGCTCTGGCGCTGCCCGTTTCCACGACGCTGCCAGCTTCCAGGAAAACCACGTCATTGGCGATCTTGGAAGCGAGCCGGAGATCGTGGGTCGCCATCACCATCGTCGTGCCCTCGCTGGCAAGTTGGCCCAACACATCGACTACTTCGGCCGAAAGCTCGGGATCGAGGGCGGATGTCGGCTCGTCACAGAGAAGCACGCGCGGCGACGGCGCCAGTGCGCGGGCGATCGCGACGCGCTGCTGCTGGCCGCCCGACAGCGTCGAAGGCCAGGCATCGGCCTTGTGCGTCATGCCAACCTTGGTCAGCAATTCCATCGCACGCTCGCGGGCCTTTTCCCTCGGCCATCTCAGCACCGTCACCAGGCCTTCCATGACATTCTCGATCGCGGTCTGATGCGGGAATAGCTGGAAGTTCTGGAAGACCATGCCGGTCTGGCGGCGGATCTTCTGGATCGCCTGCCAACTTGTTCGTTTGCCTGGCGCAAAGGCCAGCTTCTCCTCTCCGAGGCGGATCGAGCCGGCGGTCGGAATTTCGAGCAGGTTGATGCAGCGTAGCAGCGTGCTCTTGCCGCCGCCGGAAGGCCCGACGAGCGCGGTAACGCTGCCTTCGGGGATGCGGATACTGATATCCTTGAGGATAATGGCGTCGCCGAAGCGCTTTTCGATGTTGGAAAGCTCGATCATGCATTTGCCTCCAGCATGCCGCCATAACGCGCGAAGCGGCGTTCCAGCCGCACCTGCAGCTGCGAGAGGACGGAGCTCAGGACGAGATAGATCAGCGCCGCCTCGATATAGAGGATCAGTGGCTCATAGGTGGTGGCGACGATGCGCTGCGCCGCCTGGAAAAGCTCGGGCACGGTGATGGCCGCGGCAAGCGAGGTATCTTTGACCAGGGAGATGAAGGTGTTCGACAAAGGCGGCACGGCGACGCGAGCGGCCTGCGGCAGGATCGTGCGGCTCATCGCCTGGCGCCAGCTCATGCCGATCGAATAGGCGGCCTCCCATTGGCCCTTCGGCACCGAGGAAATGACAGCACGGATGATCTCGGAGCTGTAGGCGCCGATATTCAGTGTGAAGCCGATGAGGGCGGCCGGGAAGGCATCGAGCAGGATGCCGAGGCTCGGCAGGCCGTAGAAGATAACGAAGAGCTGTACGAGCAGCGGCGTGCCGCGGATGGCCCAGACATAGAAGCGCGCGATGGCCGAAAGCGGCATCGGCCCGAAGAGCCGGGCGATCGCGGTGGCGAGCCCGAGGGCCAGGCCGAAGACGAAGGATAGCAGGGTCAGCGGAATGGTGAAGATCAGCCCCGCCCACAGGAGCGAGGGCAGCGATTCCGCCATCAGTTGGAGCCAGTGCGCCAAGGGAGTTCTCTCTCGTCGGTTGGGTCGTGATACCCGAATACCCCTCCCCAACCCCTCCCCACAAGGGGGAGGGACTTATCTAGGTGCCGCCTCGCAAGAAATAACGACCGGGCGGCCGGCCGAAACGATTATCTGGAGATGAGGCGGTCCGCCGGCTAAGCCCCTCCCCCTTTGTGGGGAGGGGCTGGCGAGGGGAGTCTTTCTTCAGTTGAACTTACTTGGAAACATCCTGGCCGAAATATTTGTCGGCGATCTTCTTGTAAGTGCCGTCGGCCTTGATGTCGGCAAGCGCCTTGTTGATTTCGGCGAGAAGCTCGGGCTCGTTCTTGCGGATGATGACGCCGGAGTAGTCGGCATTTTCCTGCTCGGCGACGATCTTCACCGGCGCGTCGGGCTTGTGCTTCTTGAAATCGAGGAAGGAGAGGCTGTCGTTGATCGTCGCGTCGGCACGCTTGGTCAGCACCAGCTGGATCGATTGGTCAAAACCGTCGGTGCCGACGAGTTCGGCACCGGCTTCGGTTGCGAGCTTGCCGAAATTGCTGGTTAGCGACTGGGCGGCCTTCCTGCCCTGCAAGTCGGCGAAGGACTTGATGCTGTCGTCGCCGTCGCGGGCGATCAACACGGCCTTGGAGGCGATATAGGGCTCGGAGAAATCATACTTCTGCTTGCGGGCTTCGGTGATGCCGACCTGGTTGATGACCGTGTCGTAGCGCTTGGCGTCGAGGCCGGCGATAAGGCCATCCCACTTGCCTTCGACGAATTCGGCCTTGACGCCGAGCTTGGCGGCGATCGCTTCGCCGATCTCGACATCGAAGCCGACGAGCTTGCCGCTTTCGTCATGATAGGTGAAGGGCGCATAGGTGCCTTCGGTGCCGATCTTGAAGACGCCGGCCGATTTGATGGCGGCGAGGTTTTCACCGGCATGGGCGGGCAGGAGGGCCGCAGCCTGAATGAGGGCGGCGGCGGCGACGGTTTTCAACCAGTTCATTGTTCTATCCATCCTTGGGAGGTGCTTCGGATGAGGATAGTTGGCAGAAAATTAGGGCGCCGGAAGCGTAGAAAACTGCGAATAAAAGCAGCAACTGCAAATATTTTTCTCAAACGGCCGCTCGAACCATGAATCCGGCAGAAACAGGCATCAAGCGGCGATGCGGCCGCGCAGTTTTTCGCTGACGATGATGATCAATCCGGCGCCGACAACCACATTCCGTGTCGGGATGCCAGCCCAGATCAGACAACCCAGGAAGCAAGCCCAGACGAGAGAGCTATATTCGAATGGCGCGGGCACGGAGACGGGCGCCCGACGTATGACTGCGAAAAATCGGAATGACCAATCGATTTTGCCGCCTCGGTCAATAGGGCATGTTCGCTCTGCTAGTGCAGCTTTGTTTCCGAACGTCAGAAAACGTGTGACCGTGCATATTGCCTGCATGATCATAAGCGTTTATGCACGTTCTCGGTTTATAGGATCTCGATTCGGTAGGAACATGCAGGATTTTTTGTTGCGAGAGCGCCAAGGCGTGATTTCCGAGAGGCTGCGGCTGAATGGCCGCGTGCTGGCGACGGAGCTTGCGCTCGAATTCGGTGTCTCCGAGGACACTGTACGGCGGGATTTGCGCGAGATGGCGGCAGCAGGGCTCTGCGAGCGGGTTTATGGCGGCGCATTGCCGGTCTCACCGGCGCGTGGAAGCCTGTCGCAGCGCATCGGCTTTGCGGCTGACCGGAAACAGGCGCTGGGGCGCGCTGCGGCAAAGCAGATTGCCGCCGGCTCGACCGTGTTCTTCGACGCGGGCAGCACCAATCTGGCGATTGCCAATGCGTTGCCGGCCGACCTAGCACTGACGGCTGCAACGAACGCGCCGGCGATTGCCGCGGCGCTGATCGACAAGCCGGCTGTCAACGTCATCCTGATCGGCGGAATGGTGGACCGGCAGACGGGCGGTTCGCTCGGCGCCAAGGCCTTGCGGGATATGGAGCAGATCTCGCCCGATCTCTGCATTCTCGGCGCCTGCGGCGTCGATCTCGAGGCCGGCATCACGGTGTTCGGCTTCGAGGATGCGGAGTTCAAGCGGTTTGCAACATCCAGGAGCAAAAGGGTGCTGGTGGCCGCAACCTCGGAGAAATTCGGCACTGCTGCCCCCCATAGCATACTGCCGGTTGCGCATTGCGAATGCCTGGTCGTCGAGCACGATGCCGATCCGGCCGTTCTTGCCGGTTACCGCGAGCGCGGATGCAGGACTGTTCTCGCCGAGAAAGCGAACTGAGGCGCCATCACAGAGTTTTGGGAAACCGGGCCAAGCAAGCCCGGCAATGAGGAAAGACCGGAAATGGATAGTCACGTGAGTATGCCGGGAGCCCGAAGCGGCTTCATTACCAGAAGCAGGGCGGCGGTTTCCCTGCTCTTTCTCATGAACGGTTTTGTCGTCGGCTGCTGGGCGCCGAAGATCCCGGATTTTGCCGAGCGTCTGGCGCTGACCAAGTTCGAGCTTGGGTTGATGATCCTCGTTTTCGGCGTCGGCTCGCTGGTCATGATGCCGATCGCCGGTGCACAGATCGCCAAACACGGCTCGCGTATCGTCGTTCAGGTACTGGCTGTCTGCATGCTGCCGTTGCTGCTGGCATTGACGCTCGCGCCAAATGTGCTGACCGGGGCAATTTCGCTCTTCCTGTTCGGCGGCCTTATCGGCGCAATGGATGTGGCAATGAATGCCAATGCGGTCTCGGTCGAGAAGTCCATGCGCCGCGCCATCATGTCGTCCTGCCACGCTTTCTGGAGCCTTGGCGGACTGATCGGCTCAGGTCTCGGCGGCATCGTGATTTCCAAGCTCGGCGTGCTCGGCCATGCGCAACTGGCGACCGTGCTGGCGGCAATCTTCCTTGCTCTGGCATGGCCGATGATCCTTGCGGATCCGCCGCATCCCGACACCAAGAAGGAAAAGACGAAGCTGCCGATGGTGCCGCTGCCGTGGCTGCTTGGATTGATGGCGCTGTTCTCGATGGTGCCGGAAGGCGCGGTTCTCGACTGGGGCGCGCTCTATCTCCGGCAGGAAATGGATGCATCCGTGGCACTATCCGGTCTTGGCTTCGCAGCCTTTTCGGCGACCATGGCCATCATGCGCTTTGGCGGCGACCTGGTGCGCGACCGTCTCGGCGGCGTCAAGACGTTGCGCATCTGTACGCTGTTTGCCATTGTCGGCATGCTGCTTGCAGGCTTGGCGCCCAATGCCGAGCTTGCCATCCTCGGCTTTGCCTGTTGCGGTATCGGCATTTCCAACATGGTGCCGATCGCCTTTTCGGCGGCGGGCAATATACCCGGCCTCAAGCCTGGCATCGGTATCTCGGTGGTCACGACCGTTGGCTATTCCGGCATGCTGGTTGCGCCATCGTTGATCGGCTTCGTCGCCGAGCATATCGGCTTTGCCGTCGTTTTCATGGCGCTGCCGTTGCTGCTGCTCGTCGTTTTGCTGCTGTCTAACCTAGCCCATTATGCCGATGAGACCTCCAGGGGCGGTCACTGAGCCGCCTCCCAACAAAAGTGATATCAGGGGCGGTTGACAAGCAGCCGGCCTTGATCCACCTGAAAAGCACTGTTTTTAGGGGTGCAAGAACTCTCCATGTCTTCAGCCGCCGATTTTGATCCGAAACCGCGCCGCGCTTCCGTTGCCGTCGATGTCGGCGGCGTCATCGTCGGCGGCGGGGCGCCGGTCGTCGTGCAATCCATGACGAATACCGATACGGCCGATATCGATTCGACCGTCGCGCAGGTCGCCGCTCTCCACCGGGCGGGTTCGGAGCTGGTGCGCATTACCGTCGACCGCGACGAGAGTGCGGCCGCCGTGCCGAAGATCCGCGAGCGGCTGCTGCGCCTCGGCATGGACGTGCCTTTGATCGGCGACTTCCACTATATCGGTCACAAGCTGCTCGCCGATCATCCTGATTGTGCCGCGGCATTGGCGAAATACCGCATCAATCCCGGCAATGTCGGCTTCAAGGACAAGAAGGACAAGCAGTTCGCCGAGATCATCGAGATGGCGATCCGCTATGACAAGCCGGTGCGTATCGGCGTCAACTGGGGTTCGCTCGATCAAGAGCTGTTGACGGCGCTGATGGACCGGAACGCCGAAGCCGGATCGCCGCTTTCGGCCCGGCAGGTGACGCGGGAGGCGATCGTGCAGTCGGCGCTGCTTTCGGCAGCCCTTGCCGAAGAGATCGGCCTGCCGCGCAACCGCATCATCCTGTCGGCGAAGGTCAGCCAGGTGCAGGACCTGATCGCCGTCAATTCCATGCTTGCCGAACGCTCCAATCACGCGCTGCATCTCGGTCTGACGGAGGCCGGCATGGGCACCAAGGGCATCGTCGCCTCGTCGGCGGCGATGGGCTTCGTGCTGCAGCACGGCATCGGCGATACGATCCGCGTGTCGCTGACGCCGGAACCGAACGGCGACCGCACGCGCGAAGTCCAGGTGGCGCAGGAAATCCTGCAGGTCATGGGCTTCCGCCAGTTCATTCCCGTCGTTGCGGCCTGTCCGGGCTGCGGACGCACGACATCGACCGTGTTCCAGGAACTTGCCCAGAACATCCAGAACGACATTCGCAAGAACATGCCGGTCTGGCGCGAGAAATATCCCGGCGTCGAGGCACTGAACGTCGCCGTCATGGGCTGCATCGTCAATGGGCCGGGCGAAAGCAAACATGCCGATATCGGCATTTCGCTTCCCGGTACCGGCGAGACGCCGGCGGCCCCCGTCTTCATCGACGGCCGGAAGGCGTTGACGCTGCGCGGTCCCAATATCGCCGCCGACTTCGAAGCGCTTGTCGTCGACTATATCGAGAAGCGTTTCGGCCAGCGGACGGCGGCGGAATGAGCGCCCGCAGGTTCGCATGAGCCGGTTCTGGTCTGATATCGTCAGCAAGCTTCGGCCCTATGTCGCCGGCGAGCAGCCCCGTATCGCGAACATGGTCAAGCTCAATACCAACGAAAATCCTTACGGGCCGTCCCCGATGGCACTCGAGGCGATCCGGGAAGCGGCGGACGATCGCCTGCGGCTCTATCCCGACCCCACTGCTACCGAATTGCGCGAGACGATCGCGGCCCGTTTCGGCCTGACGGCGGAAGAAATATTCGTCGGCAACGGCTCCGACGAGGTTCTTGCGCATGCGTACCAGGCGCTGCTGAAACATGAGCGACCGCTTCTCTATCCCGATGTGACCTATGCCTTCTATTCGACCTATAGCCTGCTATACGGCGTCGAAGCGATCGAGATACCTGTTGATGATGGGTTCCGGATCCGGCTGGAAGATTACGACAGAGCATGCGGCGCGATCATCATCCCCAATCCGAATGCACCGACCGGTATCGGCCTGCCGCTTGCCGGTATCGAAGCACTTCTTGCCGCCCATCCGGATGCGGTCGTCGTCATAGACGAGGCCTATATCGATTTCGGCGGTGAAAGCGCTATCCCGCTGATAGCCAGGCATCCCAACCTGCTGGTAATCCAGACCCTGTCGAAATCCCGTTCGCTTGCCGGTCTGCGCATCGGCTTCGCGCTGGGACAGCGGCCGCTGATCGAGGCGCTGGAGCGGGTCAAGGACAGTTTCAATTCCTATCCGCTCGATCGCCTGGCGCAGCTTGCTGCGACGGCGGCGATTAAGGACGAGGCATGGTTCGAGACATGCCGGGGGAAAGTCATCGCCAGCCGGAAAAACCTGGTCGCGGAACTTGAAGCGCTGGATTTCGAGGTTCTGCCGTCGCAGGCGAATTTCGTTTTCGCGAGGCACGAAAGCCGGTCGGGGGTAGCGCTTCAAGCCGCCCTGCGGGAGCGCGGCATTCTCGTTCGGCATTTCGCCAAGCCGCGTATTTCGGATTTCCTGCGGATCAGCATCGGCACGGACGAGGAGTGTGCTCGCCTGGTTTCAGCTCTCAAGGAGATACTGGCAGCCTGACCTGCGGTTCAGTTCTTCCGGTCGGCGATGAAATGCGCTGCAGCGATGAGGGTCGAGGCGCGGGCACCGTAGGGGCCCAGCAGCGCCTCGGCATCGCGGACGTGCTCACGGAGTTGGCTCTCAGCCCACTCCATACCGCGCAAGGCGACGAGTGTTCCCTTGCCGCGGGCCGCATCCTTGCCGGTCGCCTTGCCCATGGTCGCCGCATCCGAGGTCAGGTCGAGAATGTCGTCGGCAAGCTGGAAGGCAAGGCCGATCTTTTCGCCGAAGGCGCGCAGGCGGCGGCGATCGTCCGGCGGGCTTGCCGAGATGACGGCGCCGGCTTCGCAGGCGAAGCGGATCAGCGCGCCTGTTTTCATCGCCTGCAGGCGGATGATGCCGGCCTCGTCGGGCGCCTGCCTTTCCGCCGCGAGATCGAGCGCCTGGCCGCCGGCCATGCCGCCGAGACCGGCTGCGCGGGCAAGGGCCAGTACCAGCGATGCCTTGCTCGTATCGGCAAGGGTCGTTTCCGGCGCGGCGATGATGTCGAAGGCATAGGTCAGCAGGCTGTCGCCGGCGAGGATTGCCGTCGCTTCGTCGAACTTGATGTGTACCGTCGGTTTGCCGCGGCGCAGGTCGTCATCGTCCATGGCCGGCAGGTCGTCATGCACGAGGGAATAGCAGTGGACGCATTCGAGCGCGGCGCCGACGCGAAGTGCCGCCTCGGCGTCGCCGCCGAGAAGGGCGGCACTTTCGACGACGAGAAACGGGCGCAGCCGCTTGCCGCCGTTCAACACGGCATAGTGCATGGCATCGCGCAGCGTCTCGGGCCTGGCCATTTCATCGGAAAGAGCATTTGGTGAAAGCAATGCGTCGAGCAGCGCCTCGATCTCGCGGGCGTTGTTCTTCAGCCTCGTCTCGAAAGTGTCCCGGTTCGCGTCCATGGGCGCTGTTTGGCATGAGCGCCCCCGGGCTTGCAACGGAATTGTCGATGGCGGCAGCAAGTTTTGCCACGCACTCTGGCATAAGCTCTGCACAGGCGTTATGAGAACGACAGGAGCGAAATCGGACTGGGGACATTGGATATAGCGCCAGAGAGAGAGGACAGCGTCGACATGCCGGCTCGTCGGCGATGGTTCGAAGACCGGCGTGTGTTGAAACGCATCGTTGTTGCCATGCTGATCGTGCTGATCCTTCCCTATGCGTTGATCTTTTTCTATCTGTTGCCCTTCATTCACCCCGTCTCGACGCTGATGCTGCGCGATCTCGTGCTGCTGCGTGGTTACGACAGGCAATGGGTATCGCTTGATAAAATCGCCCCAGTTGCGGTGCAGTCGGTGATGATGTCGGAGGACGGGCAGTATTGCTTTCACGGCGGCGTCGACTGGGCGGAAATGCGCATGCTGGTCGAGGATACGCTGAAAGGTCAGGCGACGCGCGGCGGCAGTACCATCCCAATGCAGACGGCGAAGAACCTCTTCCTCTGGAACGGCCGCTCCTTCGTGCGCAAGGGGCTGGAACTTCCGCTCGCGGTGACCACGGATTTCGTCTTGTCGAAACGACGGCTGATGGAAATTTATCTCAACATTGCCGAATGGGGTCCCGGCATCTACGGCATCGAAGCGGCGGCCCAGCATCATTTCAAGGTGCCCGCCTCGAAGCTCACGCGGCGCCAGGCATCGCTGCTTGCCGTCTCGCTGCCAAACCCGATCGACCGCAATGCCGGCAAGCCCGGACGAGGCCTTCGCCGGCTCGCGGGCGTCATCGAGAGACGCGGGCAAGGTTCGGGCGATTACATCAGGTGCATCTATGATTGACATCAGAACTTGTCATTGAAACCGGCAAGCGTCATCTGACAGTCTTGGTTCTGCCATATGGGCGAATGCAGTCCAACCAGAGCCCCGATTCGCCCATGACCATCACGACATTTTCGCCGGAGCTTCTCTTTTATTCGAAGGCGCATAATCCGACCCCGCCCGCCCATCTCGGCAGCCGTTATGGCAAGCACGGCGGCTTTCTGCCGGAAGCCGGCAACACCATCGTCTGTCATCTCGAGAAGGGCTCGCAGACGCAGACGGCGCTGATCGAAGCGCGTGAAAAATATCTGGCGATGACCGAGGCCCCGCAGTTCCTCTTCACGCCGATATCAAGCATTCACATGACGCTTTTCGAAGGTGTCATCGAGACCAGGCGCCGGCAGGATTACTGGCCAAGCGATCTCCCTCTCGATACGCCCATCGACGACATGACCGCGCTGATGGCGGCAAGGCTGGAAGGTTTCTCGATGTTTGACCCCTTCAAGGTCGCCATCGTCGAAGCGCGTCCGTCGGGCCTGCTCGTCGACGGGGCGACGGCGAACGACCGCAAGATCATGCGCGCCTGGCGCAGCGCACTGGCCGATCTTCTCGGCTATCGCCAGCCGAACCATGAGGACTATAAGTTCCATATAACCTTCGCCTATGCGATCGAACGGCTGGAGGATGAAGCCTTGCCGCGCTGGCAGGCGATGCTCGATGATGTGGCCGACGATATCCGCCGCAAGGCGGTTGTTTTCGAGCTGACACCGCCGGCATTCTGCGTGTTCGAGGATATGAACCATTTCCACGAATTGCTGATCTTCGATTTCGAAGCCTGAACGGGAGAGGCCCATGGACAAACCGACGCTTTACATCGCCAACAAGAACTATTCCTCCTGGTCGTTCCGGCCGTGGATGGCGCTGACGGCTGCCGGAATCGATTTCGAGGAAGTCCTGATCCCGTTCGACGATGCGGGTGGCAATCCCAATATCAAGGCGATTTCGCCGACCGGGCGGGTGCCGCTTCTCAAGCACGGCGCATTGAAGATCTGGGAATCGCTGGCGATCATCGAATATGTCGCCGAACTTTATCCGGACGCCGGCCTTCTGCCGAGGGATCGGGCCGAGCGGGCGCTCGCCCGATCGGTTTCGATGGAAATGCTCTCGAGCTTCCGGGCGCTGCGCAGCGCCTGCCCGATGAATATCCGCCGGCCAAAGGGCAAGATCGCGTTGCCGGATGGTGTCGACGCCGACACCAGCCGCATCGAGACGATCTGGCGCGACCTCCTGCAGCAATCCGGCGGACCGTTTCTGTTTGGCGCGTTCAGCGGGGCGGATGCGATGTTTGCACCTGTCGTCAACCGGTTCGACATCTATGATCTCGTCAGCCGAAACGACATCCTGGCCTATATGGAGACCATGAAGGCGCATCCGGCCTGGCGAAAATGGGAAGAGGCGGCCCGCGCCGAGCCGTGGATCGTACCGGAGGACGAAGTCTGAGCCCGGAATCATCGGCTTCGCAAAAAATACGCATGGGGACTGGTCAACGCCACCCCTTGCATGTATAAGCGCGCCAAATTCCGAAATCGCGACATGTCCGTTTCGGCCGCCAGTCTGGCCGTGGGAATGTTTTGCCCGCAAGTGGAGTAAGAGAAATGGCTGTACCGAAGAGAAAAACAAGCCCGTCCAAGCGCGGTATGCGCCGTTCGGCAGACGCCCTGAAGGCTCCGACTTACGTCGAAGACAAGAACTCCGGCGAACTGCGTCGCCCGCATCATATCGACCTGAAGACCGGTATGTATCGCGGCCGCCAGGTTCTGACGCCGAAGGAAAGCGCATAATTTCCCGATCCGGCTTGTCCGATCGAAGTTTCAAGGCCGGCGTCACGCCGGCCTTTTGCATATCGACGATATAATATTTGCAATGACTTGCAGTCAGGCAACGGTTTGCGGCAGTATTCTTCCATGATGCGCTGGGAGATTGCAGATGATAGCCGCCATGCCCCTAATGATTATCCCGTTTATTCTTTACAATCTCGCGATGCTGGGCCTGATGGGCGATGGCGGCATTCCGGCACTGCAACATGATATCATCGTGCTGTCGATGATCTCGGGCGCCATCTGGAGCATGGCGCTCGGCGATCTTTTCATCGTCATCGCACTTGTCGTGCTGTTCTTCGAAATCCTCAAAGCCACCAGAACCGGCCCCGGCAATCTCGTCAACCACATGCTGTCGATGCTGGTGTTCATCGCCTTCCTGGTTGAGTTTTTGCTCGTCCGGGATGCTGCGACGCAGGTGTTCTTCATTTTGATGACGATCGCTCTGATCGATGTCATCGGCGGTTTTGCCGTGTCGATCCGGAGCGCCGGGCGGGATGTGTCGATCGGATTATAGGTTGTCGAGCTTGTTCTGAAGAGCGCGGAGTTGTTCCTTCAACTCGTCGATATCCTTGGCCTCGGCCTTGCGGCTTTCCTTGGCGGGCGGCGTCATGAAGGGCGAGAACATCTGCATCGCCTGCTGAAACAGCTCGGTGTTGCGGCGAACATGGTCCTCGACCATCTGCATCGGCAACTGCAGGTTCTTGCCGAGCGGCGTTTCGCCGAAGGCGCGGGTCACCTGCTCGCGCATCTGGGCCTGCTGTTCGGTGAAGGAGCGCATCGAATGTTCGAGAAAGCTCGGCACGACCATCTGCATCTGATCGCCGTAATAGGTGATGAGCTGGCGCAGGAAGGAGATCGGGAGCAACGTGTTGCCGGTCTTCGATTCCTGTTCGAAGATGATCTGGGTCAGCACCGAATGGGTGATGTCATCTCCGCTTTTTGCATCCTGTACGGTAAATTCTTCGCCCTTCTTCACCATCTCCGCCAGGTCTTCCAGCGTCACGTAGGTGCTGGTGCCCGTGTTGTATAGGCGGCGATTGGCGTATTTCTTGATAACGATCTGACCCTCATGCTTCGCCATATCAGTCTCCTGGACCCCCGTCTGATTTATGGATATTCCTCCATTTGAGACTGTAAACGCAAAAGAAGCCCGGTGACAATCTCTTTGTGCGATGCGGCAAACCTTTCACAGAGCAGATGAATCGGGCTTTGACGGGCTTTGCCTAAAAATGACGGCTGCCGGTCTTCGCGTTTGACTTGTGCTCCAAGCTTTGCCAGTTTCCACTTATGTAAGTGAGACGAAAACGAGGAGCGTCCCCATGAGCAATCCATCCATCGTCATCGCCAGTGCAGGGCGAACAGCAGTCGGCGCCTTCAACGGCGCTTTCGCGACAGTCCTCGCGCATGAGCTCGGGGCGGCCGTCGTCAAGGGCGCTCTCGAGCGCGCCGGCGTCGATCCCGGCGAGGTGGACGAGGTGATCCTCGGCCAGGTGCTTTCCGCCGGCGAGGGCCAGAACCCGGCCCGCCAGGCGGCGATGAAGGCCGGCATTCCGAAGGAAGCGACGGCTTGGGGCGTCAATCAGCTCTGCGGCTCGGGCCTGCGCGCGGTGGCGCTTGGCATGCAGCAGATCGCCACCGGCGACGCCAAGATCATCGTTGCCGGCGGCCAGGAATCCATGTCGATGGCGCCGCATGCCGCGCACTTACGCGGCGGCGTCAAGATGGGCGACATGAAGATGATCGACACGATGATCAAGGACGGCTTGACCGACGCTTTCCACGGCTACCACATGGGCATCACCGCCGAGAATGTTGCGCGCCAGTGGCAGCTTTCGCGCGACGACCAGGATCAGTTCGCCGTCAGTTCGCAGAACAAGGCGGAGGCAGCGCAGAAAGCCGGTCGCTTTGTCGACGAGATCATCCCCTACGTCATCACGACACGTAAGGGCGACGTTACGGTCGATGCCGACGAATATATCCGTCACGGCGCCACGCTGGAGGCGATGGGGAAATTGCGCCCGGCTTTCGACAAGGACGGCACGGTCACCGCCGCGAACGCGTCCGGCCTCAACGATGGTGCCGCTGCGGCGGTGCTGATGAGCGAAGCGGAGGCGGTCCGGCGCGGCATCCAGCCGCTCGCCCGCATCGTTTCCTGGGCAACGGCGGGTGTCGATCCGCAGATCATGGGCACCGGACCAATCCCGGCCTCGCGCAAGGCGCTCGAGAAGGCCGGCTGGTCGGTGAAGGATCTCGATCTCGTCGAAGCCAACGAGGCCTTCGCGGCGCAAGCCTGCGCCGTCACCAAGGATCTCGGGTGGGATCCGTCGATCGTCAACGTCAATGGCGGGGCGATTGCGATCGGCCATCCGATCGGCGCCTCCGGCGCGCGCATTCTCAACACGCTGCTGTTCGAAATGAAGCGCCGCGGCGCGAAGAAAGGTCTCGCCACGCTTTGCATCGGCGGTGGCATGGGTGTGGCCATGTGCTTTGAGGCGCTTTAAATAGCATACGATCCATGTTTGATTGAAGATCCCGCCACGCGGCGGGGCGAAAAACAATAGGGGAGCGGAACATGAGCAGAGTGGCTTTGGTCACCGGGGGCACACGCGGCATCGGCGCGGCAATATCCATGGCACTGAAAAATGCCGGATACAGGGTCGCTGCCAGCTATGCCGGCAACGACGAGAAGGCCAAAGCCTTCCACGACGTTACCGGCGTTCCGGTGTTCAAATGGGATGTTTCGGATTACCTCGCCTGCGGCGAGGGAATTGCCAGGGTCGAAAGCGAGATCGGTCCGGTCGAAATCCTCGTCAACAATGCCGGCATCACCCGCGACGCGATGTTCCACAAGATGACGCAGCAGCAGTGGCACGAGGTGATCAATACGAACCTCACCGGCCTGTTCAACATGACGCATCAGGTCTGGACCGGCATGCGTGACCGAAGCTTCGGCCGTATCGTCAATATCTCGTCGATCAACGGGCAGAAGGGCCAGATGGGCCAGGTGAACTATTCGGCGGCCAAGGCGGGCGATCTCGGTTTCACCAAGGCGCTGGCCCAGGAAGGGGCGAACAAGAACATCACCGTCAACGCCATTTGCCCCGGTTACATCGGAACGGAAATGGTCCTTGCCGTGCCGGAGAAGGTGCTGAACGAACGCATCATTCCGCAGATTCCCGTCGGCCGTCTCGGCGAACCGGAAGAGATCGCGCGCTGCGTCACCTTCCTCGTCTCCGACGATGCCGGTTTCATCACCGGTTCGACGCTGACGGCCAATGGCGGACAGTTCTTCGCCTAGACATTTCTGTCTTGGAGTCGACAGTAGAGATCAGATTCAAAGCAATTGGCGCGTCCGGCTGAACGCGCCAATCTCTGTTTATGGACGTCGCTGTGGCCGAACACTGGCCGGCACTTTGCGCAGCGAGCGATCTTCGCTGCTGAGGACTGATATCGCGGTCGCCAGGAAAGCCGACGCGATGAGAACGGCGACGAGGGAATTCAGCAAAGTGTGAATCATGGAAACGTTTCCTTTCCGGTGCGCCGGGCGGCTTTGCCTATCCGTTGCGCTCGTAAAGGAAATATGTGCCTGGCCGTTTGGCGGCGGTAGATTTGACTTTCGCAACCAATTGTCAACGTTACGTTGACGGATGTGGCAGCCAAAAGAAAAACGGGCGCCGAAGCGCCCGTTGGGAGTCCGATATGCTTGCCGATCAGTAGCGGCAACGAGCCTCGTAGCGGCGGCCGTAGCGGTCGCGATAGACGCAGTAGCCGCGGCGTTCGACCGACTGGCCGATCAGAGCGCCGGTCAGGCCGCCGGCAACGGCGCCGACGGCGGCACCACCCCAGCTATTGGTAACGGCACCGCCGATAACCGCGCCGGTGCCGGCGCCGATCGCCGTACCTTGCTCGGTTGGTGTGCAGGATGCCAAGGCGCCGACGAGGGCACCAATAAGAACAATCTTCTTCATCATGTCGTAACTCCCCAGGTTAGTTGGGCTTTAGATGCGGCCCATTAGTACAAGGATAATGATAATCACGAGAACTAGCCCCAAACCGCCGGAAGGTCCATAGCCCCAGCCACGGCTATAACCCCAATTCGGCAGGGCTCCGATCAAGAGCAGAATGAGGATAATAAGAAGTATTGTGCCAAGCATGGTGTGTTTCCTTCATTTCATCGGCAATTTGGATGGACGAGAAACACACATTGGCGATTTTTGTTCCCGGTTAAGCTCCGGAAATGTGACGGCGCCTGATTCACGGTTTAGGTTCCGTTATTTCCGGAAATTGCCATTATGGTTAAAAAGACATGTAAATACAATATGTTGCGGTGAACAAATCGGGAAAATCGCGATGTCGCCGATTCGTCAGCGATTCGTTCCGTGTTTGATCGGGGCCCCAATATGAGCCGCCTTTGACTTAACGCCGTCTGAATCCGGCTCTCGAAAGATTAATGCCCATACAACGAGGCAGGGCAAAGGGATCTATCATCGATCCGCATCTAGCACCCGGACCTGCAGTCGCTACCAGATGTGGCCGTGAACGAAAGGTGAAAATGGCCGAGTCAGCGATTCGTCTCCGATTCGTTCCGGCTTTGGTCGAGAGGTTAATTTCGGGCGGATATTCACCCGTTCAACATCGGGGCGGGAATCGTCACCGCGATCTCGAAAATGCAAACGGGAGAGAGTCTCATGATTCAGCATCTAGTGGGAAAAAGTGATTCAAAATCAATACTTAGCCGTGAACAAAAGCTGAATCAGCGGGAGTCAGCGATTCGTCGCTGATTCGTTCTCACGCTGTTCCGAATCGGAAATTCGGGCATTCCGCACGACTCGCAAAGGTCGTAATCCCCGAGGCATTTTGAAATCTGCCCTTGCGTTTGCGGCGGCAGCTGTCCATGTGTTCTCTGCTTCCACCGAGGAGCCGAGATTTTCCTGGGGCCACCCGCCTCATTTGCATGGACCCATGACTCTGACTTCGCAGCCGATGATTCTGAGCGGGCGCGGTGTGACCGCGGTGCTCGGGCCGACCAATACCGGCAAGACCCATTATGCCATCGAGCGCATGGTCGCGCACGGAACGGGCGTGATCGGCCTGCCGCTCCGGCTGCTGGCGCGCGAGGTCTATACGCGGGTGGTGGAGAAGGTCGGCGTACAGAATGTGGCCCTGGTCACCGGCGAGGAAAAGATTTCGCCGCCCAATGCGCGTTTTTCCGTCTGCACTGTCGAGGCGATGCCGCGAGAGACCAGAGCCGCCTTCGTCGCGATCGATGAGGTGCAACTCGCCGGCGATCTCGAGCGTGGCCATATCTTCACCGACCGCATCCTGCATCTTCGCGGCCGCGAGGAAACGCTGTTGCTCGGCGCGGCGACAATGCGGCCGATCCTGCAGCAGCTCCTGCCCGGCATCACAATCGTCGAGCGGCCGCGGCTTTCGCATCTTTTCTATGCCGGGCAGAAGAAGATCACCCGGCTGCCGCAGCGCTCGGCCATCGTCGCCTTCTCCGCCGACGAGGTCTATGCCATCGCCGAGCTCATTCGCCGGCAGCGCGGCGGCGCGGCGGTCGTGCTCGGTGCGCTCAGCCCGCGCACCCGCAATGCGCAGGTGGCGCTCTATCAGGCGGGCGACGTCGAATACCTGGTGGCGACCGATGCGATCGGCATGGGCCTCAACCTCGATGTCGATCACGTCGCCTTTGCCCAGGACCGGAAATTCGACGGTTACCAGTTCCGCAATCTCAATCCGGGCGAACTCGGCCAGGTCGCTGGCCGCGCCGGGCGGCACGTGCGAGACGGGACCTTCGGCGTCACCGGACAAGTCTCGCCTTTTGACGACGAGCTGGTGCAGCGCATCGAAGGACACGAGTTCGATAACGTCAAGGTTTTGCAGTGGCGGACGACGGAGATGGACTTCTCCTCAATCGCGTCGCTGCGCGCCAGCCTTGAGGTCGGGCCGCGCGTGCCGGGGCTGACGCGGGCGCTGCCTGCGGTCGACCAGCAGGCGCTGGAGCAGCTTTCGCGTTATCCCGAGGTCATCGATCTCGCCGACAGGCCGGCGCGCGTCGAAAAACTCTGGGAGGCTTGCGCGCTTCCCGACTATCGGCGTATCACCCCAGCACAACATGCCGATCTTATCTCGACCCTCTTTTCCGATCTCGTCCGCTATGGCACGGTGAACGAGCAGTTTCTTGCGGAGCAGGTTCATCGCTCCGATCGAACAGATGGCGAAATTGACACGCTTTCGGCGCGAATCGCGCAGATAAGGACCTGGACCTACGTTTCGAATCGGCCCGGTTGGCTTGCCGATCCGACACACTGGCAGGAAAAGACGCGGGAAATCGAAGATCGATTGTCCGACGCGTTACATGAAAGGTTGACGAAACGCTTTGTTGATCGCAGGACATCTGTGCTCATGAAGCGCCTGAGAGAGAATGCGATGCTGGAAGCTGAAATCAGTGTGAATGGCGATGTCTTCGTTGAAGGACATCATGTAGGGCAGTTGAGCGGATTCCGTTTCACGCCGGTGGCGGGAACGGACGGGCCGGATGCCAAGGCGGTTCAGGCTGCGTCGCAGAAGGCGCTCGGGCTCGAGTTCGAAGCCCGCGCGGCCCGGATGCATGCCGCCGGTAACAGCGATCTGGTGATCGGTTCGGATGGGTTGATCCGTTGGCTGGGCGACCCGGTGGCGCGGCTTTCGGGCAGCGATCACATCATGCGTCCGCGCGTGATCCTGCTGGCCGACGAGCAATTGACGGGCAATGCCCGCGATCACGTTGCCGCGCGCATCGAGCGCTTCGTCAATCATCATATCAGCACGGTGCTGAAGCCGCTCGACGATCTGTCGCGCGCCGAGGACCTGCAAGGGCTCGCCAAGGGGCTTGCCTTCCAGCTCGTCGAGAATCTCGGGGTGCTGTTCCGCCGCGACGTGACCGAGGAGGTGAAGTCGCTGGACCAGGAAGCCCGCGCCTCCATGCGCCGCTACGGCGTGCGTTTCGGCGCCTATCATATCTTCGTTCCGGCCCTTCTGAAGCCGGCGCCGGCCGAACTCATCACGCTGCTCTGGGCGCTGAAGAACGACGGTTTGGACAAGCCGGGCTACGGCGATCTCATTCCCGTGCTTGCCGCCGGCCGCACCTCCGTCGTCACCGATCCGAGCTTCGAGCGGATGTTCTACAAGCTCGCCGGCTTCCGTTTCCTCGGCAAGCGTGCCGTGCGTATCGACATCCTGGAACGGCTTGCCGATATCATCCGTCCGCTGCTGCAATGGAAGCCCGGTCAGAACAACCGTCCGGAGGGCGCCTATGACGGCCGCCGCTTCACGACGACGACGGCGATGCTGTCGATCCTCGGTGCGACACTCGAGGACATGGAAGAAATCCTCAAGGGTCTCGGCTATCGCGCCGATGCCGTGAAGGCGGAAGAAGCGTCGGCACATCTTGCGACGCAGGATGCAGCCTCAGCGCCCGCCGCCAGCGCGCAAGCGCCCGCGGAAGAAACAGCCGAAAAGGCCGACCACGACGATGCCGACGGCGCGGCAGAAGAGACTGCTGCCGAGCCCCCCGCAACCGAGGCGGCTTCGGCAGTCGCCGACGCGCCCGTGGCGGAAGGGTTGGAAATCGCCGCTCCGGCCGAACCGATCGAGACATCCGCTCCTGCGGAAGCCTCAGCTGCCGGGGAAACCTCGGCTCCTGCGGAAGCGGTATCGGCTTCCGATGAAGCAGTACCTGCTTCCGGGGAAGCCGGCGAGCCGGCGGAACCGAAGCCGGTTCTTCTGTGGCGTCTTGGCGGTCGCAACGACAATCAGCGCCAGGCGCGTGGCGGGCATGGCGAACGCCGTGGCGGCCAGGGCGAGCAGCGCGGTCAAAGCCAGGAGCGCGGCGACCGCAATCGCCGGCCGGGCGGCGGTGAAGGCGGCGAGGGCAATCGCGGTGGCGACGGCCGCGACAACAATCGCCAGAACCGCGGCAAGGACGGCGCCGGTCGCGATGGCGGCCGACCGCAGCAGGCAAGAGGCGACCGCAACAATCAACCACGGGGCGACCAGCCGCGCGGCGACCGGCAGGATCGTGGCGATCGCAAGGATCGCGGCGAGCGTAACGATCGTAACGACCGCAACAACAATCGCAGCGGCTCGCAGCCGCTGCGCTTCGAGGCCAAGCCACCGCGCAAGGAGAAGCCGATCGATCCGGATTCGCCTTTCGCCAAGCTTGCAGCTCTCAAGGAGCAGATGAAGAAGTAATCATGAGCGGGGAGACACAGCCGACAAGCGGTTCGCGCCAGCGCATCGACAAGTGGCTGTTCTTCGCGCGCATGGTGAAGTCGCGCTCGCTGGCGCAGAGCCATATCCAATCGGGCCATGTGCGCATCAACGGCGAGCGCTGCAGCCATCCGAGCCAGATGGTCAAGCCGGGCGACCGTATCGAGCTGACGCTGGAGCGGCGCGATGTCGTTCTCGTCATGCGCCTTGCCGGCGAGCGGCGCGGTCCTTACGAGGAGGCGCGCCTGCTCTACGACGACCAATCCCCGCCGCCGGATGAGGCAAAACGTCTCACACCCTACGAGCAGGCGATCCGGGCGACCGGCGCCGGCCGTCCGACCAAAAAGGAAAGACGTGCAATCGACAGGCTGATGTCGGACGAGGATTAGAAAACTCTGTCTGCGGCGGCGGTTTTTGCAGATCGTTTATCCTTGAAATCCGGCGCTAAAGCCGATACGTCACTGACAACCTGCCGGAAGCGTGCTTGCCTCCCAAGCCTGCTCACGCTTTTCCTCCGGCACGGGGATAGGCGCGACGTTCCAGGTTGCCCGGCCCCATCCGCATGGAAATCCTGGAGTTCTTCATGACCTATGTCGTGACCGACAATTGCATCAAGTGCAAATACACCGACTGCGTGGAAGTCTGCCCTGTCGACTGCTTTTATGAAGGCGAGAATTTCCTCGTCATCCATCCTGACGAATGCATCGATTGCGGCGTCTGCGAACCGGAATGTCCCGCCGAGGCGATCAAGCCCGATACTGAGCCGGGCCTCGACAAATGGCTGAAGATCAACACCGAATATGCCACGATCTGGCCGAATATCACGATCAAGAAGGACCCGTTGCCCGAGGCCAAGGAAATGGATGGCGAGACCGGAAAATTCGAGAAGTATTTCTCCGACAAGCCCGGTTCCGGCGATTGAGACAGCGCCTACATTCGGTCGCCGGATTCGGGCGACCGTCGGGCAAAACGTTTTAAAAGCTGCGTGAGGCATATGGGTGACATGTGTTGCCCGCATGACTCAAGCGAAGCAAATTATTGATTTCCTCATATTTTTATGATAGGTTTCGTCTACTGTTCCATTTGTGGCATGACGCATGCCCAAAACCATCACGAAAGCAAAACAAATCCGTACACGGTTTCCGTGACATATCAACGCTTTGAGCGCCGGGTCCCAAGATCGAGCGCAAGAAGTCTTTGCTTTTGCCCGATGGGACCAGAGTGAAGTCACCCGACGGATACTACCGTCTCACCCGGGCCTGACTGACCCGGCTCCGGCCGCCGCCGGAAGCGTAACAGGGAGTTTTTGAATAGAATGACGACTCAGCAGAAAAAGCCTTCTACAGCACGTCACGGCTTCAAGACCGGTGAATCGATTGTCTACCCCGCTCATGGCGTCGGTACCATCACCGCTATCGAAGAGCAAGAAGTTGCCGGCATGAAGCTCGAACTTTTCGTTATCGATTTCGAGAAGGACAAGATGCGTCTGAAGGTTCCGGTCGCCAAGGCCATGAGCATCGGTATGCGCAAGCTTTCGGAAACGGATTTCGTCGAGCGTGCTTTGAAGGTTGTGCAGGGCAAGGCACGCGTCAAGCGTACCATGTGGTCCCGCCGCGCCCAGGAATATGATGCGAAGATCAATTCCGGCGACCTGATTTCCATCGCTGAAGTCGTGCGCGATCTCTATCGTGCCGAGAACCAGCCCGAGCAGTCCTATTCCGAGCGCCAGCTTTATGAGGCTGCCCTTGATCGCATGGCGCGCGAAATCGCCGCCGTCAACAAGATGTCGGAAACAGAAGCCGTCCGCCTCGTTGAGACCAATCTCAACAAGGGTCCGAAGCGGGGCAAGGCGATCGAAGAAGACGATTCACAGGACGAAGCCGCATAAAGCGACCCTGTTTTTCCATCAAAAAACCCGGCCTTCGCGCCGGGTTTTTTTATTGGAACTTTTTTCCGACTGCCGCGTTTAACATACGTAATTGCGGACTGCTCGTCGGGCAATGCCTCAGCGAGCGAACTGCTATTCCGTCAATGTTCGATGAGGAGCGGATCATGCCTTTTCTATATTGCCAATCCGGCAAGGTGAAGAAACAGGTCCAGCCCAGCCGTCTTACCGGCACATGATGAGAAATAGGGCCTCCCCCTGAAAAGTCCAGGGGCGAGGCTTTTATGCATTCAGAACACCATTCAATCCGGACAGCGATGTTCCGGAAGATGAGTTTTATTGTTCATTTCAGGGCGAGAGGCCTGTTTCGGGAGATCGAAATGAAGAACATGTCTGCAGATCGGCGCATGATCAAAATCGCGATGGCCGCCCCTTATCTCGCCCGTCAGGAAGAGCACGATCTCGCCACCCGTTGGAAGGATCACGACGACCGCGGCGCGCGCAACCAGATCGCCATGGCCCATATGCGCCTCGTCATATCCATGGCCGGCAAATTCCGCAATTTCGGCCTGCCGATGAGCGATCTGGTGCAGGAGGGCTATGTTGGCCTGCTGGAAGCCGCCGCTCGCTTCGAGCCGGAGCGCGACGTGCGCTTTTCGACTTATGCAAGCTGGTGGATCAGGGCTTCAATCCAGGACTATATTCTGCGCAACTGGTCGATCGTGCGCGGCGGTACGAGTTCGGCGCAGAAGGCGCTGTTCTTCAATCTGCGCCGTCTTCGCGCCAAACTCGCCAAGGGTGACACGCAGTTGACGCTGCAATCCATTCACCAGGAAATCGCCGCGGCCCTCGGCGTCAGCCTCTCCGATGTGCAAACGATGGATGCCAGGCTTTCCGGCAACGACGCTTCCCTGCAGGCGCCTTCGGTCTCCGGCGATGCCGAGAGTGCGGAGAAGATGGACTTCCTCGTCAGCGACGATCCCCTGCCGGACGAGCAGGTGTCCAACATGATCGACGGTGAGCGCCGCCGCGTCTGGCTAGCCTCGGCGCTGAAACATCTCAACGAACGCGAGATGAAGATCATCAGCGCCCGGCGTCTGGCGGAGGACGGTGCCACGCTTGAAGAACTTGGCGCCGATCTCGGTATTTCCAAGGAACGTGTGCGTCAGATCGAAAGCCGGGCGATGGAGAAGCTTCGCAGCGCGCTCGTCAGCGCCGATCCGCATATGGCGGCCTACGCCTGAAGCCTATCCCCTCCAGCAGCACAGACTGGCCCGGCGCAAGCCGGGCCTTTTTATTCGGCGATGATCTTGACGCGATCGCCTGTAGAAACGGCTGCACCCGTGGGCAGGGCGTTGATGAGCTTGAAGAGATCGAGCTTGCGGTCTGTGCCCATCATGCGGGCTGCGAGCGTCGAGATATTCTCACCCGGCCGGACGGTGACGACGCGGATGCGCAGCGGCTTCAGCGAGGCTGCCTCTGCGGGCGTCATGCGGCGGAAACTCGCGCGCAAGACACTGGCCGTTGGCTCAAGGGCGTCGCTGCCTTTCGGCACGGCGGTCAGGAAACGGAAGATCTGCGAATTGTTGCGGATCACGGTGACATCGAAATCCCAGCGGTCGGCGCTGGCGCGCGCGGTGGCTGCTTCCATGCCGTTGATGGTGATCGGCTGGATGGTCGACGGGTCGAGGCCGGTCACCCAGCCGCTGGAGATATAGTTGGTGAGGCTCTGGTTCTGATTGTCGGCGACGCCATCGAAACGGACGGCGATGTCGTTCGGGCCGGTGGCCATCACCGCCTCGACCTTGTTGTCGATATGGAAATCCGGCGGCACGTCGAAACGGATGCCGAGGCCGCCATGCAGGAAGGTCTGGCCGCGCACATAACCTTCTTCGGGGCTGTCGCCGTAGAGCAGTCCATCTATGCCGTCGAGATAATAATTACGGCCCTTGTCGCCGACCGAGCCTTCCTGGCCGAAGGCCCGGGCGTGGGTGCGGGCAAGCTCTATGCGTTGCGCCGAATTCGGATGGCTCGACAGGAAATCGAGGCTTTGGTCGGCTTCGGGATCAACCGACATGAAACGACTGTAAGCGGCCATCGAATCGAGGAAACGGGCAGCGGCATACGGGTCGTAGCCGGCTTCGCCGAGCATGCGAACACCAATGACATCGGCCTGCAACTCCTGCTGGCGGGAGAAGGCGGCGAGCCGCAGCTTGCCGCGGGCAAGCGCCTGCTTGCCGGCGATGTCGCTGGAGAGGACCTCGGCGACGACGCGGCTGGCAATGACCTCAGCCTCCTCGCGCTTCTGCCGCTCGATGCCGTGGTTTGCGGTCACGTGGCCCATTTCGTGCGACAGCACGGCGGCGACTTCCGAGGCATCGTTGGCAAGGGCGAGCAGGCCGCGGGTGACGTAGAGATAACCCCCCGGCAGCGCAAAGGCATTGATCGCCGGCGAATTCAGGATGGTGATGCGGTAGGACTGGCTCGGATTTTCCGACACCGCCGTCAGGGCGCCGGCGATGCGGGCGACGAGGCGCTCGGTTTTGGCGTCCTTATATTCGCCGCCGTAGCTTGCTACGATGCGCGGATGCTCACGAGCGCCCATCGCCGCGCGCGGATCGTTCTTCTGCACCTCGTCGACGATCTGCGGATTGGAAGAAGGCGAAACACTCGCCTGATAGGATTGGTCGATCAGCGTTTGGCAGCCATTCAGTGCCATTGCGACGGCCGAAAACAGCATCAGGCGACGGGCGAAACGCTGCGGCGCGGAGATGGCATCACTGGAAAGCGCGGGCGATTTCCACGTCGTCAAGCTGTCCAGGCTGTTTCTCCGCATCATGTCGCTGTTTTGCCGGTTTGCCGCAGATTCGGACCGACCATGGCAAAGGGAATTCAACAGGGACGCACCCCTGATCTCGCACTGCACAATCGGCCGATACAAGTCCTTGCTGTAGCTGATTTACGCATCGGTTGCATAGCGAGACTCTGTTTAAATGTGGCGCCGTTGCATTTTGGCAAGCCTCAGGCATCAGGGCCTCCCTTCGCTCGGATGAAATTATGGCGAAAGTTCCGTCACAACGCGGAGATTCGTCGACGGCGCGGAAAAAGAACGACCCGATTGAAGCAACCGGTCCGATAGCAACAATCCTGCGAGAAAATTGCAACCAATGATATATTCATCGAGAAGGAACGCCTTCCGATGAGCATTCTCTCGCCGTCGTGATTCGACTATTCCGCAGCTTCCGCCGCCGTCGGTTGCGGCTTCGTCGTCTCACCGGCGCGGGGCAGCTGCACAGGCTTCAGCATGATGGCGGCGGCAAGGCCGATCAGCGCAATGGCGCAGGAGGTCATGAACAGCGGCGAGAAAGCGGCGGCATAGGTCTCGGCGACGGCCTGGCGGCTCGCTTCGGGAAGGGCGGCCATCATTTTCGGCGTCAGCTGCTTGATATCGGCGACGCCGGGAATGGAGACGCCGACCTTGCCGAGCTCAGAGGCGATGATCGCGCCGTAGATGGAAATGGCGATCGAGGCGCCGCCCATGCGCGACAGCGTCACCGAGCCGGTGGCGGCGCCGACGTCGCGGACGGGTGCTGCATTCTGTATGCCGATAATGGGAACCTGCTGGGCAAGGCCGATGCCGATGCCATGCAGCATCATGATCGCGCCGATGAAGGCGATCGGCGTTCCGGCGTGGATCTGCGACATCAGCGCAAAGGCGGTGGCGCTGCAGATGAGGCTTGCGATGGCGAAGGGCTTGTAGCGCCCCGTTATCGAGATGATGCGGCCTGCGGAAAGCGACCCGCAGACGAGGCCGCCGGTGAGGAGGATGAAGAGCAGGCCGGCGGCAGACGGCGAAAGGCCGGTCGTGGTCTGCAGGAAGAGGGCGAGATAATTGACCATGCCGATGGCGATGGCGCCGCCCATGATCGAGATCACCAGGAGCAGGCTGAAGGTCGAATTGCGAAACAGCTGCAGGGGAACGATCGGTTCCGGCGCGCGGCGCTCGACGAACACCCAGGTGACGGCGCAGACGACGCCGAAGGCGACGATGCCGATACTCTCAGGCGAGATCAACGCGCCGAACAATTCGCTGCTGTCGGTGGCAAGCACGATGCTTGTCGTCGTCATGGCAAGCAGGAGCGCACCGGCATAATCGATCCTGGGGCGGCGATGCGGTTTGCGGTACGGCAGCATGAAGGCAAGGCCGATGAGCACGACGAAGCCGATCGGCACGTTGACGAGGAAGATCGAGCGCCAGCCGAAGAGATCGCTCATCGTGCCGCCGAGCACGGGGCCGATTGCGCCCGATGCCATCAGCACGAGGCTGGAATAGCTTTGGTAGCGAGCCCGTTCGCGCGGCTCGAACAGGTCGGCGTTGACGGCGAAGATCGACACCATGATGCCGCCGCCGCCAAGGCCTTGCAGCACGCGGGCGGCGATCAGCGTGTCCATCGAGACCGCCAGGCCGCAGACTGTCGATCCGACGGTGAAGATCATGATCGCCGTCATCATCACGTATTTGCGGCCGAACAGATCGCCAAGCTTGCCATAGACCGGCATGACGGCGCTCAGCGACAGGAGATAGGCCGAGCCGATCCAGCCGAAGCGCTCGAGATGGCCGAATTCGCCGACGATCGTCGGCAGAGCCGTGGAGACGATCTGATTATCGAGCGTCGCCATGAACATGGCCGTCATCAGGAAGAAGAAGAGAATAAGCCGTCGGCGAGGATCCGTCACGAGCGGCGCAGGCGCGAGTTGCATGTCCATGGAAGGCATCGTTCCGGGTTGATGTGCTTTTATGTGCTAACAGCATATAGTTGTCAATGGCACATTAATGACATCGGCATATTCAATTTTTGAATCGGCTCTGTTATAGTCCTGTGATGAGCGAAATCCTGACCAAGACCCTTTCTGCGGAGCCGGCCGAGCCGGATCGTGAAAATGTGCCGCGTATCGGCCGGAGCATGGCGCGCATGCGGCTGATGACCGGGCGGCGGCTGATCGGCCGGCTGGCGATCCAGAGTGCTGCACCGGGCCTTGAGCTTTCGCATCTCGACGTGCTCGATGCCGTGCGCAAGGCGCAGCCTGCCGGCGAGGTCACCGTCGGCATGATCGCGGAGATGCTGCGCATCGATCCGTCACGGGCAAGCCGGGTGGTGGCCGACATGGTTGGGCGCAATGTGCTGCGCCGCGAGGCCTCGCAGGCCGATGCGCGGCGGATCGTCGTCGTCATGACCGAGGTCGGCCAGGACCTGCTTGCCGAGATCGTCGCGCAGAAACTTGCGATCATTTCCGAGATCGTTTCCGACTGGCCGCAGGAAGATGTCGAGCGCTTCGCAGCGCTTTTCGAGCGCTTCATCGGCGGTTACGAGGCGGTCTTCCTGTCGCGCGACAAGGATACGCCGGGCTGAGGCAGACGCCGTCGTTCGCCGGCCCTTCCCCTCGACCCCTCGTTTGCGCTAAGGGCAATGCCCATGAGCCAATCCACCTTCACCATTCTCCTTGGCGGCGAACTCAGCCTGACGGAACGCCTGCGCCATGCCATCGAAGACAGCCGCTTCATTGCGGCCGATGGCGGCATGCGGCATGCGGCAGCCCTCGGTATTACGCCGGAGCTCTGGGTCGGCGATTTCGATTCGACGCCTGATGATCTCGCCGGTGCATTTCCCGATGTGCCGAAACAGCCTTATCCGGCGGCAAAGGCGGCGACGGACGGCGAAATCGCAGTGGCGGAAGCAATCGCGCGGGGCGCTCGGCGGCTGATCCTCGCCGGTGCGCTCGGTGGTGAACGTTCCGACCACACGCTTCAGCATCTGCTGTCGGCCGTCAGCCTGGCGGAAGAGGGTTTCGACCTGCTGCTGACCTCGGGCAAGGAAGAGGCAGTGCCGCTGGTTGCCGGTACGATCGAACTGGACCTTCCCAAAGGCAGCCTGTTTTCCGTGCCCGGATTCAGCGAGCTGAGAGGGCTTTCCATCGAGAATGCGCGTTATCCGCTGGCAGATTTCCATCTGCCTTTCGGCTCGTCGCGCACGATTTCCAATGTTGCGGAAGGCACCGTTCGCTTTTCGCTCCGCAGCGGCCGGGCAATCGTGCTCGCCCGGCCCTATGATCTTTCCGGAGTCTGATTTTTGGCCCCTCCCATTCTGAAACTCGACGATATCTTCCTGAGCTTCGGCGGTGCACCGCTTCTGGCGGGTGCTGGCCTGCAGATCGAGCCCGGTGACAAGATCTGTCTCGTCGGCCGTAACGGCTCGGGAAAATCGACGCTGCTAAAGATTGCCGCCGGCCTGGTCGAGGCGCAGTCCGGCGAGGTCTTCCGCCATCCGTCCTCGACGGTGCGTTATCTCGAACAAGCGCCGGATTTTGCCGGCTTCAATACGGTGCAGGCCTATGCCGAGGCCGGCCTCGGCCCGGGCGATGACCCCTATCGTGTCACCTATCTGCTGTCGCATCTCGGGCTGAGCGGCGACGAAGACCCCAGAATGCTGTCCGGTGGCGAATCGCGGCGCGCAGCTCTTGCCCGGGTTATGGCACCGGAGCCGGACATTCTCCTGCTCGACGAACCGACCAACCATCTCGACCTGCCGACCATCGAATGGTTGGAAGGCGAGCTGCAAAAGACCCGCAGCGCCTTGGTGCTGATCTCGCACGACCGGCGTTTCCTCGAAAAGGTCTCGACGGCAACCGTCTGGCTCGACCGCGGCACCTCGCGCCGGCTCGACCGCGGCTTTGCGCATTTCGAAGCCTGGCGCGACCAGGTGCTGGAGGCCGAGGAGCTGGAGCAGCACAAGCTCGGCAAGTCGATCGAGCGCGAGGAGCATTGGCTGCGCTATGGCGTCACGGCGCGGCGCAAGCGCAACATGCGCCGTCTCGGCGAGCTGCAGACGATGCGCTCGAACTATCGCGGCCATAAAGGGCCGCAGGGCACAGTGCAGGCGACGGTTTCGGACGCGCAGGAATCCGGCAAGCTGGTGATCGAAGCCGACAAGATCACCAAGAGCTTCGGCGAGCGGGCAATCGTCACGTCGTTTTCGATCCGCGTGCATCGCGGCGACTGCATTGGTCTGGTCGGACCGAACGGCGCCGGCAAGACGACGCTGCTGAAGATGCTGACCGGGCAGCTTTCGCCGGATAGCGGCATCGTCAAGCTCGGCACCAATCTGGAGATCGCGACGCTCGACCAGAAACGCGAGGATCTCGACCCCGAGGATACGCTTGCCAACTATCTGACGGATGGGCGCGGCGAAAACCTGCTCGTCAACGGCGAGCAGCGCCATGTCACCGGCTACATGAAGGAATTTTTGTTCCAGCCGGAACAGGCGCGTACGCCGATCAGAAACCTCTCCGGCGGCGAACGCGCCCGGCTGATGCTGGCGCGCATCCTTTCGCGCCCGACAAACCTTTTGATCCTCGACGAACCGACCAACGATCTCGATATCGAAACGCTCGATCTCCTGCAGGAGATTGTCGCCGGCTTTCCCGGCACTGTCATTCTCGTCAGCCACGACCGCGATTTCCTCGACCGCACCGTGACCTCGACGATTGCACCCGCCGTGCCGGATGCGCCGGATGGTCGCTGGATCGAATATGCCGGCGGCTATTCGGATATGCTTGTACAGCGCAAGGGCGCGCTCGAGGAGCGCAGAAAAGCCGAGAAGGCGGCGGAGAAGCCGAAGACGCAGGAGGCAGCGCCTTCCGCCGGGAGCTCGAAGGCCAAGCTATCCTTCAAGCAGAAATTCGCGTTGGAAAACCTGCCGAAGGAGATGGCGAAGGCCGAAGCCGAAATCGCCAAGCGTGAACAGGTGATGGCAGATCCCAATCTTTTCACGCGCGATCCCGCAGCCTTCAATCGCCTTGCCCGCGAGATGGAAAAACTGCGCGCCAGCCTGACAAAGATGGAAGAGGAGTGGCTGGAGCTCGAAATGCTGCGGGAAGAATTGGAAGGCTGAACCTTCTCTCGCGGCTCACTTTTCCTTGATTCGTCGGTGTGTCGTCCTGCGGCATAAGGTGCCGTCCGGCAGCCGGGGATATTGCCGATCGTAATGGCGACAAGGAATAGTCATATGTCTCGCAAGCCGCATTCCCGTTTTCTCACAGCACTTGCGGCCGGCGGCGTCGCGCTTGCCCTGTCACAAGCCGCACAAGCGCAAGACGCCCAGCGCATTCGTGTTCGCGGCGCAATCGAAAGCCTCAGCGGCGATACGCTCGTCGTCAGGACGCGCGAGGGCAACGATGCGACGGTCGCGCTGAAAGCCGGCTGGAAGGTCGGCGGTATCAAAAAAGCTTCCGTCGAGGATATCAAACCCGGCGATTTCGTCGGCGTCGCCTCGCTTCCGAAGGGCACGGGCCCGGACGGGGCGATCGAGGTACTGATCTTTCCGGCGTCGATGAAGGGAACCGGTGAGGGCAACCGTCCCTGGGATGCGCAGCGGAACAGCCAGATGACGAACGCGACCGTCAGCAACGCCGTCAAATCCGTCGACGGCCACACGATCACGTTGACCTATGAGGGCAAGGAAAAGACTATCTCGATTGCCGATGGCACACCGATCGTGACGTTGGCGCCTGCGACCAAGGATGATCTGAAGCCCGGCGCCGGCGTTGTCGTCACTGGCGAGAAGGGGGCGGACGGCAGCATCTCCGCCAGCCAGATCGCCGTCGGCCTCAACGGCGTCATACCACCCATGTGACGGATGCGCTGCGCATCTTTGTTTTACGCATCGCCGTTAGACCGAATCGCTAGATTCCCTGGTGCCGCACGTCTTTTCAGACGGGCAAAGGGCGCTGCAACGCCGGTAGCAGCGGCGTTTTACAGCGCCGGCGCGGGGACGGCGGCAGCGCCGGCACTGGCGCTGGCGCCGGCTTGGACGACAGGCGGCGATTCCTCGGATTTTGACGGCAGCGCCTGCAGATGCAGCACGCGCGGCTTCAGTGCCTCGAGATAGGCCTCGGAGCGGCCGATATAGATCATGCTGCTTTCAGGCATGGAGGTGAGCAGTTTGGCCATTGTTTCCTGCCATTCCGGCTCCATGCCTTCCAGGACTTCCTCGAAGATGATCCAGCGGGGGCGCACGAGCAGCAGGCGCGCAAAGCCAATCGCCTTCTGTTCGTCGCTGTCGAGCAGCTTGTCCCAGCGGGCACGGGTATCGAGCCTTGCGACCAGCGAATGCAGGCCGGCCTTTTCGAGGGCCGCCTCGACGGCCGCTTTCTCGTATTTCTCCGGGCTTTCGGGAAAGGCCAACGCCTCGCGCAGCGAACCGCCGGGAACGTAGGCAACCTGCGGAACGAACACCATATCGTCGATCGGCGGCAGACCCATCGTGCCGCTGCCGCACGGCCAGAGGCCGGCCATCGCCTGGAACAGCAGCTTACGGTTGACGCTGTGATCGCCGTTGATCATGATCTTGTCGCCGGCCTTGATCACGACATCGGTTTCAAGCAGGCGGAAACCGCCGCATTCATCGATGTCTTCGCCGATCTTAGCGATGATCACCACATCCTTCAGCGTCAGCGTGCCGGGCGCGGCGTTTTCATAGGCTATGCTGTCCTTCAGGTTGAAGTCCTCTTCCATCTCGACCAGCGCCTGGCGGAAATCGGTGACGCGCATCAGCGTGGCACGCCATTCGGCGATCGGGCCGAAATTGGCAACGTACCAGCGCAGCGCCGTGTTGACCTGATTGAAGGCGCCGACGGACATCATCAGCTGGCCGAGGGTGAGGCCGCCGGAGAAATAGGCGGGGGCGGCAACGATGATCGGGATGACGATCACCAGCCAGCCGTAGCCGGCTGAAACCCAGGTAAGATTGGTATTGGCCATGGCGAGCCGCTTGACGACCCTCAGCACCGAGCTGATATCGGTGTTGATGCGCCGGCGCTCGTTTTCCTCGCCGCGGGCAACGGTGATTGCCGGCATGTTTTCGTTGGCGTGCATCAGCGTGAAGCGAAGCTCGGCCTCTTTCGAAAAACGATCGGCATTGAGCTTCACTAGCTTGCGGCCGACGACCTGGCTGAGCACCGAGGCGGAAGCGGCATAGAAAATCGCCGCCCAGACCATGTAGCCCGGAATGGAGAAGCTGTGGCCGCTGATGCGGAAGATGAAGCCGCTCGAAAGCTCCCAGAGCACGCCGATGAAGCTCACCAGGAGAATGGTCGACTGCAGCAGGCCGAGAACCAGCCCTGTCGTGCTTTCGGCGAGGTTGCGGGAATCCTCGTGCAGACGCTGGTCCGGATTGACGCCGATCAGGCCGCTGGAAGCGAGCCGCAGCGCCCGCTTGCGCTTCAGCCACTGGTCGACGAGATCGCGCGACAAGCCTTCGCGCATATAGAGCGCCGTCATCTGGTTCAGCCAGGCCTGCAGCACGTTGAGCAGCAGCAGTGTGCCGGCGATCATCGCGAAGATTTCGAGCTGGTGGAAGAATTCGCCGAGGTCGCGGCGCTCCAGCGAATCATAGAAGGGAGCATTCCACTCGTTCAAAATCACCTGGCCATAGGATGTCGCCAGGATGACGAGGATCAGCACCGTCGCCAGAAACAGCACCTTGCCACGCACTTCCGAATTCCAGAATGCTGAGAACATGACGCCGAGGCGATATGTCAGGCTGAAATCATACCCTACCCTATCCTGCCTTCGGATGCCCGGCCCCCTCTCGATTTTATCTGCCATTACGCTTTTCCACACCGCCCATGCTCCCATTAATAACATGGTGGCGTTACCGGTCTATCAACAGATTCTATCAGTCATTAAAGTGTGATGATGCTTGCATGAGTCTCTCCTGCATGCATTCGCCAGTTGATTCGCAATTCGACTGGGTCTAATTAAGGCCTCCGTGGTGATTTGGCCGGCCGGCTTGCAGCCACGTTAAAAAAGTCGCTAAAGGGCCGCGTGCGGACCGGTAGCGATTTTTGTCGCCGCCGGTTTTTGTTTTTGATCGAGTGACCGCAATGCCCATCAAGATCCCCGATACGCTGCCCGCCTTCGAAACCCTGGTTCAGGAGGGCGTGCGGGTGATGACCGAGACGTTGGCGATCCGTCAGGATATTCGGCCGTTGCAGATCGGGCTGCTCAACCTCATGCCGAACAAGATCAAGACCGAGCTGCAGATGGCCCGCCTGGTCGGCGCCTCGCCGCTGCAGGTGGAGCTGTCGCTCATCCGCATCGGCGGCCACAAGGCGAAGAATACGTCCGAGGACCATCTGCTTGCCTTCTACCAGACCTGGGAGGAGGTAAAGCACCGCAAGTTCGACGGCTTCATCATCACCGGGGCGCCGATCGAGCTTTTGCCGTATGAGGACGTCACCTATTGGGCGGAGATGCAGGAGATTCTCGACTGGACGGAAACGAATGTCCATTCGACGATGAACGTCTGCTGGGGCGCGATGGCGGCGATCTATCATTTTCACGGCGTTCCGAAATACGAGCTGAAAGAGAAGGCCTTCGGCGTCTACCGCCATCGGAACCTGAAACCTTCCTCGATCTATCTCAACGGCTTTTCCGACAATTTCGAAGTGCCGGTGTCGCGCTGGACCGAAGTGCGCCGCGCCGATATCGAAAAATCCGAAAGTCTGGAGATCCTGATGGAATCAGCCGAGATGGGCGTGTGCCTCGTGCACGAGAAGCGGGGCCGGCGGCTCTACATGTTCAACCATGTCGAATATGATTCCACCTCGCTTTCCGACGAATATTTCCGCGACGTCAACGCCGGCGTGCCGATCAAGATGCCACACAATTACTTCCCCCATAACGATCCGGCGCTTGCGCCGCAGAACCGCTGGCGCAGCCATGCGCATCTCCTGTTCGGCAACTGGATCAACGAAATCTATCAGACGACGCCCTTTGATGTGGAAGAGATCGGCACGGATCTCTGACCGTTGCCGATCGCGCCGCGAGCCGATGCCACTGCCTCGATGCTGCGGCTTTTCTTTCCGATCCATCGGTTGCGGATCGAAGCAAATGCGGGCAGGTTCCTGTCCTGAAGCCTACAGCACCGCGCGTCTTCGTTGGACGTGCAATGCACATGTTGAATCGCTGCAAATTCCTCAAATCGGTTCCGAATTGAGGAATTTGCAGCAGAGATAGAATGGACGGTCGATCATGTCGGATAAGTTGGAGCGGGACGTTTTCGGGCGAACGAAGGCGGGCGAGACCGTCTATCGGGTCGAGATCAAAGGCGGCGGGCTGACGGCCAAGATCATCAGCTGGGGTGCGGTCATCCAGGATCTGCGCCTCGAGGGACATGACGCGCCGCTGCAGCTCGGCTTCGACGATTTCGACAGCTACCCGCTCTATTCGTCCTACTTCGGCGCAACGCCAGGCCGCTGCGCCAACCGCGTCGGCGGCGGCAGGTTCACGCTTGACGGCAAGGACTATCAGCTCGAGCCGAATGAAAACGGCGTCACGCATCTGCATGGCGGCAGCGACAATATCGCCAAACGCAACTGGACGATCGTCGAGCATGACGTCGACCGCGTGGTGCTGAAGATCGTCGATCCGGATGGCCGCGCCGGCTATCCCGGCAATTGCACCATCCAGGCGACTTTCTGGGTGCATGGCAACGGTGAACTGTCGATCATCTACGAATCGACCAGCGACCAGCCGACGCTCGCCAATGTCTGCCAGCACGCCTATTTCAACCTCGACGGCCGCGAAGATGCGCTTGGCCATGACATCATGATAGCCGCCGATCATTATCTGCCGACCGATGAAAAGCAGGTGCCGACCGGTGAGATCCGTCCCGTCGAGGGCACGGAATTCGATTTCCGCGAGATGGCGCCGATGAAGCGTTTCGTCGGCAGTGAACAAGCGTTTTACGACCATAATTTCTGCCTGTCGGGCGAGCGTACCGCCAAGCGGAGCGTCGCGCTTGCCCGCAGCCTTTATTCCGGTGTGTCGCTGGAAGTGCGCAGCACGGAGCCAGGCGTGCAGTTCTATGCCGGCTTCAAGCTCGATGTCGCGGCTCCCGGCATCGGCGGGCGCAAATACGGCCCGTTCGCCGGCTTCTGCCTGGAGACGCAGGTCTGGCCGGATGCCATCAATCACCAAGGTTTTCCGAATGCAGTGCTGCGCCCCGGCGAAGTGCTGCGCCAGGAGACGGATTATATCTTCACCAAGAACTGAGCATCCTCCGGCGCCGCGCGTTTCTAAACGCGCGGCGCTGCGGACGCACGACTGTCAAATTTGAGCGCTATGAAGCCCTTGCTGGTCCGCCGGCGAGGGTTTTTCGTTGCATGTTCGATTCTACCTTGCCGATTGGTTCTATATAGGTTCTATTGTGTGCCCATGGATAGAACCAGTCTGATAGCGGAACTGAACAGCCGCGGCCTGCGTGACGAGGCGCTGACCGGGCCGCTCTACAAGCGGCTGGCGCAGACACTGACCGGCCTCATTGAGGAAGGGCTGCTGAAGCCCGGCACCGCACTCCCGGGCGAGCGCGACCTTGCCGAGGCTCTGAAGCTCGGCCGTGTCACCGTGCGCACCGCCTATCGTGACCTAATGGCATCCGGCGCACTGGAATCGCGCCACGGAAGCGGTACTTTCGTGTCGAGCAGGGTGGAGCGCATGGAACAGTCGCTGTGGCGGCTTTCCTCCTTCTCTGCCGACATGCGCTCGCGCGGGCGTCTGCCGGCCGCACGGATATTGTCGCGGGCGGTCAATACGCCGTCGCCGGAGGAATCGTTCCTGCTCGGCCTCGGCGGCGACGAGCCGGTGCTGAGGCTCGACCGCTTGCGCCTTGCCGACGGACTGCCGCTGGCGATCGAACGCGCCGTGGTGCCGATCAAGTTCCTGGGGCACGATGCCGGCGGCGAGGGATCGCTCTACGATGCGCTGACGGCCAGCGGCCACAGGCCCGTGCGCGCGCTGCAGCGGCTGACCGCGGTCACGCTCGACCCATCCTCCGCCGCAATCCTGAACGTCAAATCAGGCGCGCCGGCGCTTCTGATCGAACGTGTCTCGCGCCTGGAAGACCAGCGCGTCGTCGAATACACCCGCTCGCATTATCGCGGCGATGCCTATGATTTCGTTGCCGAATTGAGAATCGGAGATGACCTATGAATGACAACCAGTCACTGATGCTGCAGGAAGCCGGTCAATCGCCGGAGGTGGTGGCCACGCTGCTCGAAAAGGAAAAACCGGTCTTTGCCGAGATCGCCCGGCTGTTTTCGTCCGCCCGCCCGAGTGTGGTGACGACGGCGGCGCGCGGCTCCTCGGACCACGCCGCCACCTTCTTCAAATACCTCTTCGAGATCACCTGTGGCGTTCCGGTCGCCTCAGTCGGTCCGTCGATCGCTTCCGTTTATGGTGCGGCGCTGCATCTGAAGGGCGGCGTGCATTTCACCGTCTCGCAGTCGGGTGCCAGCCCCGACATCGTCGCGCTGCAGGATGCGGCGAAGAAGGGCGGGGCAACGACGATCGCCGTTGTCAACGTCACCGACAGCCCGCTTGCGAAACAGGCCGATATTGTTCTCGGTCTCAATGCCGGCGCGGAAAAGAGTGTCGCGGCGACAAAATCCTTCATCGCCTCGGTCGCCGCCCTTTCCGGCGTGACGGCTGCGATCGGCGGTGGATCCGATCTGCAGGCCGCGCTCGGCAAGCTGCCGGAGGCACTGTCGGCGACCGCGGGGATCGACACGGCGGCAGCCGAAGAGGTGCTCTTCAACGCGACCTCGCTTTATACGGCCGGCCGCGGCCCGGCTTTCGCGATCGCTCTCGAAGCGGCGCTGAAGGCCAAGGAAACCTCCGGCCTGCATGCCGAAGCCTTTTCGCTGGCGGAATTGATGCATGGCCCGATGCGCCTGGTGCAGCCGGGCTTCCCGATCGTCGCCTTTGCGCCCGACGATGCGGCCTTCGCCAACAATGTCCAGGCGCTGGAACGCCTGCAGAAGCTCGGCGCCACCACCGTCGGCTTCTCGGCACAACCGCTCTCCGGCGTCCATCTGCGCGTGCCGACGACGGGCAACGGCCTCGTCGATCCGCTGGTGTCGCTGCTCGTCTATTACCGGCTGATCGAGTCGGTGACGCGCCGCAAAGGCTTCGATCCCGACAAGCCGGCAAACCTGCTCAAGGTGACGGAGACGGTCTGATGGTCCGCAAGATCTTCCTCGGTGCTCGCATCTTCGACGGCGAGCGCTTCCATGACGACAAGGCCCTCATCGTTGCCGGCGGCCGCGTCGAAGCGATCATCGCCAGAAATGATCTGCCGGACGGCGAGGTGGTGACGCTTGCCGGCGGGGTTCTGTCGGCCGGTTTCATCGATGCGCAGGTCAATGGCGGCGCCGGGCGGATGCTGAACGACGAGCCTTCCACCACCTCGATGGACATCATCGCCCGGGGGCACCGATCCTATGGCACGACGTCGCTGCTGCCGACGCTGATCACCGATACATCAGAGGCCTCCATTGCCGCCATCGACGCGGCCAAGGCGGCAGTGAAAATGAACCGCGGCGTCGCCGGTCTGCATCTGGAAGGCCCGCATCTGGCGCCTGCGCGCAAGGGCGCGCATCTGGCCGAATTGATGCGGCCGGTGGAGGGCCGCGACGTCAAGGCCTTCATCCGGGCGCGCGAGGCGATCGGCACGCTGCTCGTCACCATGGCCGCCGAGCAGGTGACGGTTGCCCAGGTGCGCGAGCTTGCGGAAGCCGGCGTCACCGTCAGCATCGGCCATTCCGATTGTTCGAGCGAGGCGGCGGAGGAACGTTTCGATGCCGGCGCACGGGGCGTCACGCATCTCTTCAACGCCATGAGCCAGTTGGGACACCGGGCGCCCGGTCTCGTCGGCGCTGCGATCGATCATCCCTCGATCTGGTGCGGCATCATCGCCGACGGCCATCATGTCGATCCGAAGGCCCTGCGCACGGCGCTTCGTGCCAAACGCGGCGAAGGCAAGCTGTTTTTCGTCACCGACGCGATGTCGCTCGTCGGATCGGAGAAGGATTCGTTCACGCTGAACGGACGCACCGTCCGGCGCGAAAGGGGCGGTTTCTGCTCGAAGCTAGTGCTTTCCGACGGCACGTTGGCCGGTTCCGACGTCGACATGATCTCGACGATCCGTTACGGCGTCACCTATCTCGACCTGACGCTCGCCGAGGCCTTGCGTATGGCGACCCTTTATCCGGCTCGGTTCCTCCGGCTTGCCGATCGCGGCCATCTCTCGCCGGGCGCGCGTGCCGATCTCGTGCATCTCACCGATGCGCTTGCCGTCACCGCCACTTGGCTCAGTGGCGAAGCGGCCTGAAATCAAGGATAAGCCGGATGACTGATATTACCGATGCCTACTTCTCCAATCTGATCGGCCGGCTGGAAGAACTCAAGCAGACGCTTGCCCAGCCGATGGCGCAGGCAGCAGCCGTCATCCTCAATGCTGCCCGCGGCGACAAGCGTGTCTATGTCTTCGGTACCGGCCATTCGCATATGCTGGCGGAAGAGGTGCACTATCGTGCCGGCGGGCTCGCCTTCACCGTTCCGGTGCTCGTCGGCTCGGCCATGCTGCATGAGGGTGCAGTCATCAGTTCGGTCTATGAGCGCACGCAGGGCCTGGTGCGGCCGATGCTGGAGCGTTACGGCATGCAGCCGGGCGATGTCATCATCATCGCCTCCAATTCGGGCGTGAACGCCGCGCCGATTGAGGCCGCCGACTATGCGCGCGAAATCGGCGCAAAGGTGATTGCCATCACTTCGATCGCCTATTCCTCAGCGATCGCCAATGGCCGCCGGCGGCTCGCCGACGCGGCCGATGTGGTGCTCGACAACGGGCTGCCACCGGGTGACGCCGTTGTCGATCTCGAAGGCACGGGGCTTCGGGTCGGGCCAGTCTCGACGGCGGTCGGGGTGACGGTCATCAATGCGATCTTCGCAGAGGTCGCTTCGGAGCTTTCGAAATCCGGCGATGCGCCGATTTATCTCAGCGCCAACATGCCGGGTGCCGCCGAGATCAACCAGGAGCTCGTCAAGAAATATCGGCCGCGCAACCCGCATCTCTAGGGCAATTCCAGCAAAAGCGCGTAGCGGTTTTGCATCCTGAATTGCGTGAAAACAAAGAGATAGAGCATGATGCCGAAAAGTGTGTGCGGTTTTCGCGCGACATCATGCCCCGATTATTTAATTGAGACGGCGGAAAAAAAAGGCCGGCGCGAGCCGGCCTCTCCGATAGGCTGAAACCAGGATCAGTCCTTGGCGCGTTCGACGTAGGAATTGTCTTCCGTGGCGATGACGACGCGGGTGCCGGCATTGATGTGCGGCGGCACCATGGCGCGCACGCCGTTCGACAAAATCGCCGGCTTGTAAGAGGACGATGCCGTCTGGCCCTTGACGACCGGTTCCGTCTCCATGATTTCGAGCGTGACGTGGCGCGGCAGTTGGAGCGCCAGCGCAATGCCTTCATGCATCGAGAGGATGCAGGACATGCCTTCCTGCAGATAAGCCTTGTCGTCACCCATGGTGTCGACATCGACGACGACCTGGTCGTAGGTCGCCGGGTTCATGAAGTGGAAGCCTTCGCCGTCTTCATAGAGATATTGGAAGGAGACGTCTTCGACGAAGGCGCGCTCGACCTGTTCGGTGGTGCGCCAGCGCTCGGAAACCTTCACGCCGTCGACGATGCGGCGCATGTCGACCTGGGTGACCGGCGTGCCCTTGCCCGGATGAAAGTTCTGGGCGGTGAGAACGACGTAGAGCTTGCCGTCGACATCGAGAACGTTGCCCTTGCGGACCGAAGAGGCGATGACCTTGACCATAAGACTTCCTTGTAACTCGGCTTTCGGCGTCGTAGATGACTGGCGAGACGCCCCGAAGACGCAAATGTTTTTCTTTGGGGCGCAACTAACCTAAAATCCGGGAAATAGCCACCCCCAATACCGGCTTCTCCGGCGAAGAAAGCTTGGAATGAACTCTTCGGCGAAAGCGTCCCCTTGGTGGACCCCGTCCGTGCATGCCGACCGCCGTCCGTTCCTGGTCGGGCGCAACGCAATCCAGGCGGCGTTGCGCGGGTTTTTTGCGCGCGAGGATTTCATCGAGGTGGATACGGCGGTGCTGCAGGTTTCCCCCGGCAACGAGGCGCATCTGCATGCCTTCGCCACGGAAGCGCTGACGACGGATGGGCAAAGGGCGCCGTTCTACCTGCATACCTCGCCGGAATTTGCCTGCAAGAAGCTGCTTGCGGCGGGCGAGGAACGCATCTCGTGTTTTGCCCATGTCTATCGCAACCGCGAGCGCGGGCCGCTGCATCATCCTGAGTTCACTATGCTCGAATGGTATCGGGCCGGCGAAAGCTACGAGAGCCTGATGATGGATTGCGTGCGGATCCTGGCGCTGGCGACTGAGACGGTGAAGACCGGGAAGCTTGCCTATCGCGGCGCCGAGAGCGATCCCTTTGCCGGGCCGGAGCGGATCAGCGTTGCCGAAGCCTTCGAGCGTCATGCCGGCATCGATCTTCTCGCCTCGGTCGCCGCCGACGGTTCGACCGACCGCGACCATCTGGCCGCCGAGACGAAGCGCGTCGGCATGCGTGTTGCCGATGACGACGGCTGGGCCGATCTCTTCAGCCGGGTGCTTGTGGAAAGGATCGAGCCGCATCTTGGTTTCGGCCGAATCACCATCCTCGACGAATATCCGATCTCAGAGGCGGCACTTGCCCGTCCCTCGGCAGACGACTCGAGGGTCGCCGAACGTTTTGAGCTCTATGCCTGCGGCGTCGAGCTTGCGAACGGTTTCGGCGAGCTCACCAACGCTGCCGAACAGCGGCGACGGTTCGAGATCGAGATGGCCGAGAAGGCGCGGGTCTACGGCGAGACCTATCCAATCGACGAGGATTTTCTCGCTGCGCTGCCGCTGATGCCTGAGGCAAGCGGTATCGCGCTCGGCTTCGACCGGCTGGTGATGCTGGCGACGGGAGCATCACGCATCGACCAGGTGCTCTGGGCGCCGGTGGCGGAGGTCGGAAGATGAATGCCGTCAAACCGATCAAGAGCGTCGACGATCTTGTGAAGGCGGGACTGGTCGCGTCTGCCGATCGCGCAGCGCTCGAGGAGGTTGCGGCGCGTTATGCGATTGCGCTGACGCCTGCAATCAGCAAGCTCATCGACCGCACCGATCCCGTTGATCCGATCGCTCGGCAATTCGTGCCTGATACAGCCGAACTCACGGTCGCCCGCGAAGAACGGGCCGATCCGATCGGCGATCATGCCCACAGCCCCGTCGTAGGCATCGTTCACCGTTACCCCGATCGTGTCTTGCTCAAGGCCGTGCATGTCTGCCCGGTCTATTGCCGCTTCTGCTTCCGCCGCGAAATGGTGGGGCCGCAGGGCCTCGGCACGCTCGATGCCGCGGCGATGCAGGCCGCTTTCGATTATATAAGCAGTCATGAGGAGATCTGGGAGGTCATCCTCACCGGCGGCGATCCGCTGGTGCTTTCCTCGCGCCGGCTCCACGACATCATGGAGGCGCTTGCCGGCATCGCGCATGTGAAGATCATCAGGTTCCACACGCGTGTCCCGGTCGTCGACCCCGAGAAGATCGATGCGACGATGATCGCGGCACTGAAGGCGAGCGGCAAGACGGTCTATATCGCGCTGCACGCCAACCATGTGAGAGAGCTGACGACGGAAGCGCGGGCCGCCTGCGGCCGCCTCGTCGATGCCGGCATTGCCATGGTCAGCCAGTCGGTGCTGCTCAAGGGCGTCAACGACGATCCCGCCGTGCTGGCGGAGTTGATGAAGGCCTTCGTCGAAATCCGTGTCAAACCCTATTACCTGCATCATCCTGATCTGGCGCCCGGCACCAGCCACTTCAGAGTGACGATCGAGGAAGGACAGAAGATCGTCGCGGCGCTGCGCGGGCGGATTTCCGGGCTCTGCCAGCCGGCCTACATCCTCGACATCCCAGGCGGTCACGGCAAGGCCGTCGTCACTGGGAGCGCGATCCGGGCGACAGGTGACGGATGTTATTCCGTCACCGATTATCGCGGTGGCGAGCATTCCTATCCGCCGGCCGATTGAGACAAAAGCGGCGCTTTCGTATCATTTCTGTACTCGCCACGTCGGAAACCAGAGTGTGTCGCAACGGCGAAATTATCTTAAGCCATTGATATAAAATGGTTGTTTATGATGGTGTAGGAAGGATCGCTAAAATCCTAACTATGAGCCTTAGTCATATTTAACTCAATAAATTAGCGGAATGTTCTGTTTTCCGCACTAAAAGAACGCTCATGACAAGGCGATGAACGCCGGTTCGGGATCATGAGAATCTTGGAGTGATGGGATGAATAAGGCAATCCGCGACCTCGTAGCTAAATTCGGCAAGCTTCCCGGGTCGATCGACCAGGTTGCCGACGATGCCGATCTTTATGCGGCAGGTTTGACGTCCTTTGCTTCTGTGCAGTTGATGCTTGGCCTCGAAGAAGCCTTCGACATCGAATTTCCCGACAATCTCCTGAACCGCAAATCCTTCGCGAGCATCTCGGCCATCGCCAGGACCGTCGATCTCATCCGGGACGGCCGGAAGGTCGCGTGATGAATTTCCCCGTCAAGATCATGCAGGACGGTCTTGTCGCAAGGGTGGCCCGCGTCGCCGAAATCGCGGCGAAACACGCGGATACCGTCGATACCGAAGCCCGTTTCCCCCGGGAAGCCGTCGATGCGATGAAGGCCGAAAGGCTGCTCGGCATCCAGGTGCCGCGCCATCTCGGCGGCGAATCCGCCTCGATCACCGAGATCGCCGAATTGTGCTCGATGCTCGGCCAGGCCTGTGCCGCGAGCGCCATGGTTTTCGCCATGCACCACATCAAGCTGTCGAGCCTCGTTGAACACGGCGCCGACAGCGAATGGCATCGCGGTTTCATGCGCCGCGTCGCCGCCGAGCAGCTGCTGATCGCATCCGCCACCACCGAAGGCGGTATCGGCGGAAACCTGCGCAACAGCATCTGTGCGGTCGAAGTCGATGGCGACACGTGCCGCCTCGAAAAGGATGCGACCGTGATTTCCTACGGCTCGCATGCCGACGCCATTCTCATCACCTCGCGTGCCCACGCGCAGGCGGCTTCCTCCGATCAGGTGCTGACGGCCTTCCTCAAGGACCAGTACACGCTCGAGAAAACGCATGTCTGGAATACGCTCGGCATGCGCGGCACCTGCTCCGACGGCTTCCTGTTCAAGGGCGAAGCGCCGGCTTGCCAGATCCTGCCGAAGCCTTTCGCGGAGATCGCGGCGCAGTCCATGCTTGCCTCCTCGCACCTCTTGTGGAGCGGCGTCTGGTACGGCATTGCCGTCGACGCCGTTGTGCGCGCCCAGGCTTTCGTGCGTGCCGCAGCCCGCAGGGCGCCGGATGCCCAGCCGCCGGGCGCGCTGCGCCTCGCCGAGGTTTCGAACCTGTTGCAGATGGTGAAATCCAACGTGGTTGCCGGCCTCAAGGCCTATGAGGATGCCAAGGCCGATGCCGACAGGCTGTCTTCGATGGGATTTGCCGTGGCGATGAACAACGTCAAGATCGCCTCGTCCGAGACCATCCTGGAGATCGTCAACCATGCGATGCTGATCTGCGGCATCATGGGCTACAAGAATGGTACGCCCTTCAGCCTTGGACGCCATCTGCGCGACGCGCATTCCGCACAGCTCATGATTTCGAACGATCGCATCCTCGGCAACACGTCGAGCATGCTTCTTGTCCATAAGCAGGACACTAGCCTACTGGGGTGACAGTCATGGATATGCAGACCTCGTTTCTGGACCGGCTTTTCGAATCCGGTCTGCTGATCGATACCGGCATCGACGGGCTCTACGGCCGCAGCGGCCAGTTCGAAGACGTGATCGCCGCCTTCGAGCGCCTGATCGACACGTTCGGCGGCGCCGATGGTGCCGAAGCCATGCGCTTTCCGCCCGGCATGAACCGCGCCTTCTTCGAAAAGAGCGGCTACATGAAGAGCTTTCCGCAGCTCGCCGGCACGGTCCACAGCTTCTGCGGCAGCGAACTCGATCATGTCAGCCTGCTGCAATGCATGGAAGTCGGCGAAGACTGGACCAAGGGGCAGGAGGCAACCGACATCGTGCTGACGCCGGCTGCCTGCTATCCGCTCTATCCGACGATCGCCAAGCGCGGCAACCTGCCGAAGACGGGTGGCCTCTTCGATCTGCAATCCTATTGCTTCCGCCATGAGCCGTCGAAAGACCCTGCCCGCCAGCAGCTGTTCCGCATGCGTGAATATGTCTGCATGGGCACCGAGCTGCACGTCACCGATTTCCGCCAGCGCTGGATGGATCGCGGCGTCGAGATGATGAAGGCGGTCGGCCTCGATGTGACGATCGACGTCGCCAATGATCCGTTCTTCGGCCGCGCCGGCAAGATGCTCGCCAATAATCAGCGGGACCAGAACCTGAAGTTCGAGCTGCTGATCCCGATCACCTCGGCTGCCAATCCGACCGCCTGCATGAGCTTCAACTACCATCAGGATGCCTTCGGCACGAAGTGGGGTCTCAATCTCGAAGACGGCAGTGTCGCGCACACCGCCTGCGTCGGCTTCGGATTGGAGCGCATCGCCCTTGCCCTCTTCCATCATCACGGGCTCGATGTGAAGCAATGGCCGGCCAGCGTACGGAAAGCGCTGTGGGGCTGAGCAAATCGATGACATCGGTCTTTTCGGGAATCGACCCCGAAACCTACCGGGCGCATGCGCTGCATTCCGGCGAGCGCGCCTGGCCGGAAACCAACTGCTATGTCGATCTCTGGATCGAGGTACTGGCGACATCAGGCGTTGCGCCGGAGGCGATGCTGGGTTTTACCCTGACGCAGGATTTCGAGGGCGACCAGTTCACCTTCTTCAAGGTGCCGCTGGAGGATCTCGAAGTGCTCTACGGCATTCGTGCGACCGAGCTTGCCATCTACGACCGTGTCGAACGCCATGTCGAGGTTCAGATCGCGCGGGCCCGTCTCTGCCTGATCGAAATGGATTCCTTCTACATGCCGGATACGCGCGGCACCGCCTACCGGCAGGAGCACGGCAAGACGACGGTTGCGATCAACCGACTGGACGTCGCGGCCAAGCGCGTCGATTATTTCCACAATGCCGGTTATTTCAGTCTCGAAGGCGAGGATTTCGACGGGCTGTTCCAGCTGCATCGGGAAAACGACCCGCCGTTCCTTCCCTATGCGGAATTTGCTCGGTTCCCGGAAAAGCCCGCGGATGAAGCGCATCTGCGCGCGACCGCGCGGCGGCTTGCCGGCTTTCACTTTGCCCGGCGTCCCCGCGAAAACCCGATCCGCGCCTTTGCAGGCGTCTTTCCGCAACAGGTCGAAGCGGTGGCGGAACGGCCGTTCGGCTTCTTCCACAAATACGCCTTCAACACGCTTCGCCAGGTGGGCGCCAATTTCGAACTGGCGGCCGATTACCTCACCTGGCTCTCCCCTGATGAATTCACGGCTGCCGCCGAGCATGCCAGGCGCATTTCCGAGGTGGCGAAATCGGTGCAGTTCCAGCTTGCCCGCGCCGTCACCCGCAAGAAGTTCGAGCCGTTGCAGGCAGCACTTGATCCGGCCGCCGATGCATGGGATTCCATGATGGCGTCGCTTGCGGGGCGAATCTGAGGCCGGAGATCTGACCATGCGGGGGCGTTTGGCAAGCATCGGTGCCGAGGAAAGTCTACTTTCCGAAGGCTGGAACCTGATCCTGACGGAGCCGGGTGCCTGTGCCCTGCCGCACGACATCCCACTTTCCGCACAGTCCATTCCGGCTCCCGTTCCCGGGACCGTCGCCGCAGCACTCGAAAAAGCCGGTCTCTTCGATCGGGAAAATCCCGAGCCGCTGAACACGCGGGACGCCTGGTATCTCTGCCGGCTTTTCGATGCCGAGCCGGGTGACGCGATCCTGCGTTTCGCAGGGCTGGCGACGCTCTGCCACGTCTTCCTGAACGGCCAGGAAATCCTGTTTTCCGAGAGCATGTTCACGGCGCACGAGATTCCGGTGACACTTTCGGGCGGCGACGAGCTGGCCCTGTGCTTCCGGGCGCTCGGCCCCCGCCTGTCGGAGCCGGGCCCGCGCGCGCGCTGGCGGCCGCAGATGATCACGCCGGCGGGCTTGAAGAATTTCCGCACGACTCTGCTCGGCCATATGCCGGGCTGGTGCCCCGATATCCATGCCGTCGGGCCATGGCGGCCGATTTCGATGGTGCGGCGCAATCCCGTCTCGATCGACAATGTTTCCATCCGCGCCGTGTTGGAGGAGAGTGGCGTCGGCCGACTCAGCGTTTCCCTGCACAGCAATGCCGAGGATCCGGCAATGCTGCTGCACTGCGGCGGGATGGAGCAACCCTTCGAAAAGGTCGGCGACAGTCATTACTCGGCTATCCTCAAGCTTTCCGACATCGAGGCCTGGTGGCCGCACACGCATGGCGCTCCGCGTCTCTACGAACTGACGCTGGTTTCCGACGGGGTGGAATATCCGCTCGGCAGGACCGGCTTCCGGCGCGTCGACATCGACCGCGGTGCCGATGGCGATGACTTCGCGCTCCTCGTCAACGGCGAACGCATCTTCTGCCGTGGTGCGGTGTGGACGACGGCCGATATCGTGCGATTGCCGGGCGGGCGGGCGGATTACGAGCCGTTCCTGCGGCTTGCTGCCGGAGCCGGCATGAACATGATCCGCATCGGCGGCACCATGGCCTACGAGACACCAGATTTCTTCGCGCTTTGCGACGAGCTCGGCCTGCTGGTCTGGCAGGATTTCATGTTCGCCAATTTCGATTATCCGCGCAACGACAAGGCTTTTCTTGGCCACGTGCATGCGGAGGTCGAGGAATTCCTGCACGGCGTGCAGGCGTCGCCTTCGCTGGCCGTGCTCTGCGGCGGCAGCGAAATCCTCCAGCAGGCGGCAATGCTCGGCCTGCCGGCGGAATTCTGGAGCGGGCCGGTCACCGATGAAATCATTCCGGCGGTCGTCGCGCGCATGCGCCCCAATGTGCCCTACATGCCGAACTCACCCTATGGCGGGGCGATGCCCTTTTCGCCGAATGCCGGTATCGCCCATTATTACGGCGTCGGCGCCTATATGCGGCCGATTGCGGATGCGCGCCGCGCCGATGTGCGTTTTGCCTCCGAAAGCCTCGCCTTCGCGCATGTGCCGCAGCAAAGGACGCTGAAGCATCATCTCGATGTGCCCGCCGTCCACAGCCCGCTATGGAAGGCCCGCGTGCCCCGCGATCGCAGCGCATCGTGGGATTTCGAGGATGTTCGCGATTTCTACCTGCAGCTTCTCTACGGTTTCGATCCCGCTCAGCTGCGCCGCGAAGATCCGGAACGCTATCTCGATCTCTCCCGCGCCGTCACCGGCGAGGTGATCGAAGAGACTTTTGCCGAATGGCGGCGCAAGGGCTCCGCCTGCAATGGCGCGCTCGTCTGGACGCTGCAGGACCTGCTGCCCGGCCCTGGCTGGGGGGTGATCGATTCCACCGGAGAGCCGAAGCCCGTCTGGTATGCGATGCGCCGTGCATTCCGGCCGGTGCAAGTGGTCTTCACCGACGAGGGAACGAACGGTCTCGACGTGCATGTCGTCAACGACACGGATGCCGCGCTCGACGTCGAACTCGAGGTCGTCTGCCTGCGCGACGGAAAACAGCAGGTCGTCAGCGGCAGCAGGGCCTTCAAGCTAGCGGCAAGAGACACTGAGCGCCTTGCCTGCACGGCGCTGTTCGGCGCCTTTTTCGATACGACCTATGCCTTCCGTTTCGGGCCGCCGGCGCATGATGCAAGTGTGGCGCGCCTGCGCTCGCTGGCGGATGGCGCCCTTCTCGCCGAGAGCTTCCACTTCCCGTGCGGACGGGGGAAGGCGCTGCATGATGCCAGTATCGAAGCATCATTCGGCAGAGACGGCGACGGCTGGTTCGTCGATCTCAGGACCCACCGGCTGGCGCAATCGGTGCATATCGACGTCGAAGACTATCGAGCCGACGACGACTGGTTCCACCTTGCCCCCGGCGCGATGCGGCGGGTGAGGCTCCACGCGCTGTCCGGCGTGGAAAGCGACATTCCGCCTGCAGGCGAGATCAGAAGTCTAGGCAGTTCGCATCGCGTCGCAATCGAGGGCTGACGCCGCTGCGAAGGATGATGCCGATCCATTGGGAAAGACCGTGATTTGAGAACGATATACCGCTTTCTGCGCGCCCATGTCCTGCAGCGGCTGATCCCGCGGTCGCGTCTTGCTTTCAACCCGCGCAGGCCGGTGGAAGTCGTCGGTTATCTCTCGATGGCGGTCGGCGTCGGCGAATCGGCAAGGCTCTGCGCCGACGCGTTGTCGAAGGCGGGGCAGGCGATTTCGCTCTCCGATGTCAGCACGCATCCTGACGAAAATTCCTTCGCCGGATGGATGCCGTCGCATCTCACCGCCGAACCCGCGGGAAGCCGGATCTGGCATCTCAATCCGCCGATGCTGCCGCGCGCCATCCTGAAGAAGGGCGTTGCCAATTTCACCCGCGCCTTCAACATCGGCTATTTCGCCTGGGAGCTCGAAATCGTCCCGGCGGAGTGGCGCAATGCGATGCATTACATGAATGCCGTCTTCGTGCCGTCGGAATTCACCAGGCGGGCGATTGCACCGCTCACTGCGGCACCGGTCATCGTCGTTCCGCATCCCGTCACCGAGAAGCCGGCGACGGAAGGCATTCGCCAGAAATTCGGCGTCGAGGAAGACGCCTTTCTGGTCAGCTTCATCTTCAGCGCTGGCTCCTCGATCAACCGGAAGAATCCGCAGGCCGTCATCGAGGCCTTCCGGATATTCGCTGCCGAATGCCCCAGCGCCTTCCTGTTGATGAAGGCCAGCGGCGATATCAACAAGGATGAAAGCCTGCGCGAACTGGTCGCCTCGGTCGCAGGCAACACTCGGATCAGGATCGTCACCGACAGGCTGTCGGATTCCGATATCAACGGGCTCATCCACTGCTCCGACGCCTATCTTTCGCTGCATCGTTCCGAGGGTTTCGGGCTGACGGTGGCCGAGGCGATCATGCAGCGTACGCCGGTCGTGTCCACGGCCTGGTCGGGCACGTTGGATTTCTGCGATCCCGACAATAGCTGGCTGGTTGCCTCTCCCCTCATTCCGGTGGTCGATACCCATCCGGAATTTGCCGGGCTCAAGGGTGCGGTCTGGGCCGATCCTTCTCCCGAAGTGGCGGCTACGCACTTGCGGGACATCTTCCGCGCGCCTGAGCGAGCGCGCGCGAAGGCCGAGAAGGCGCGAGCGTTCCTGCTGCGCTACCTCGCCGAGAACAGCTATGACAAGGCGCTCCAGGCGCTGGAAGCGATGCAGGCCGCCTAACGTGACGTCGTCACTCCGCTTTATTTTAACATTTTCGCATTAGAGATGGCAGGTATGCGGCGGTAGGCCGATCCTGACGGATGGACAGATGTCGAAGGGTATTATCGCAAACTCGGTGATGAACGCGGCGGCAGGTATGCTGCTGCTTCTGACGGGCTTTGTGTCATCGATCATAACCGCGCGGCTGCTCGGGCCGGAAGCCAACGGCATCGTCGCCTTTTCGCTCTGGCTGGTGGTGACCGGCGCCTCGATCGCCGAGCTCGGCTCCAGCATCACGCTGCTGAAGACATTGCCGCAACTTTCGGCGGAAGGCTTCGACGCGCGCCGCCGGCGGGGTTTTGCCGCCATCCTCGTCAGCTTCATGATGTTCTCGACCGTCGTGCTGCTGGCGCTCTACGCGTTATTCTTCCTGACCTCCGAAAAGATGCACTGGGCCGACACGGCGCCATCCGTCGCTCTGGTCACGGGCGTGCTGTTTTTCATCCAGGCGATCGGTTCCTTCGTCAAATTCTACCTGATCGGTGAAAAGAAGCTGGGCGCCTTCTTTAAGCTGACGGTCGCCGTCTCGATCGTGCAGCTTGCCGGCGTTGCCGTCGGTGCCGTTTTCTATGGCGTCGAAGGCGTTCTCGTCGGTTATGCGCTCGGCCAGCTGGTGCTATTCTTCGCCACGCTGCCGATCCTTATTGCGCGGCGCGACTGGTGCGGAGTCTCGCTGAAATATCTCGCCTCCTCCTCCGTCATCCTGTCGATCCAGTTCATCATCGATTCCATCTTCCTCAACCGGCTCGAGCTGCTCTTCCTGCAGCAGTTCTGGTCGGTGGAGATGGTCGGCTATTATGCCGTCGGCCTGTCGATCGCGAATATTGCGCTGCAACTGCCGATCCAGATGACCGGCAGCCTGCTGCCCTATTATTCCGAGCGGCGCCACGGCAGCGACGATTCGACATTGCCGGTCGAGGTCTTCGCCGCCGTCACCCGCAGCATGGCCTATATCGTGCTGCCGATGAGCCTCGGGCTTGCCGCGATCTCCAGCGAACTGGTGCTCGTGGTGTTCGGCGAAGCGTTCCGCCGTAGCGGGACGGTGGTGGCGCTGCTTGCGCTCGTCGCTCCCGCCTATACCTTCATGCAGATCCTCAGTCTCTACCTTCTGTCGATGGACAGGGCCCGCTCCCGCCTGAACATCAGTGTGATAGGTGGCCTACTGATGGTAGCGGGTTGTTTACTGATCGTACCTAGGCTTGCAGCCGAGGGTGCTGCAATCGTGCGCATCCTCGTATTCGTTGCGATGTCGGTGATGATGATCAGGCAGACAGGATTCGGATCCCAGCTTTCGGGCCTCTACGCAAGCTTGACGAAGGTGACGCTCGCCTCCGTCCTCTGTGCTTGCGGAGCGATTTCCGTGCTGGAATTCGTCCAGGGTCCGGCCGGGCTGGTCGGCGCGATCATCGCCGGCGCATTCGCTTATTTCGCAGCACTTCGGGTGCTGCGCGCCGTGCCGGGCGAGGATATCGAAGTCATGCGCTCCATTCTCGACAAGATGCCGTCCCTGCTGCGGCGACCTGTGGGACATGCGATCAATTTCATCGCGCCGCGGCTTCCCGGCGATCCCGATCGCGCCAAGGTCGCGCCCGGTGAATTCTCGCTGGAACCGGCCGAGGGTGCGGGGCGCAGTGCTGCCCTGCCTGTCGTCTTCGATGGCACGGTCGGGCTGTTCATGCCTGAGAATCCTCTCGCCAAGAAACGTTCGGCCGCCGTGCTCTTCGTCAGCCCCTGGGGTTTCGAGGAGATGTGCAGCCGTAAATTCTTCCGCGTCGCGGCTGAGCATTTCTCGGATATCGGCGTGCCGAGCCTGCGCTTCGATTATCGCGGCACCGGCGACGCGCTCGATTTCGGGGCGCTGCCGGCAAGGCTGGAAACCTGGGAAAATTCGATCCGTGCGGCCGCCGACAAGCTGAAGTCGCAGAGCGGCTGCGACCGTATCGTCCTCATCGCACAGGGCCTCGGCGCGACGCTTGCCCACCGCGTCGGTTCGTCGATCGAAGGCGTCGACAGCCTCGTCATGCTGGCGCCTGTGCTGAGCGGCAGGGCCTATCTGCGCGAACTCAACATGTGGTCCAAGATCATCGATGCCGATCTCGGCCTTGGCAAGGAGCATGTCCAGACCGCGAAGGTGCAGATCGCCGGGCTCGTCATGCCCGAAGAGATTGCTGCCGAGCTCGGCAAGCTCAACATTGCCTCGCCGCAGGGGCTCGCAGCCTCCCGCTATCTGATCCTAGAACGTCCTGCCAAGGCCGAGGATACCGGCTTTGCCGATGCGCTGAAGGCGCTTGGCGCCGATGTCGAGCAGACGGCCTTCGAAGGCTATGACGAGCTCGCCACCAATCCGCTGTTTGCCAAGACGCCGATGGCTGTCGTCGCGCTGCTGACGACGTGGCTGGAGGCAGCGACGACAGAGACATCCATCGCCCATTCATCGGCGGCGATCGACAACTCGTTGCTTGCCGGCGACGGTTTTGCTGAAACGCCGGTCCGATTCGGAAGCCATAATCATCTAGTCGGCGTCGTCAGCCGGCCGCTCGGCGAGATCAAGGGCAATGCCGTGCTCTTCCTGTCGACGGCCTATGACCGGCATGCCGGCTGGGGACGGACGACGGTCGATATGGCACGCGAGCTCGCCCGCCAAGGCGTCGTTTCGCTGCGCTTCGATTCCGCTAATGTCGGCGACAGCCCACCGCGGCCGGACGCGCCGGAACAGGTGCTTTATTCGGACACGCAGACCGCGGATGCGGTCGCCGCGCTCGACCTGCTCGAAAGCGTCGTCACCGGCCCCGTCATGGTCGCCGGCCGATGCAGCGGCGGCTATGTCGCCTTCCGCGCCGGCGTCGCCGACGAGCGCTTGAAGGCTGTCGTGTCGATCAATCCCTTCGTCTATTACTGGGATCCCGACATGCCGGTGCGCAGGGAGCATGTCGTCTCCGTTCCCCGCAGCCTCGATGATTACAGCCAGCGCCTGGCGCGGCTCGACACGCTGAAACGGCTGCTGCGTGGCCAGGTGGATGTCGTCTCGGCATTGCAGAACATCGTCATCGCCGCCGGTCGCCGGCTGTCGCCGTGGATCGCGCCGCTCCTCGAGCTGCTCCCCGACCGGAGCCACATCGCCCGCGAGGTTCGGCACTCCTTCGCGCTGTTCGGCAAACGCAAGGTGCCGCTGACGCTGATCTACAGCGAGGGCGATGTCGGGCTCGACCACGTCTATTTCCACTTCGGGCCGCGCGGCGCCAGGCTTTCCCGCTATCCGAACGTGCGGCTGCTGATGCTGCCGGATGCCGATCACAATCTGACGCCGCCGAAATCGCGCAAATTCGTGCTCGACGAGATCATCCGTCTGGCGAGAGCGTGATTGGGGATTTTACAGTGCCGCGCGTCTTTTCACACGCCCAACGCTGCAGCGCCTATGCCGTAAAAAGACAGGATCAGATGCTTTGCGCGGCGACGACGACATCCAGCGATCTGTAGAGATCGATATAACGCCCGGCGACGATATCCCAGGAATAGCCGCGGGCGGCATCGAGAAGCTCGGCTCGAACGGTGTCCGGTTGGCGCGAAAGGGTTTCATGCGCTGATTCGATCGCCGTGGCGGCGGTCTCAGGATTGGTGAAATCGGCAAGCATGAGAACGGGATGCCGGGCAGCAAGCGTCGTAAAGGCATCGTTGGCGTTCAGCACCGGCAGGAGGCCGGCGCTCATCGCCTCCAGCGCCACCAGGCCGAAACCTTCATATTCCGAGGCGGAAGCGAAAATCGAGGCTTCTGCGATGACGCGCCGGATGGTGTCGTTCTCCGGCGACACATGCAGGGTGACGCGGCCGGAAAGATGACGGCTTTCGATTGCCCCTTCGACATCCGCCCGGTTCAGGTCGGATTCGGCGCCGATAATGTCGAGATGCCACTCCGGATCACGGGTCTTCAGCATGGCCATCGCATCGAGCAGGTGGTCCAGCCGCTTGTTCACCGAGAACCGGCCGATCGTGACGATGCGGCGCTTTGCCCGGCGCGAAGCGGTGTCGGCGAACTTGCCGATATCGGCGCCGTTTTCGATCAGGAGGCTGTCAGGCACGATCTCGGAAAACTGCTTGAGGTCGGAGGCGCTGCAGCAGACGACGCGGCGGTAGGCCATCGCCGAAGCCCGGGTCAGCGTCTGGAACCAGATCTTCTTGATTGTCGCGTATTTCCGCGTGTGGAAGAAGCCGCCATGAGTGGTGACGATCATCGGCTTGCCGTGCAGCAGCCGGCCCCAGGCAAGTGCGTCGAAGAAGAAATCGATGGCATGGACATGCACGAGATCGGCATCGGCGAGATGGCGGAAGACCTGCGGTGCCAGCGGATAGCGGCTGGTGCCGGACCAGGGGATGCGCACCACCTCGATACCGTCGATATCTTCGCGAAGCGGCAGCTTGTCCTCTGGCGTCGTAAAGAGCGAATCCAGCGTGACGACGCGCACGCGATAACCGCGGCGCACTGTCTGGCGGGCGAGATTGGCGACCACGTCTTCCAGGCCGCCGCGGTTGGGCAGGAACTGGCGCACGACATGGACGATCAGCGGAGCCGTTTCCACCTGCGGCACCGCGCGCGCCCTATCTGCCTCGACGATCGACATTTTCCACCTATCGCTGCACCTGCCGGCCTGCGCTGACGCGGGCCCGTGATAGCAACGACCAGACATGCCCGGCGTTAAGGCGCGGTTTAGGCGACCGCTTGCGAGGGCCAATCTTCGCGAAAAGGGTTAACCGTGTCTGACGGGAATTCAGAGTGTTTCCGTTTTTCTCGAGTCACGGAAACGCTCTATCTCTTTTGTTTTCACGCAATTCCGGACGCAAAACCGCTGCGCACTTTTGCTGGAATTGCTCTAGAATGCCTTGAAGGTCAGCGTCGTCAGCGAGCGGACGATGCCGGGAATATTGGCGATGTTCTCGTTGATGAATTTGCCGATATCCTGGCCTTCCTCGATATAGACCTTCAGCAGCAGATCGTAGTCGCCGCTTGTGGAATAGAGCTCCGAGACCAGTTCGGTCTGGTAGATGGCGTCGGCGACCTCATAGGTCTTGCCGGGTGCGCATTGGAGCTGGACGAAGATCGGCTTCATGGAGATTTCCTGCAAAGTTGTTTGGCTGATATAATGGTCGAAAGCGCGATGCCGATGCAAGCCGTTCGTCACGCAGCCGGGTCGGCGGCCGCTTCCGCGACGATCCAGTCGCGAAAGGCGGCAAGTGGCGCATAGTCGGCGCGCTCGGGTGGAAAGGCGAGATAATAGCGCTCGCGACTTTCCATCTCACGATCGACAGCGGCGACGAGATCGCCGCGCCTGATCTCCTCCTGCATCAGGAATGTCGGCAGCAGGGCGACGCCGAGGCCGGCGATTGCCGCCTGCGCGGCGGTGGCGAACTGGTCGAAGAGCATGCCGTGCACGTTTTCGAAGGAAACGCCATTGCCGGCGAACCATTGCTCCCAGGCGTCAGGACGCGTCGTCAGGTGCAGAAGCGGAACGGCGAGCAGATCTTCTGGTTCTGAGATCGCGTATCGCTTCAGAAAATCCGGACTGCAGGCCGGCACCGTGCGCTCCGACATCAGAAGCGCGAGTTCGGCGCCTGGCCAGTGCGGGTGGCCGAAATGGATGGCGGCGTCGATCGAATCGAGGCGGAAATCGAAGGGCGAAAGCCGGGTCACCAGATTGATGGTCACGCCGGCATTGGCGGCGAGAAAGCGCCCCAAGCGCGGCGCCAGCCAGCGCGTGCCGAAGGTCGGTAGGATGGCGAGGTTAAGCGTGCCGCCATGGGGATTGGCGCGCAGGTTGAGCGAAGCGCTCGATATGCGCCGCAGCGCCTCGCGAATCTCGCGGGCATATCCGTCACCGGCAAGCGTCAGCCGCATGGTCTGGCGTTCGCGCAGGAAGAGCTCGACGCCGAGCTGCTCCTCCAGCGCGCTTACCTGGCGGCTGACGGCGCTCTGCGTCAGATCGAGTTCGCGCGCCGCTGCCGTCACGCTGCCGGTGCGGGCAACCGCCTCGAAGGCGGCGAGATGCGAAATCGATGGCAGAAAACGTCTGGACGTCAGCATGGTCATTCCGTTTCAGAATGGGCTATTTCCGAAATAGCGATATTTGCGCCTTTGTCGCGCGTGTAAAGAGGTTCATCCTGCAAAAACGGAATGATCCGGAGTTTCCCAATGCCGCAAAGCTTCGTTTCCCCAGACCGCATCCGATCGCTTTTCACCGAGGCGATGTCGCAGATGTACCGGGCGGAGGTGCCGCAATACGGCACGCTGATCGAACTGGTGGCGGATGTGAATGCCAGCTGCCTCGAAAGGGATCCCGACCTGCGCGCGCGCCTGGCCCGCGCCGGCGAGCTGGAGCGTATCGAGGTCGAGCGTCACGGCGCTATCCGGCTCGGTACGGCAGATGAGCTCTTCACCATTCGCCGGCTGTTTGCGGTCATGGGCATGCAGCCGGTCGGCTATTACGATCTTTCGGTCGCCGGCGTGCCGGTTCATTCCACCAGCTTCCGGCCGATCGACGAGGCCGCGCTCAATGTCAATCCATTCCGCGTCTTCACCTCGTTGCTGCGACTGGAACTAATCGAGGACGAAGGACTGCGCGGCGAGGCCGAAGCCATCCTGGCCAAACGGCGGATCTACACACCGCGCGCCATCGCGCTGATCGAGCGCCACGAGCACATGGGCGGCCTGAGCGAGGCGGAAGCGACGGAATTCGTCGCCGAGGCGCTGGAAACCTTCCGCTGGCATGGCGAAGCGACGGTCAGCGCCGAAACCTACAAGCGCCTGCATGATGCCCATCGGCTGATCGCCGACGTCGTCAGCTTCAAGGGACCGCACATCAACCATCTGACGCCGCGCACGCTCGATATCGATGCGGTCCAGGCCCTCATGCCGGAACGCGGCATCACGCCGAAGGCTGTCATCGAAGGGCCGCCGCGCCGTCATTGCGATATCCTGCTGCGGCAGACGAGTTTCAAGGCGCTGGAGGAAACGATCGCCTTTTCCGATGATGACGATGCGATACAAGGGACGCATACCGCCCGCTTCGGCGAGATCGAACAGCGCGGCGTGGCGTTGACGGCGAAGGGCCGGGCGCTCTACGACCAGCTGCTCGCCTCGGTTCGCGGCGAGGTGCAGGTGGGCGCCGGCGGCGCCAAGGCCGGCGTCTACGATCACGAACTCGCCGCGCGTTTCAAGGCGCTGCCGGACAGCTGGGACGAGCTGCGCAGGGCGGATCTGGCCTTCTTCCGCTATTCCGCGACGCCTGCGGGCATTGCCGCTGCGGTCGGCAGCAGGCTGCCCAGCGATCCGGAGGCGCTGATCGCCGGAGGTTACCTTGCCTTCACCCCGATCGTCTATGAAGACTTCCTGCCCGTCAGCGCGGCCGGCATCTTCCAGTCGAACCTCGGCACCGACCAGCAGCAGAACTATGCGACCCGCTCGAACCGTGACGCCTTCGAAGCAGCACTGGGTGCTACCGTTCAGGACGAGCTGGCGCTTTACGCCGAACGCCAGGCCGCATCGCTGGATTCGGCGCTGGAGGCGCTCGGCCTTGCGGGCCTGCCGCTGAAGATCGTTGCGTGAAATGGCTGCTTCAACGCTTTCTTTTATGCATTAGAGTATCCGCGATTTCGCTCTGATCGGACTGAGCCATGCTGAATGATCCGCGCTCCCACGGCCTCTGGGAAAAGACAGCGCCCGAAGCGCCGACAACCTCGCCTCTCGAAGGCGCGGTATCAGCCGATGTCGTCATCGTCGGCGGCGGTTACACCGGCCTCTCTTCCGCCCTGCATCTTGCCGAAGCCGGGTCGAAGGTGGTGCTGCTGGAAGCCAAGGAAATCGGCTTCGGCGGCGCGGGGCGCAATGTCGGGCTGATCAATGCCGGCATGTGGGTGATGCCGAACGATCTGCCCGGCGTGCTCGGCCCGGTGCATGGCGAACGTCTGCTCGATCTGCTCGGCAATGCGCCGAAGCTCGTCATGGAGCTGATCGACAAACATCAGATTGCTTGCGAACTCGAACGGAATGGCACGCTGCATTGCGCGGTCGGCGCGGATGGGCTGAAGGAGATCGAGGATCGCGCGGCGCAATGGTCCGCCCGCGGCGCCGCCGTGACGCTGCTCGATGCAGCAGAAACGGCCAAACGCATCGGCAGCGATGCCTATACCGGTTCGCTGCTCGACAAACGCGCCGGAACGCTGCAGCCGCTTGCCTATGCGCGCGGCCTTGCCCATGCCGCCGTCAAATCAGGCGTCACCATTCATACATCCAGCCCGGTCGTTGCAACGGAGCGTAACGGCAGCCGCTGGACCGTGAAGACATCAAGCGGCGAAGTCAGCGCCGAGTGGATCGTCGTCGCGACGGATGCCTACAGCACCGGTCCATGGGAGCAGGTGCGTAGCGAACAGGTGCATCTGCCCTATTTCAATTTTGCCACCGTGCCGCTCGGCCACAACCTGCGCCAGTCGATCCTGCCCGGGCGGGAAGGCGCATGGGATACCAAGGAAATTCTCTCCTCCTTCCGCATGGATCAGGCCGGCCGTCTCATTTTTGGCAGTGTCGGGGCGCTGCGCAATACCGGACTGGCCGTACACAAGGGTTGGGCCAAACGCGCATTGAAGCGGCTCTTCCCTGTGATCGGCGACGTCGAATTCGAGTGTGAATGGTATGGCCATATCGGCATGACCGACAATGCGCTGCCGCGCTTCCACAAATTCGCACCTGGTGTCGTCGGCTTTTCGGGCTACAATGGCCGCGGCATTGCCCCCGGTACGGTCTTCGGCCGTACGCTGGCGGAGCATATCCTCGGCCGGCTTCCGGAAGCCGATCTGCCGCTGCCGCTGACTTCGCCCACCGAGCCAAGCTTCCGTGCACTCAAGGAAATATGGTACGAAGCCGGCGCTCAGGTCGCCCATTTCGCCGATGCACGCTTCTGAGAATAATAAGATTGGAAACACGACAATGACCATCGCCGTCCTCGATCTCGCCACCGAAACCGCCAAACTGCTTGCCGAACTCGGCGTCGATGCCGGCCGCTACCACGGCGGCACGCTTTCCGTCACCTCGCCGGTCACCGGCAAGGAAATCGGCAAACTCAGGGAACATTCCGTTTCCGAGACGAAGGCGGCAATCGATGAGGCACATCAGGCCTTCCTCGAATGGCGTGCCGTGCCGGCGCCGAAGCGCGGCGAACTGGTCCGCCTGCTCGGCGAGGAACTGCGCGCCTCCAAGGCGGCGCTCGGCCGTCTCGTTTCGATCGAGGTTGGCAAGATCACTTCGGAAGGTCTGGGCGAAGTGCAGGAGATGATCGACATCTGCGATTTCGCGGTCGGCCTTTCCCGTCAGCTCTATGGCCTGACGATTGCCACGGAGCGCTCCGAGCACCGGATGATGGAAAGCTGGCATCCGCTCGGCGTGATCGGCATCATCTCCGCCTTCAACTTCCCGGTTGCCGTCTGGTCGTGGAATGCCGCACTTGCGATGGTCTGCGGCAATTCCACCGTCTGGAAGCCCTCGGAAAAGACGCCGTTGACGGCGCTTGCCGTGCAGGCGCTGTTCGAAAAGGCGCTGAAGCGTTTCGTCGCCGAGGGCGGTAGCGCACCGGCCAATCTGTCGACGCTGATCATCGGCGGCCGCGAGGTCGGCGAAGTGCTGGTCGATCATCCGAAGGTCCCGCTGGTTTCCGCCACCGGCTCGACGGCGATGGGCCGCGCCGTCGGTCCGCGCCTGTTGCAGCGTTTTGCCCGCGCCATTCTCGAACTCGGCGGCAACAATGCGGCGATCGTCTGCCCGTCGGCCGATCTCGACCTGACGCTGCGCGGCGTCGCCTTCTCCGCCATGGGCACGGCCGGCCAGCGTTGCACGACGCTGCGCCGTCTCTTCGTGCATGACAGCGTCTACGACCAGCTGGTGCCGCGCCTGCAGAAGGCCTATGGCTCCGTCACCATCGGCAATCCGCTCGAAAGCGGTACGCTTGTGGGACCGCTGATCGACGGCCAGGCTTTCGAGAAGATGCAGGCAGCGCTTGGCGAGGCGAAATCGGCCGGCGGCACGGTGACCGGCGGCGAACGCGTCGACAATGGCTCGGCTGAGGCCTTCTACGTTCGCCCGGCGCTTGTCGAAATGCCGAATCAGACCGGCCCGGTCGAGCACGAGACCTTCGCGCCGATCCTTTATGTGATGAAATACAGCGACTTCGACGAGGTGCTGGCATTGCACAATGCCGTGCCGCAGGGGCTGTCGTCGTCGATCTTCACCAACGACATGCGCGAAGCCGAAACCTTCGTCTCCGCCCGCGGTTCGGATTGCGGCATCGCCAACGTCAACCTTGGGCCATCGGGTGCCGAGATCGGCGGCGCCTTCGGCGGCGAGAAGGAGACCGGCGGCGGCCGCGAATCCGGCTCGGATGCCTGGAAAGCCTATATGCGCCGCTCCACCAACACGATCAACTATGGCCGGACGCTGCCGCTTGCCCAAGGCGTCAAGTTCGACGTCGAATAAGCCACTGAAACAGAGGCGGCGCTCGGGGAGCGTCGCCTTTGTGGCCAAATCGAAATCTATTCCCTGGTAATATGAAATATTCAGTCAAGATATTGTGATAGCTTTTCCGGCCAAGCCAAACTTGAAATCGGCAGTCAGGAAAAATATACGCCTCTCATCGCCCTTGGGAGCTCGGGCGCGCCATTGCCACGGAGGCCATCATGAACATTGCTCTTAATCGTTTTTCCCTTGCGCTTGTCGCTTCTCTTTTCGCCGCCACCGCGCTCGCCGGCAGTGCCAATGCGCAGGACGAAGGTCTCGTTGTTTACAATGCCCAGCACGAAAGCCTCGGCCGCGAATGGATCGACGCCTTCACCAAGGAGACCGGCATCAAGGTCACCATGCGTCAGGGCGGCGACATGCAATTCGCCAACCAGATCATCCAGGAAAGCGACGCCTCTCCGGCTGATGTATTCCTGACCGAGAATTCGCCGGCGATGACGCTGGTCGATGGCGCGGGCCTGTTTGCCCCCATCGAAAAGGAAACGCTGGATCAGGTTCCGGATCAGTATCGCCCGGCTGACGGCATGTGGACGGGCATTGCCGCCCGCACCACGGTTTTTGCTTATGACAAGACGAAGCTCACCGAAGACAAGCTGCCGAAGTCGATGCTAGACCTAGCAGATCCCGCCTGGAAGGGCCGCTGGGGTGCGTCCCCTGCCGGTGCCGACTTCCAGGCCATCGTCGCCGCCCTGCTGCAGCTCAAGGGCGAGCAGTCGACAGCCGCCTGGCTGAAGGCTCTCAAGGAAAACGCTACGCCCTACAAGGGCAACAGCGTCGCCATGAAGGCCGTCAACGCTGGCGAAGTCGAAGGCGCGATCATCTACCACTATTATTGGTTCGGCGATCAGGCCAAGACAGGCGAGAACAGCAAGAATGTCGGCCTGCATTACTTCAAGAACCAGGATCCGGGCGCTTTCGTCAGCGTTTCGGGCGGCGGCATCCTCAAGTCCACGCAGCACATGAAGGAAGCTCAGGCTTTCCTGAAGTTCCTCACCAGCAAGGCTGGCCAGGCAGTCCTCAAGGACGGCGATTCCTATGAATATGCCATCGGCAAGGATGCGCCCTCCAACGACAAGCTCACCCCCCTTGCCGATCTCAACGCCCCGAAAGTCGAAGCTTCGACCCTCGACAGCAAGAAGGTTGTCGAGTTGATGACGGCTGCCGGCCTGATCTAAAGTGTGGCGCGCCACACTTTAGATCTTTGGTTGTCCGCATGTCGTCGTCGCAAAACCGCGGCACAGTTTTGCGCGACATGCTTTGACCTTTCTGCCGCAGGCTTCTTCCAGCCAAAACTATTGCATTTGGCTCAAGAAAACCTTAGGGCATGACGAAATCCGGCAACCGCCCTTCAAGGGCGGTTGCCTTCCTTTTTCAGCGTGTAAAGGCATCGGCCTTGCTGCAGGACAATAGATTGCTCGCATCCGGCAACCAGGCGCCGGTCGCGCCGAGGGCCACGCGCATGGTTTTGCCACGCGGACGCATGCCGCACGCTTCGGTGATCCTGCTTGCAACCGTCGTCGCGATCTTCAGCCTCGTGCCGCTCGGCTTCATCGGCTGGGTCACCTACGATGTCGGCTTTGAAACGGTGAAGGCTCTGATCTTCCGGCCACGCGTCGGCGAACTTCTCGTCAATACGGTTCTCCTGGAATCGATCACCATTCCGCTGTCGATCGCGCTTGCCGTGACGCTTGCCTGGCTGACAGAACGGACGAACATTCCTTTCGCGCGGCTCTGGGCCTGGCTGGCGATTGCTCCGCTCGCCGTGCCTGCCTTCGTGCACAGCTATGCCTGGGTCAGCCTTATTCCCGGCATGCGCGGTCTGCAGAGTGGCGTCCTCGTCTCGGTCATCGCCTATTATCCGTTCCTCTACCTGCCG
>NZ_CP104040.1:3892500-3992500 GCF_025152745.1 Rhizobium sp. WSM4643 | reverse complement strand
GCTTAGCCGGATATGGGTGAAGGACTGGAGGTAGGAGGGAAGCTTGTCACTCTGGATCGTTTGTTGTTCGTTGCCTTTGGGCTTCGTCTGATGAACGATCGGATTACCGTTGCCTGACCGCGCGGTATCGGATCATATCTCGAGAAGCTGGTCTTAAGACAGGCTGCAAGCGAGCTGCTCGGCGTAGCTCCAATAAAGCAGCCCTGTCGAACACGTTAATGGCATTGTTGGATTGACTGGGTTGTAAAAGGTAACCCGGTCTGTTGCCGTTCCTTCGGAACGGGCAACGAGACGATGAGCATTGGCAATGAGAACGATTAAGTGTCGTAAGGGCATTTGGTGGATGCCTTGGCATGCACAGGCGATGAAGGACGTGATACGCTGCGAAAAGCCGTGGGGAGCTGCGAATGAGCTTTGATCCATGGATCTCCGAATGGGGCAACCCACCTTAAATGCTTGGGAATCTGGCGCCGCAGGCGCCGCGAATAGCGAATAGTGAGTAGCGAATAGTTTTTAAATTCTATTCGCTATTCGCTAACAACTATTCGCTGCGTCGCAAGGCGACGCCAGGTTCCAAGCATTGTGATAAGGTATCTGCACCTGAATACATAGGGTGTAAGAAGCGAACGCAGGGAACTGAAACATCTAAGTACCTGCAGGAAAGGACATCAACCGAGACTCCGCAAGTAGTGGCGAGCGAACGCGGACCAGGCCAGTGGCAATTGTGATTAAAGTGGAACGCTCTGGAAAGTGCGGCCGTAGTGGGTGACAGCCCCGTACGCGTAGATATCATGATTGTCCTAGAGTAGGGCGGGACACGAGAAATCCTGTCTGAACATGGGGAGACCACTCTCCAAGCCTAAGTACTCGTGCATGACCGATAGCGAACAAGTACCGTGAGGGAAAGGTGAAAAGCACCCCGACAAGGGGAGTGAAATAGAACCTGAAACCGGATGCCTACAAACAGTCGGAGCCCGCAAGGGTGACGGCGTACCTTTTGTATAATGGGTCAACGACTTAGTGTAACAAGCAAGCTTAAGCCGGTAGGTGTAGGCGAAGCGAAAGCGAGTCTGAATAGGGCGATTTAGTTTGTTGCATTAGACCCGAAACCGAGTGATCTAGCCATGAGCAGGTTGAAGGTTGGGTAACACCAACTGGAGGACCGAACCCGCATCTGTTGCAATAGATTGGGATGACTTGTGGCTAGGGGTGAAAGGCCAATCAAACTCGGAAATAGCTGGTTCTCCGCGAAATCTATTTAGGTAGAGCGTCGAGCGAATACCCCCGGGGGTAGAGCACTGGATGGGCTATGGGGACTCACCGTCTTACTGATCCTAACCAAACTCCGAATACCGGGGAGTACTACTCGGCAGACACACGGCGGGTGCTAACGTCCGTCGTGAAAAGGGCAACAACCCTAACCTCCAGCTAAGGTCCCCAAGTCATGGCTAAGTGGGAAAGGATGTGAGGATCCCAAAACAACCAGGATGTTGGCTTAGAAGCAGCCATCATTTAAAGAAAGCGTAACAGCTCACTGGTCTAAATAAGGGTCTTTGCGCCGAAAATGTAACGGGGCTGAAGCCATGCACCGAAGCTGAGGATTTGCAGTAATGCAAGTGGTAGCGGAGCGTTCCGTAAGCTGATGAAGGGAGACCCGTGAGGGCTCCTGGAGGTATCGGAAGTGCGAATGTTGACATGAGTAACGATAAAGAGGGTGAGAGACCCTCTCGCCGAAAGACCAAGGGTTCCTGCTTAAAGTTAATCTGAGCAGGGTTAGCCGGCCCCTAAGGCGAGGCAGAAATGCGTAGTCGATGGGAACCACGTTAATATTCGTGGGCCTGGTGGTAGTGACGGATTGCACAAGTTGTTCTGGTTTATTGGATTATCAGGGCAGCGGAGCGGTTCCAGGAAATAGCTCCACCGTATAGACCGTACCCGAAACCGACACAGGTGGTCAGGTAGAGTATACCAAGGCGCTTGAGAGAACTATGTTGAAGGAACTCGGCAAATTGCACGCGTAACTTCGGAAGAAGCGTGACCCCATGGTAGGCAACTATTATGGGGTGGCACAGACCAGGGGGTAGCGACTGTTTATCAAAAACACAGGGCTCTGCGAAGTCGCAAGACGACGTATAGGGTCTGACGCCTGCCCGGTGCTGGAAGGTTAAGAGGAGAGGTGCAAGCTTTGAATCGAAGCCCCAGTAAACGGCGGCCGTAACTATAACGGTCCTAAGGTAGCGAAATTCCTTGTCGGGTAAGTTCCGACCTGCACGAATGGCGTAACGACTTCCCCGCTGTCTCCAACATAGACTCAGTGAAATTGAATTCCCCGTGAAGATGCGGGGTTCCTGCGGTCAGACGGAAAGACCCCGTGCACCTTTACTATAGCTTTACACTGGCATTCGTGTCGGCATGTGTAGGATAGGTGGTAGGCTTTGAAGCGGGGACGCCAGTTTCCGTGGAGCCATCCTTGAAATACCACCCTTATCGTCATGGATGTCTAACCGCGGCCCGTCATCCGGGTCCGGGACAGTGTATGGTGGGTAGTTTGACTGGGGCGGTCGCCTCCGAAAGAGTAACGGAGGCGCGCGATGGTGGGCTCAGACCGGTCGGAAATCGGTCGTCGAGTGCAATGGCATAAGCCCGCCTGACTGCGAGACTGACAAGTCGAGCAGAGACGAAAGTCGGTCATAGTGATCCGGTGGTCCCGCGTGGAAGGGCCATCGCTCAACGGATAAAAGGTACGCCGGGGATAACAGGCTGATGACCCCCAAGAGTCCATATCGACGGGGTTGTTTGGCACCTCGATGTCGGCTCATCGCATCCTGGGGCTGGAGCAGGTCCCAAGGGTTTGGCTGTTCGCCAATTAAAGCGGTACGTGAGCTGGGTTCAGAACGTCGTGAGACAGTTCGGTCCCTATCTGCCGTGGGTGTAGGAATATTGACAGGATCTGTCCCTAGTACGAGAGGACCGGGATGGACATATCTCTGGTGGACCTGTTGTCCTGCCAAGGGCATAGCAGGGTAGCTACATATGGACGGGATAACCGCTGAAGGCATCTAAGCGGGAAACCCACCTGAAAACGAGTATTCCCTATCAGAGCCGTGGAAGACGACCACGTTGATAGGCCGGGTGTGGAAGTGCGGCAACGCATGAAGCTTACCGGTACTAATAGCTCGATCGGCTTGATCGTTCTCATTGACTATGCTCATCGAACAAAGTTCGATGTGCCAGACCTTTGTCCTGACGCGCCATGGCGCTGCGGACGGCCCGCCAAACGATTGGCGACGGCCTCTGGCCTGTATCGGTGCCACAAGCACCCGCAGCCGGAAGAGGTTCCAAAAGACGTGTTCAAAACCAGCGAAAGAGAACCAAATAGCGCTATTCGCTATTGGCTACTCCCTATTCGCTCCAAATCCAGCTTCTCAAAACAACAAAGTTGCGCTTTGCCGACCTGGTGGTTATGGCGGGGTGGCTGCACCCGTTCCCTTTCCGAACACGGCCGTGAAACGCCCCTGCGCCCATGGTACTTCGTCTTAAGACGCGGGAGAGTAGGTCGCTGCCAGGTCTGCAAAACGCAACTTTGATAAAACAATCTTCTCTAAACAAAACAAACGGCCCATGCCGAACAAAAAGGGTCGCCCAAGCGGCCCTTTCTGCTGTAATATAATAACGCGGGGTGGAGCAGCCCCCGCCGGAACCGCAGAAGGCAAAGCCTTCGAGGACCGGCAAACAAAAAGTCCGGGCTTGCCCCAGACAGCTCATCATGGCGCGGGGTGGAGCAGCCCGGTAGCTCGTCAGGCTCATAACCTGAAGGCCGCAGGTTCAAATCCTGCCCCCGCAACCAAATCCCAAATACACATACGCAAAAGCCCGCCTCCTGCGGGCCTTTTGCGTTTCTGCTTACCGGTGGGTCGAGACCTTGCCCCCAAGTTTTATCCAGTTTTGAGTTCGCTCCAGCGGTTTTTGGTTGCTGTTGTTGGTTCGGTAGCGGCGGGTTGCGGTGCGGAGCCATGGTCGCCATCATCGCGATCTGGATTGGCGTCAGTCTGATCACATCGACAATGATGCTGAAGGTTATCTCAGTTCGAGCCTGAGTTGCCAGGCATGCCTAAAGAGGCATGAAACCACCGAGCCACAACCAGAGGCCAGCGAAGACCATGGATAGGAGTGTGATCGGTACGCCAGCTTTCGCGTGATCCCGAAAAGTCAGCCGTACCCCTTGGGCTGAGGCACGCTCGGCCACGATCAGATTTGCAAGGCTTCCGACCAGAAACAGGTTTCCGGCCAGCGTCGAAAGAATGGCGAGGCCGATCAGGACCCCCTCCGGGATCTCTTGCCAGACCTTCAGGATCATCACCACGGCGGGAACATTGCCGATCGTGTTGCTCAGAAAGAGCGAGATCGGCACAAGGAACGAAACTCGATCGGGAAGGAGGCCATGGGCGGCGAGCATCCGCACGGCCTCCTCCGGAATTCCCGTCCGCGCGAAGGCGTCGTTGACGACGAACAAGGCCGCAAACAGGATCAGCAATGGCAGATCGATTTCGCCGAAGAGTTGCCGGGTCGGAAGGGTGCGGCTTACGATCAGGCAGGCGGCGACCAAAAGAGCCGAGATCTCGCGTGGCAGCGGCGTGGCAAACAAGACAAGCAGCGCAAGAAGGGCGACGGTACAGATTCCAACTTGAGCGCGGTGGAAGGCTACAGGCTCGAGGGGTGCGCCGTCGTCTGCCGCTGCGAGACTTGATCGCCAGATGAACGCGATGCATCCGAAACTGAGAACAAGACCTGCGATCGCCGGAACGACGGCCTGCGTGAAATAGGGCCAGAACCCCAGCGCGCCGGCCTGACCGATGAGGATATTTTGTGGATTGCCGATCAAGGTGGCGGCCGAACCCGCGTTGCTGGCCGCTGCGAGACCAAGCAGGAATGGCCGTGGGTCGAGTTTCCGCACTTTGAGGCCGGTGCACAGCAGCGGCGTCATGGCGAAAACAACGATATCGTTGACAAGGAAAGCGGAGAGGATGCCGCCGACCGTGATCGTCAAGGCGAGCAGGCGCAACGGCCTGCCTGCCTGGCCCGCTATCCAAACCGACGCCGCGTCGTAGAAGCCGCTTGCACCAACACGCGCGGAAAGGATCATCAAGCCGCCAAGCAAAAGCAAGGTCGGAAAATGGATCGCTTCGCTCATCCCGTCGACGGGAACTGCCGCGAGAGCGACCAGCGCGACTGCGACGATCATTGCGATGCCGGCGCGGTCGATCCTAAGTCCCGGGACGCGTCCCAATGCCATCCCGAGATAGGTGAGCCCGAAGAGAATAACGACGAGATTTGTCATTGTGTGAGGCCGTCCATCGCGTCCGTTTTCGATCGCACCATTGTGTCGACAAAGGCCGGCAGCCGGTCAAGCGGCTCCTGACCTGCCCACGTCTTGTTTCGCTAATTTCCAACGCGAGTAGAGACGCTCTCCACTGCAGTTTCTCCGGCCTCGCATCGTCGCCTGTCATCTGATTGTGGTGAAGATCTCCGCTTATGATCTTGTAGAGCGCCGCCGATTTCAGGCGCGTTGCCCATCCCGCCCCAAGCCATGCACCGAACAGGCTTCCACCGAGCAGGTTGGAAACGATAAGCCAGTTCTCAGCGAGAGCGGCGAAAGGCACTATTCCGGCGCGGAACGGCAGGGCGGTTGCGACCACAACGAGGCTCATGGCATTGTTAAGGATGGCCACTTCCAGGGTCGCGAAACTGAAAAGGCCGATCGGAAGAGGCAAGCGGAACTGCGCGCCGCCAAGGCCAACCAGCCTGCCGAGGGTGCCGATAATTGCGCCTCCGTCGAATGCAATGGGTAAGCTTCGAGACTGAGGTGCTGTCGTTGCGTTCATCGGTATTGCGGTCGATAGCGCCTGATGGAAATATCGACTCTGTAGCGGCTTTCGTTGGCCCATGCCAGTCACATACCCGCCAAGTGTAGCTAATGCTTCATCATTATCGGGAGCGTTCTATGTGACAACAGATAGCGAGTGACGCGGCCGAGCAGCAACTCCAAGAAATATCCGTGCTTGTAGGCGCCGATCAGCAGGCAGGTGGCCTTCTCGGTTTTTGCGAAATCGAGGATCGTTTCGCCGACGGAGCGGGCGCCTGAGTTGATCGCGATAACGTCGCCGTCGAGTCCGAGTTGCTTGAGCAGTTCCCGCGCCGTGAACTGATAACTTCCGTCGGGTCTGTCGTTGACGCAGAGAACGGTAATGCGATCGGCCGTCGCCAGCCAGTGTCTCGCCGCGACGACGGCGCGCTGCGCATGATCCTGCGGCTTCCAGCCAATCACGACATGGCCGAGCAGGTTGCCGGCATATTGGCCGGGTGGCGGCACCAGCACCAACTTGTGTTCGTTGAACAGGATGTCGTGGAACGTGTCACGGGCATCCATGTTGCCATGGCACGGGGCAACGACAAGCGCCGTCTCATGGCATTCGGTCGTCACGCAACGATCGAGATCGCCGCGGCAGTCGTCGAGAAGGAGCCGGTCTCGATCAGGCTTACCTTGCTTCCAATCCTCGAAAGCGCGTGCGACACGCTCGAACCGCTGCGACGGCGAGCCTTCATCGTGCTCTCTCAGTAGCTGCAGGTCGATCTCCTCGGCCGCAGCGATCATCCTTTCCGGATCCGCGCCGACATGGGCGGCGGCCATGGTGCCATTGATGGCACCTGCGGCATCCTCGGCGATATCAAGGCAAGAGCGTGCTGTTGCCGGATCGGGCAGCAATGCGAGAATATCGGCATGGACGGTGATCTCATGCACATGGTCGGCGAAGATGACGCCAGCCGGTTGTGACGGCGGTCTCGACGAGCCGTCACTTGAGAGCACATAGTTCATGTCGGACCTCCTTCCACGATGCTTGCATCGCTCCCAGTCCACAGAACTTCATTTTACGCCCGCGTCGCATGGCTCGCAACGCCGCCGGCGGTGCAGGATTGTTCAAGGTCACCCGTTCAATTGATCGGCGCCTCCGGCCGGCCGACGCTGCGAGAATGTCCTAATATCGAGATCCCCGCCAAAACTCGTGCGCAAAGGCGCCGCCTCGGTAACGTTGAAACTGCGGGTTCCGTCGTCCCGGAGTTCGGCGCCAGGACGCCACGTCCGACCTGCCTCCGTTGGCGAACTCGAACATGCGGGTGACGAAGAACATGCGCGCGCGATCGTCGAGGAAGGTGGCGACGATCTGCCGGGCGATCTCCGTGCCTTCGCGTTCGTTGGTCGTAGCGAAGGAATCGTTGAACGAAGAATCCCTCAAACTTTTGCCAGAGCTTCAGGTCCTTGGCAGCGCAGCGTCGTATCACTGTAGCAGGCCCCGCGCGCGCTTCTTCCCCAAAAGAGGGAGCAAGAGATCGGCCACCGATATCAAAGATATGGACCTTCCGCTGCCCGCGGCTGCCAATACGTCGATAACTTCATGCGACGGCGGTCGGAACCTTCAATGTCTTCGATCGGTTCGTACGCGTGAAGTGGAGGAACTGATCATGCCCGCAAAAAATGCTGCCCCATCCGAGAAGGGCATTCCTAAAGACCAGCGCGTCAATCGCCCCGACCACAAGGAAGCGCCATCGGACCCTGACGATCGCAAAGATCCGCCCCGAGATACAAGGGAGGCGCCCGTGCCCAACCCAAACAGCGAGCCTGTCGACAAATCTTAGCGCCGCCAGATCGTCGCCAATTGACTTGAGGACTAGCGGAGCATTTGCCGAGGATCAGCAAAAGCAACGGCAATGGAGAGCGTTTGTTGAAGACGTTGCCCATAATCCGGGTGAATTGATGGATGTCATCACAGATATCGCCGCATTTCTGATGCCTCATGCCTCGCCGCGACAGATGAGGCGTGCATAATCCTCGGATCAACCCATTTATCGGTTCTTAAGCAAAGAATGACAGTTTGGCTCCGATCGGTGGTGGGGGTGCATTCGTGGTAAATGGTTTGATGTCGCAAGTTCGCATTCAGACGAAGGTGCTGGTACTTTTGGCGCCATTCGTCATTAGCCTATGCGCAGTGGGGCTGACGGGCTATTACGCGGCCAGCCTTCTCGAAGGTCGGATGGAGATCTCCAACCATGTTTTGCAGTCCCTGAACGGGTTCAAACATGTTTCTTCCAGCATGACCGGCTTTCTGATGAAGCCGTCGCAGGAAGCCCGTGATACCGCGCTTGCGGATGCCCGAGAGCAACTGGGCAACCTGAAGCAGACGATCGAGAGCCTAAGGCCGACGACCGATGTGGGGCTTCTTGACCGGGCACTCGATCAATCGCAAATCATCCCGCAAAAGATCGAAGCGATCTGGCAAATCGAAACGGGGCAGCAGAAAATTCTCAGTGATGTTGACGCTGCTTCCGCGGCACTTCTTGATCTGCAAGGGCAGGTTGGCAAGCGCTCGTTCATGCTGATGGCTAGCGCGAAGAAGACGGAAAATGCCAACAAGGGCGGACTGAACAATTCCGTCTCCGTCAGCGCCGCCGCCAGTGTCGCGACAAAACTTCGTAATGACTATACGAATGCGATGACGCCGGCTGACAAAGTTAGCCTGTTAGCCAAATACGCGCCCGATTTGCAAAAGGCAAAGGAGCAGCTTTCGCCTGCGGTCGCGACCGACAAACAAGCGTTCGCCGCGCAGTATGCCGCTGCTGTGGACGTCATTGCCAACGCTTCGAAGGTGTCGCCTGACACTTTGGATGTCCCAGCAACGGATGCCACCGTTGCCAATCTTGCTGCAACTGGCGACAGTCTCAAGGCGGTTGGCGACGATCTGATGCGAACCTCCGTGCTCGCGCTTGCCGCGTCGGACAAGGATATTTCGCAGGCGACGAATGTCGGCAACGAACTGCGCGCCATCGTTAACAGCAATAACGAGATCCGCGTCGGCTTCGCCGAACTCGCCGGCAATCCAGACGATGCGCGAGTGAAGAAAGTCCAGCAGTCGATCTACATGTATCAGACAGAGCTCGGCCGTCTTGCCGGCGTGGTGAACGACGATCCGGTCTTTGCCGAAATTCCGAAGAAGGCTCAACCCGTCCTCGATCTGCTTGCAGCAAACGCGGCGGCGCTCTCCGAAGGTGCGGCGCGCAAGCTGGCTGAATTCGACAGCGCTGCGGCGCAGATCGACAACACCTGGAACCTGCTTGCTCAATTCGCCGAGACGCAAAGGCAAAATGCTGGGCAGGATCGTCAACAGGCCAATAGGGTATCCGGTGGCGCCATTGTGTTCGGCATCCTGATCGCTATGACGGCGGGTGCCGCGCTGGTCGTCACCCTGAAGGGACCGATCACCCAGATTACCGCAGCGATGCGCAAGATCGCAGAGGGAAGGCTCGATACCGCAATCACCGGCGAGGCACGGGGCGACGAAATCGGGGAAATGGCCCGGGCGCTTTCCGTCTTCAAACAAAATGCGCTGTCGAATGTCGACATGGAACATCAGGCCGAGATCGCGCGGAGCGATGCGGAATCCGAGCGCGCCCGTAACGAACTCGAGCGACGTAGCGCCAAGGTCCAGGTTGACGCCGCAATCGAGGCGCTTGCAGAAGGGCTCACGCGGCTGTCGCGCGGAGAGTTGAATTTTTCGATCGATACGCCGTTTGCCGCCGACCTCGACCGGATCCGTACCGATTTCAACATGTCCGTCGCGGGTCTCAGGGAGACGCTTTGCGATATCCGCGAGACGTCTTCCCTCATCAGCGACAATGGCCGACAGATGGCGGAAGCCGTTGATGACCTAGCCAGCCGAACGGAAAAGCAGGCCGCCGCACTTGAGGAAACCGCAGCGGCAGTGGAGGAGATTTCTTCCGCCGTCAACACCTCTTCAGGACGGGCAGCAGCAGCGCTTGCGCTTGTCCAACGCGCCAAACAGGGCGCCGACGCCTCGGCTTCAGTGGTCCAAAACGCGGTTTCTGCCATGGGACGAATTGAGGACGCGTCGGGCAAGATCGTTCAGATTGTCAGCGCCATCGACTCCATCGCTTTCCAGACCAATCTCTTGGCCTTAAATGCGGGAGTCGAAGCGGCAAGAGCGGGTGAGGCCGGCAAGGGCTTTGCAGTCGTGGCGCAGGAAGTGCGAGAGCTGGCGCAGCGATCGGCTCGCGCAGCCAAGGAAATCGGTGAGCTCATCAACAATTCCGTCCGAGAGGTTGCATCCGGCTCCGAATTCGTCGGCCGCACCGGCGATGCGCTGATGGAGATTTCCAGCGAGATCGTCCATATTGTCGGTCATATCGAGCTCATTGCCTCGTCAAGCCGCGACCAAGCGACGACACTCCATTCGATCAACGCATCGGTGAACGATATTGATCGTATGACGCAGCAAAATGCGGCGATGGTGGAAGAGACGAATGCTGCCACCAGACAGCTATCGTCCGAGGCGCTTGCACTTACCGACATGATTGCGCGCTTTCGGCTTGAAGGCCACGAGCGCGCGGCTTCAAGAGGGTACCAGACTGCGGCGGCATGACGGCAGCATGTATTCGCAGTACCTGATAACTTGCTTTGAGATGGATGATTTCCGATCATCAGGCTGATGAGTGATACGTTTCCCTTGATCAGTTTTCAGGCGCACGATAGTTGCTAAAATAGCAATCTTCTAATATACGTGGAGCCGCCGTTTTAATATTTCCGCAGCGGCAAGCAACGTCCCTCCAACTGACGGGCGTTTATTATCCTATTCAGCAGGACGTTCGATTTCATGAAGTAGATTAGAGATTTATGGGAGGAGGAATAATGCGAAAATGGGCATCTTCTCTACTGACGGCCCCGCATGGAAGGCGTCTTCTTCTCTTTGCTATCTCGGGATTGCCAACGTTCTGCGCAGTGGTGCCCTTAGCTGGCGCCGCGTCCGCGCAGGCGCCGACCGAAGAGCAGCGCAATGCGATCAAGGCGGAATGTCGCTCCGATTTCATCGCGCAATGCTCAGGGGTGACGCCGGGCGGCATCGAGGCGCTCACTTGTCTGCAACAGCATAATGCCACACTGTCGGCGGGCTGCCGGAAGGCGGTGTCGGCGGTGAGCAAACCCAAGTCGACATCCGCGGAGCCGGCCCCGGCTGCGCCCGCAACCACCGGGGCGACCACACCGGCGCCGGCGACGGCCGCACCGACGCAGGCGCAGCGCAATGCCGTCAAATCGGCTTGCCAACGCGATTTTATGGCGCAATGCTCTGGTGTCAAACCGGGCGGTACCGAGGCGCTCAGCTGCTTGCAACAGCACAGTGCCGCTCTATCGGCGCCGTGTCAGCAGGCCGTTGCGGCCTTGGGAGGATCAGCCGGGGGAGGATCAGCCGGATCAACCCCAGCCAGCGGCGGTGCTGCCGCGACGGTTGCGACCACGCCTGTTCCTCGGACCATGATGCCGGCCTTCTCGCCGCGCGAGGAACTGATGATCCTGCGCGAAACCTGCGGATCGGATTTTCAGGCTCTGTGCCGCACGGTGCCTTTGGGCGGAGGACGGGCTATCGCTTGTCTGCGGGACAATTTGCAACGCGTGTCGCCTGCATGCCACCGGGTCCTGACCTCGGGATTATAGTGTCTGTTCGAAACTTGCGCAGTGAAGAGACTCAACAGCAACTTGCCTCCGCGTGAAACCGCTGGTGATTGCGCGACAGGCTGTTGCAACAGCCTTACTGAACCTTCGGCATCTCCGCCTCCGCGACGGCTGCTGTCTTTATGCGCCCTTTCCAATATTCCTCGAGGCGCTGCAGCAGGACGTAGAAGGACGGTACGAAGAGCACGGCGAGGCAGGTCGAGGCGATCATCCCGCTGAAGACCGAAATGCCGATCGACTTGCGGGCGGATGCGCCGGCGCCCGTCGCCAGCACCAGCGGCAGGACACCGAGAATGAAGGCGAAGGACGTCATCAGAATCGGCCGGAAACGCAGGCGGGCGGCCTCGACTGCGGCATCCACAATTTCCATGCCTTCCGCCCGCTTTTCCCGCGCATATTCGACGATGAGAATGGCATTCTTCGATGCCAGCGCAATCAGCAGGACGAGCCCGATCTGCGTATAGAGATTGTTGGCAACGCCCGCTGCCGTCAGGGCCGCCACCGTGCCGAGGAGGGCGAGCGGCACGGCCAGAATGACCGCCAGCGGCAAGATCCAGCTTTCATATTGGCCGGCGAGCACGAAATAGACGAGGAAGATGGCGAGCGCGAAGACGAAATAGATCTGCCCGCCCACGGCCTTCTCCTGGTAGGATAGAGCCGTCCATTCGAAACCGGCGCCCGGCGGCAGCGTTCGATCGGCAATCTGCTCCATGACGTCGAGCGACTGGCCGGAGCTGAAGCCGGCGGCCGGCCCGCCAACGATCGTTGCCGAGGGGTAGAGATTGTAGAGGCTGATCAGGGAGGGGCCTTGAGTCGTCGTGACATCGACGACCGTGCCGAGCGGCACCATTGTCCCGTCACCGGCCTTGACCCTCAGCTTGCGGATATCATCCGCGCTGACCCGGAAATCGGAAGCGGCCTGCGCATAGACCTGGAAGGTGCGGCCGAATTTGTTGAACTGGGTCACATAGCTCGAGCCGACGTAGCCGGAGAGCGCCGAGAAAACCTGACCGACGGTAACCCCCAATGTCTCCGCCTTGATGCGGTCGACGGCGACTGCGAGTTGCGGCACGTTCGAGCGGAAAGGCGTGCTCAGCCTTTGCAGCGACGATTGGGCACTGCCGTTCTTGACGATCGTATCGGCAAGCGATTGCAGCAGCGGGTAGTCGGAAATGCCGTTCTTGATCTCGACCTGCATCGTGAAGCCGCTGGCATTGCCGACGCCCTGGATCGGAGGCGGCACGACCACCAGCGTCTTGGCGGCGAGCACGCTTTGCAGCGCGCCGTTCAGATGCTGGTAAATCGACAGCAGATCCTGCCCCTTCTGCTTGCTGCGCTCGTCCCAATCCTTCAGCACGACATAGGCGACGCCGGCATTCTGCAGGCTGGCATTGTTGTCGAGAACGGAAATGCCGCTGATCGTCAGCACCTGATCGACGCCAGGTGTGGCTTCGGCGATCTTGCCGACCTCGTTCATTACGGCATCGCTGCGCTCCTTCGAGGCACCGTCAGGCAGTTGTGCACTGATCAGCACGTAACCTTGATCCTCGATCGGCAGGAACGCGGTCGGCAGGCGGGTGAGACCCCAGACGGCGACCCCGATCAGCACAATTGCGGCTATGGCCATGACACCGGCGTGGCGGGTCATCGATCCGATCAGCCCGGCATAGCCGCGTTCGCCTTTGTCGTAGACCCTGTTGAAGCCGCGATAGAGGGCGTTGCGTTTCTCGGGCGGGACCGGCGGCCGCAGCCAAAGGGCGCATTGCGTCGGTTTCAGCGTGGCGGCATTGATGGCACTGATCAGCGCCGTGGCGGCGATGACGAGGGCGAATTGCCGATAAAGCTGTCCGGTCAGGCCGGGCAGGAAGGCGGCCGGAATGAAAACGGCCATCAGCACCAGCGTAATGCCGATGACCGGACCGAGGAGTTCCTCCATGGCCTTCTCGGCCGCCTGTCGGCCGGACATGCCCGCCTCGATGTGGCGGGCGACACCCTCGACGATGACGATGGCATCATCGACGACGATGCCAATGGCGAGAACGATGGCAAACAGCGTCGACAGGTTGACCGTGAAACCCAATGCCGCCATGGCCGCGAAGGCGCCGATAATGGTGACCGGAACGGTGGTCGCCGGAACGAGCATTGCCCGCCAATCCTGCAGGAAAACGAGAATGACGATGAGAACGAGGACGCCCGCCTCGATCAAAGTGACGTAAACCTCGTCGATGGACGCCTTGACGAATTTCGTCGTGTCGAACGGCACATGATATTCGAGGCCCTGCGGGAAGCTCTTCGAAAGCTCCTGCATTTTTGCGCCCACCTCCTGCGCCACCGCAATGGCGTTGGCCTCCGGAAGCTGAAAAATGCCGATGCCGGCCGCCGGTCGGCCGTTCTGCATGAAGGACTGGCTGTAAGTCTGGGCGCCGAGTTCGACGCGACCGATATCGCGGATGCGCGTGACGCGGCCGCCTTCCCCGCTTTCGACCTTGACGACAATATTCTCGTAATCGGCAGCCTCGTTCAGCCGGCCGTTGACATTCAGCGTGTATTGGAAGACCTGCCCGTTCGGGACCGGCGGAATGCCGATCTGGCCGGCGGCGACCTCCTGGCTCTGCTGCTGCACCACGTTGACGATATCCTGCGGCGTCAGACCGCGCGCCTGCAGCAGGTTCGGGTCCATCCAGATACGCATGGCATACTGGCCGGCGCCGAACACGGTGACGTTGCCGACGCCCGGCAGGCGGGCGAGTTCATTCTGCAGGTTGATGACGGCATAGTTCGACAGGAACAGGCTGTCATAGCGGCTGTCCGGCGAGGTCAGGCTGACGAAGCCGAGGATCGCCGTCGATTTTTTCTGTGTCGTGACGCCTTGAACCTGCACCGCTTCGGGAAGCGATGACATCGCTATGGCGACGCGGTTTTGCACCAGAACCTGCGCTTGATCGGGATCCGTTCCGATGGCGAAGGTCACCGTCAGCGAATAGGTGCCGTCGCTGGCGCTCGTCGACTGCATGTAGAGCATGTCCTGCACGCCGTTGACCTGCTGCTCGATCGGCAGAGCGACGGTGTCGATGAGGGTCTGGGCGCTGGCGCCTGGGAAGCGCGTCGTCACCTGCACCGTCGGCGGGACGACATTCGGATATTGCGCCACGGGCAGTTGGAACAGAGCCACCGCGCCGATGAGCACGAAGACCAACGCCAGAACGTTGGCGAGTACCGGTCGCTCGATGAAGAAGCGCGAGATCATGCTGTTGTCCTTAGAGCAATTCCAGGAAAGGTGCGAAGCGGTTTTCCGTTCGGAATTGTGACAAAACAAAAGGTTAGAGCGGTTCTGCGTTTCCATGAAAAGCTGAACCGCTCTAGACGGTCAGGTGAAGCATGGTGGCGAATTCATTGCGTGGTGGTGGTCTTTGCCTTGGTATCGCCAGCGGCAGCTGCCGGCGGGTTCATTTCGATCTTCTCGGGCGTGACCTTGCTGCCGGGGATGGCCTGCTGGATACCTTGGGTTACGACCCAGTCTTCCGGATCGAGGCCGGAGTCGATGACACGGAGTGCACCTTCGCGCTGGCCGGTCTTGACCTGCTTCTGCTCGACGACGTCGTCCTTGCCGAGAACGAGCAGGTAGCTGCCCAGTTGGTTCGTTCCGATGGCGTCGTCGCGCACCAGCAGAGCCTTGTCGTTGTGGCCGACCGGCACGCGGACGCGCACGAAGAGACCGGGCAGCATGGCGCGGTCCTTGTTGTCGAACAGGGCGCGTACCTGAAGCGTGCCTGTGGAGGCATCGAGCTGCGGCGATACGTAATCGAGATGTCCCTTGTGGGGGTAGCCTTCCTCGGTCTGCAGGCCGAGCTCCGCCGGAATGCTTGGAAGGTCCGTCTGCTTAAAGGTGTGCCCCTGCCTTGCCAGCGTTTCCTTGATCATCAGCACCTGGGTTTCGCTGACGTTGAAATAGGCATAAAGCGGATCCGTCTGAACGATGCTGGCGAGTTTGGTGGGACCGGATACGCCGACAAGCGCGCCGATATCGACGAGGTGATCGGTGACGGTGCCGTCGAACGGTGCAAGCACTTCGGTATATCCGAGGCTGATCGTCGCGAGATCGAGATTGGCCTGAGCGTTGAGGATGGACGCATTCGCCTCGTCGAGCGTCGCCTTGGCGCTGTCGACGGCGGTCTGCGTGGTGACCTGTTGCTTCGATAGATTGAGCTGCCGGTCGTATTCCTGCTGCGCGCCAACCTGAGATGCCTGTTGCGAGGCGAGCGATGCCTTGGCCTGATCCAGTTGCGCCTGGTAGGTGTTACGCTCGATTCCGAAGAGCTTGGTGCCCTTCGTCACCATCATACCGTCCTGGTAGTCGATCGATTGGACATAGCCTTGGACACGCGCCTCGATATCGACGGAATTGAGCGGCGCCGTATTGCCGGTGAGTTCGAAATAGAGCGTTACCGGTTGCTGGACCGGCAGGGCGACGCGAACCGAAGGTGGAGGAGGGGCAACGTAAGTGTTGCCGCTTTCCTCACAGCCAGCGAGAATTGCTATGCCGGCGAGCACCACGGACAGGTGCAGACCCTGATACAATCTCACACGCATTGCCGCCGCCCCGATGTTTACGAGCAATTTCAAAGATCTACAGCATCCTTTTGCGCGTGTGAAAAAGACGCGCGACGCTGTAATCTCCATGCGTGCCTCGGCGGAGACGACCCTTCTCCGAAAAGTTCCGGGCATGCGATATTATGTCGCGGCATTGCTAAAAATTGCAATAGCTGCTGGTGCGCAATTAAACTGTGAGCTCGTCCTCGACGGACGCCGTGACGCGGCTACGATTTCCCGGGGGCCACGTAGGTCCTGCAGCCACCGCGATTGCTTGCAAGCTGTGCAATAGCACCCGTCATCATAGCGGAAGACAGACCAAGCGCGGAACTCTTTACTTTCCGGATCTTGTACGGCGGCAATCGGGCAGGTTTCATTGTTGGAAAATCAGCAGCACGTAAGCCAGGAAAAGCACCAGATGGACAGCGCCTTGCATGAGATGTGTGCGGCCGCTGGCAAAGGTGATGATGCTGACGGCAAGAGTAAGCAGGAGCATCACCAGATCCCCATGCTCCAGGCCGAGCGTCACGGGGTGTCCGTAGAGCTGACTGACAACGAGCATCGCCGGCACCGTCAGCCCGATCGTCGACAGCACCGAACCAAGGAAGATGTTGACGGAGCGCTGGAGATTATTGGCGATGGATGCACGCACGGCGCTGACTGCTTCAGGCGTCGCGACGAGGATGGCCATGACAACACCGCCAAATGCGGTTGGAGCATGCAGGGTTTCGATAATGTAATCGATTGGCCGGGCAAGCTGTTCGACGAGAAAGACGACAGGAGCCATATGGGCGAAAAGCAAAATGGCATGAAGCCAGACCGGTCCATGACGAGGGACACGTTCGCTGATGCGCTCGTGACGGTTGCTGTCGTCGGTGAAATAGTCCCGATGGCGGCCGGCCTGAAGAAACAGAAATGTGGCGTAAAGGCCGACCGATATTATACCCAGTATCAGTTGTCTCGGTGCAGATGGATGCTGACCCTCCGGCCCCGCAAGAAATGTCGGCATCACCAGGCTCAGGGTCGCCAGCGGTACGATGACCCCGAGATAGGCGTTGGCGCCCTGCAGGTTATGCTGCTGTTCCGGTCGCCGCCATGCGCCCAGCAGCAAGGACAGGCCAACCATGCCGTTCAGGATGATCATGACGACTGCGAAAAGGGTGTCGCGCGCAAGTGTGGGATTGTTCTCGCCGTGAAGCATGACGGCTGATATTGCCATCACCTCGATTGAGGTGATGGCAAGCGTCAGAATAAGCGTGCCGTAGGGCTCCTTCAACCGCTCTGCCAAATGATCCGCGTGCCGGACAACCGACAGAGCGGAGCCGAGGACGGCAGCGAACAGCCACGCGAAAACGACAGTGAACCAAAGCGGATCGGAAAGGTGCCCGAAGAACTGCTCCTGGAAAACAAGAAACGCCAAGCTCGTCGCGACGCTGACGCCCAGGAACCATTCCTCGCGTATCAGGCTGCTTGCGCCGACAGCGCGCAATGCCGGACCGTCCGTCATCGAAACCACCCGCCTTCTGGCAAATGCCACCGCAATGCGATCGTCAAGACCATTGTGTCCGCCCGCTGTCTTGTGCCCGTCACATGAGCGGGTGGAGACGAGGCTGCCTCAAGGTGAACCGAAGCTCAAGCCAGATCGTGTGTCACTGACTAAAACTTGCAGGTCTCTCTATCTCATCATCCATTGTTCCCGACAAAGTGACTGCCGAAACAGAGGGCAAGCCGAGGCCCGGCCAACGCGCGGCGCGGGCGGTTGTAGTGCGTTGCGGCTGCTGCTCGCGCCGTCTTCCATTATCCGCGGCCGGTCGCCGGGATTGCCGCCCCGGTGACGACAGCTGCTGCCGGCGAAATCAGGAAGGCGATGAGGCGGGCGATCGATTGCGGCGATACCCAGCCGTCCGTCTTCGCATCGGGCATGGCCGCGCGGTTCTCAGGCGTGTCGATCGTCCCGGGCAGGATGCAGTTGGCGGTGATGCGGTCGTCGCGGCATTCGGCAGCGATCGCCTCGGTCAGCCGGATGACGGCGGCTTTCGAGGCGGCGTAAGCGGCCTGCTTGGCGCCGGCCTTCAGGCCGGGTGCGGCGGCGATATGAACGATGCGGCCGTAGCCCGCGGCCTTCATGGTGGGGAGAACCGCGGCGCTGATCGTCAGGGCAGTGCGGGCGTTTGCCGTCATCATCGTCTCCCACTGCGCGGGGGCCTCCGGTCCGACCGGTCCCATCTGGAAACCGCCGACGGTGTTGACCAACGCGCTGACGCCGCCGAAGCGCTTGACGGCCCGGGCGACAGCGGCGGCGCAGGAGGCATAATCGGTGAGATCCGTTCCCGCGATCGTCAGAAATTCGGTGGAAGCTGGAAGATCGCCGGCCAAGGCTTCCAGCTCATGGCCCGAACGGTTCATGCAGACGAGTTTTGCGCCGGCGCTGGCAAGCTCGCGGACAACGGCGCTGCCGAGGTTGCCGCCGGCTCCCGTCACGATCACGGCTTTCTGTTCGTTCATGGCAATCGATCTCCTGACGGTGCCCGCGCTGGACGCTGCCGCGCATTGTTGATCCAGGCTGTGCGCCAGCGCAAGCCCGCCGCCCAAGACAAGGTCAGATGTTTGCGGAACGGCCCGCGGAGCTATCCGCGGGCCGTTCGTCTCTGATCGTGTGTGGGATCTGAGATCAGTGATATTTCGCCCGTTCGCGGCCGAGGATGACGGGTGCGTCGAGGCCGGCGATCGGACGGGTGACATCGGCCGGGATGTCGCCGGTGAGCTGCAGGTCGAGATAGCGAGCGCAGCAGACCCGCAGGAAGGACGTGAAGTTGCCGAGATCGTGGCCGGCATCGATCGATTCATGATGCAGCCGGGTGATCAGCTGGACGACATTCATGCCGTCGCGCCGGGCGATTTCCTCCAGCTTCGCCCAGAAGAAGTTCTCCAGCCTGACGCTGGTGACCATGCCGTCGATGCGCAGCGACCGGGTGGTGCTTTCCCAGAGCCGCGCATCCGCCTTGATGAAGAGTTCACACATATCATCCTCCCCAGTGCAGCCCTCCTCAGGCGGCGTTGGTTTCGAGCAGTGCTGCGGCATCGAGCACAGCCATGAACTGGCGCAGCCACGACGGATGCGCCGGCCAGGCGCCGTGACCAGATTGCCGTCCGAGACTGCATCGCTGATTGATATGTCGGCATAGATGCCGCCGGCAAGTTCGACTTCCGGCCGGCAGGCGGGATAGGCCGAACAGGTGCGGCCCTTCAAAACCCCGGCAGCGGCAAGCAGCTGCGCGCCGTGGCAGATGGCGGCGACGGGTTTTCCGGCGTCGAAGAAGTGCCGCACGGATTTGATGACATCGGCGTTGAGGCGCAGATATTCGGGCGCACGGCCGCCGGGGATGACGAGGGCGTCGTAATCTTCGGCGCGCACGCTGTCGAAGGTGGCGTTCAGCGCGAAATTATGGCCGCGTTTTTCGGAATAAGTCTGGTCGCCTTCGAAATCATGAATGGCTGTGGCGACGGTGTCGCCGGCCTTCTTGCCGGGGCAGACGGCATCGACGGTATAGCCGCAGGCGAGCAGCGTCTGGAACGGCACCATCGTTTCGTAATCTTCGGTGAAGTCACCCGTGATCATCAGGATCTTTGAGGCTGGCATCGTTTCCTCCCTGTGAAACCAACTGGCGGAGATTAGCAAAGAGCTGCTGCGAGCAGGCACTATGGGAATACTACAAGCGAAAATCCCACTCGACGGGCGACGGCATCAGACCGCCCTGACTTTCACATCAGGCACTGCGCAAGCCTCGCCGCCGCCGAAGAGACGGGAACGAGTGAGGAAGCGCTTCTCGCGGCCATTGTCGAGCGAGAACATGCCGCCGCGTCCCGGCACGACGTCGATGATCAGCTGCGTATGCTTCCACGCCTCGAACTGGCTGGCGCTGATATAGACCGGCACGCCGCCGATCTCGCCAAGCTTGACGTCGCTGTCGCCGATCATGAATTCGTTAGCCGGATAACACATCGGCGAGGAGCCATCGCAGCAGCCGCCGGACTGGTGGAAGAGAATATCGGGATGATCCCGCTTGATTTCCAAGATCAAATCGAGGGCGGCGTCGGTCGCGAGAACACGCGGTTCGCCGTTGACGGTGCTTTCCATGGCTCTTCCTCCGAAGTATCGGGAGAAGGATTCCCCTCCCCAACCACTCCCCACAAGGGGAGGGACTTATAGTGCTGCTCCGACAACTCAGCTCGTTGAAGTTTCGGCAAGGAGATACCTTTTTAGAACGAGAGAGTTCAACGGGTTAAGCCCCTCCCCCTTGTGGGGAGGGGTTGGGGAGGGGTTTGCACCCTCCCACCATGCGAACGCTTCTCAGAAGAAGCCGAGTGCCTTCGGGCTATAGCTCACCAGCATGTTCTTGGTCTGCTGGTAGTGGTCGAGCATCATCTTGTGGGTTTCACGACCGATGCCCGACTGCTTGTAGCCGCCGAAGGCGGCATGGGCCGGGTAGGCGTGGTAGCAGTTCGTCCAGACGCGGCCGGCCTGGATTTCGCGGCCGAAACGGTAGCAGCGATTGGCGTCGCGGCTCCAGACACCGGCACCGAGACCGTAGAGCGTGTCGTTGGCGATTTCGAGCGCTTCCTTCTCGTTCTTGAAGGTTGTGACCGAAACCACCGGTCCGAAGATTTCTTCCTGGAACACACGCATCTTGTTGTGACCCTTGAAGATCGTCGGCTTGACGTAGTAGCCGTTTGCCAACTCGCCGCCGAGATCGTTGCGCGAGCCGCCGGTCAGCACTTCCGCGCCTTCCTGCTTGCCGATATCGAGATAGGCGAGGATCTTTTCCAGCTGCTCCGTCGAGGCCTGGGCGCCGATCATCGTCGCGGTGTCGAGCGGGTTGCCCTGCTTGATCGCCTCGACGCGTTTGACGGCCTTTTCCATGAAGCGGTCGTAGATGGATTCCTGGACGAGGGCGCGGCTCGGGCAGGTGCAAACTTCGCCCTGGTTGAGGGCAAACATCGCAAAGCCTTCGAGCGCCTTATCGAGGAAGTCGTCGTCTTCGGCCATCACATCGGCGAAGAAGATGTTCGGCGATTTGCCGCCGAGTTCCAGCGTCACCGGAATGAGGTTCTGGCTGGCATATTGCATGATCAACCGGCCTGTCGTCGTCTCGCCGGTGAAGGCGATCTTGGCGACGCGCTGGCTGGTCGCCAGCGGCTTGCCGGCTTCGAGGCCGAAACCGTTGACGATGTTGAGCACGCCGGGCGGCAGGAGATCGCCGACGAGTTCGGCCCAGAGCAGAATCGAGGCCGGTGTCTGTTCGGCGGGCTTCAGCACGACGCAGTTGCCGGCGGCAAGCGCAGGCGCCAGCTTCCAGGTGGCCATCAGGATCGGGAAGTTCCACGGAATAATCTGGCCGACGACGCCGAGCGGCTCATGGAAGTGATAGGCCACGGTATCGTGGTCGATCTCGCCGATCGAACCTTCCTGGGCACGAATGCAGGAGGCGAAGTAGCGGAAGTGGTCGATCGCCAGCGGAATGTCGGCCGCCATGGTCTCGCGGATCGGCTTGCCGTTGTCCCAGGTCTCGGCCTGGGCGAGCAATTCCAGCTTGTCTTCCATGCGCTGGGCGATCTTCATGAGGATATTGGAGCGCTCGGCAGCGGAGGTGCGGCCCCATTTTTCCTTAGCCGCATGGGCGGCGTCGAGCGCGAGATTGATGTCCTTTTCATTGGAGCGGGGAATGTCGCAGAGCTTGCCGCCGGTGACGGGCGTGAGGTTTTCGAAGTATTTCCCCTCGACCGGCTCGCGCCATTCGCCGCCGATATAGTTGCCGTATTTCAGCTTGAACGGCGATTCGACGATTTTCTGATGAAGCATGTCATCCTCCCTTGATGATCCAGGTTCCCAAGCGAACCGGTGGGAGGAAAATGTGCATATTTTGGCGAAGGGAATAGGGCGGGTCTTCCATACCGCAGCGCACAGTGTCGCAGACCTGCGACAGCATCGGTTCACGATTGCTCCAGGAGCGGAACCTTTACCCTGATCAGTGGAGATCGAGCTTCTTCATCTTCCTGTGCAGCGTTGCGCGGCTGATGCCAAGCGCGATCGCCGCCTGCGAGACATTGCCGCCGGCGCGCGACAGCGCCCGCAGCAGTGCCGCCTTTTCCGCCTCGACGATCTCGTCCTGCTGGCAGACTCCAGCCTCGTGCAGGGCATCGGCGGCAGGAATGCCGGCGGCGATGCGCTTGTCGTCCAGCTGCAGTGCGATGCGGGCGGCGCGCGTCGCGCCGAGCACCAGATCATGCCTGTCGACGGCAAGCAGGGCGGCGGCGGAATTGGCGCCGGCCGGGACCATCAGGAAACGTGCGCCCGCAAAGGCCGAGCGGAAAAGGTTAAGCTCGATGCGCATCGCCGCATCGCGCACGGTCTGCGTCAGGATTGCCAGCGTCATCTCGTTGACGTCGTCGCGGCATGTGGAGATGTCGAGGGCTGCTGCCACTCGGCCACGATGATCGCGGATTGGTGCCGTCGTGCAGCTGAGGCTGGTGTTCGAGCAGAAAAAATGCTGATCGCGGAAGATGGCGACGGCTCGCTCGTCAGCAAGTGCGGTGCCGATGCCGTTGGTGCCTATGCTGGCCTCGGTCCAGACCGAGCCGGTCCACAGGCCGAGTTCGCGGAATTCCTTGTCGTCGCCGGCAGCGCCCCGGCGCTCCAGTGCGATGCCGTTCTTGTCGGTCAGAAGCAGGCAGCAGCCCGCCCTGCCAACGGTGGTAAAGAGACGATCGAGCTCTTCCGTCGCGCTGGCGATCAGCTGTTCGGACTGCTCGCGCGCACGGCGGAATTCCTGGTCGGTGAGGCGCAGTGGAGCCCGCTGGTCCTCGGGGGCGAGCTGATGCATGGTCATGCACCGCCGCCATGAGGCGACAACGGGAGAACTGGCCGCCGCAGAATCGCGCTGGGCAGACGTGTAGACGTGCTCGGCGTGCGCTGAGTGTTCGTGCATCGGCTCCTCCCACCGAAGTTCAGCACATTCTGATGGAAAAGCGGCTGGTTTGCAATCGGCCGGTACTGGCGGTCATCGGCATGCGGCTCTGCCTGACGAAAATCGCGGAAATCACATTTCGGTGTTTGGGAGGCCATGGCGTAACAAATGACCCCTCTCTCTCGTAGTTCTGTACGTAGAAGGTTTGCCAGATGAGGAGATCCGACCATGCTGAATAGACGATTGTTGCTGATGGGCGCCGCGCTTGGAGCGTTTGCGGTTCACTTGGGCCTGGCCGGCAAGGCGATCGCCGCCGAGACGTTTGCGGTGACGCACACCGACGAGGAATGGCGCAAGCTGCTGACGCCGGATCAATATGTCATCCTGCGCCGGGAGGGGACGGAACAGCCCTTCACCAGTGCCTTGCTGCATGAGGAGCGAAAGGGCAATTTCGCCTGCGCCGGCTGCGACCAGGACCTCTTTTCCTCGACCACCAAATTCGACAGCGGCACCGGCTGGCCGAGCTTCTGGGCGCCGCTCGAAAAAGCCGTCGGCACCACGAGCGACACGACTTTCGGCATGGTGCGCAACGCCGTGCACTGCAGTCGCTGCGGTGGGCATCTCGGCCATGTCTTCGATGACGGCCCGAAGCCAACCGGGCTTCGCTACTGCATGAATGGGCTTGCCATGACATTCCGTCCGGCCTCGGCCTGATCCAGGGATGACCTTACTCGGTGCTGATGACTGCCTGTTCTAAATTAAGAGTTGGAGCATGGTGTCGTCCGAAGACCGATCACACTTTTCGGCATCATGCTCTGCGCTGCAACCAGGCTTCGATGCCGCGCGCTGCCGCCCGGCCGGTCGCCAGGCAGGCGGTGAGGAGATAGCCGCCGGTCGGGGCTTCCCAGTCGAGCATCTCACCGGCAACGAAGGTGCCCGGCAGCGCGTTCAACATGTAGCTGTCGTCGATGCTGCTCCAGCGGATGCCGCCGGCCGAGGAGATCGCTTCGGCGATCGGGCGGGTTTCGATCACCGGCACCGATAGGGCCTTGATCATACCGGCGAGACGCTCGGGATCGGTCCGATCGCGCTCGGGAGCGAGTTCGCGCAACAGTGCCGCCTTGACGCCGTCGAGGCCGGCACCCTTGCGCAGGCGGTTTGAAAAGCTCGATTTGGCGTCCTGCCGGGCAAGGTCGCGGCTCAGCCTCTCGATGGTGCGGCCGGGTGCGAGGTCGAGCGTCAGGGCAGCGCCGCCGTGGTTCAGCAGCCGGTCGCGGAGGCTGGCGGTGTGGGCATAGATCAGGCTGCCCTCGATGCCGCTCCCGGTGATGACGAATTCGCCGGGAAACGTGCCGGCCTCGGATGTTGCGGTGACCGACTTTACCGGCTCGCCGGCGAAACGTTCGCTGAAGCTTCCGCTCCAGCCGACGGCGAAGCCGCAATTGGCGGGCTTGAAGGGTTCGATCTCGGCGCCTCTCTCCGATAGCCGAGCCAGCCAGCTTGCATCGGAGCCGAGGCGCGGCCAGCTTGCGCCGCCGAGCGCCAGCAGGGCTGCGTCGCAATGGACGATGCTGCGCCCTTCGGGCGTTTCGAAAGCATAACCATCTTCGGCAAACCCGCTCCAGCGGTGGCGGGTGCGCAGCGTGGCGCCCTGCGCCTCCAGTCGCCTGAGCCAAGCGCGCAGCAAAGGCGAGGCCTTCATCACCTTCGGGAACACCCGGCCGGACGAGCCGACGAAGGTCTCGGTCCCGAGCCCTGCTGCCCAATCCCTGATATCATCAGGGGTAAAAGCATCAAGAGCGGGGCGCAGACGGGCGGAGGCCGCGCCGAAGCGTGTGGTGAAACGGGCATAATCCTCGGAATGGGTGATGTTGAGACCCGACTTGCCGGCCAAGAGGAACTTGCGGGCGAAGGTCGGCATGGCGTCGTAGACCGTCACTGCATGACCGGAACGGGACAGCAGTTCGGCAGCCGCGAGGCCCGCCGGGCCGCCGCCGATGATCGCGATCCGCTTCTGGTTCATTGATGTCTTCGCCCGATTCTGTCTGCATTCAGTTTTGGCGCGGGCGCGGACCGCCTGCAAGGACGCGAGCGATCAGTGGTGCGGATGTGTGCACTGGCCGTGGTCGGCGAGCACCTCGATGACTCGGCATTGATCGACGCGGCCGTGGCCGCAGCCTTCCACCATGGTTTCCAGCTCGGCCTTCAGCGCCGTCAGGCTGCGGATGCGCTGCTCGACCTCGACGAGACGCGCCTTGGCGATGGCGTCGGCCGAGGCACAGGACTGGTACGGATCATCCTGCAGGGTGAGCAGCGTGCGGATCGCCTCGATCTCGAAGCCGAGTTCGCGGGCGTGGCGGATGAAGGCGAGACGGCTGATATCGGCAGGCTCGAAGGAACGCTGGTTACCCTCGCTGCGGCTCGGCGCCGCGAGCAGGCCTATGCTCTCATAATAACGAACCGTCGGCACCTTGACGCCGCTTTGGCGCGCAGCTTCACCAATGGTGATCTTTTTCATGATTTTCCTCTTGCACCTCTAGTCGCTAGAGGATGTAGGAGGGATGCTTCTGTTTGACAAGGAAGCGGATGATGGCTGAGAGCGAGACACGATACCGGGTTGGCGGCATGGATTGCGCCGGCTGCGCAACCAAGATCGATACGGCGGTCAGACGCGTGGCGGGTGTCGCCGATGTTTCCGTCTCGGTGATGGCGGGCACGATGACCGTCCGCCACGATGGCAGCAGCGATCTCAAGGTGATCGAGAGGAAGGTGACAGGGCTCGGCTATTCCGTCGCGCCGCTTGCTGGAAGCGCTGCGCCTGCGCATACCCAGGGCTCGCAGCATCGTCACGACCACGATCACGGCGATCATGCCGGCCATGATCACGGCTACGAAGGCCACGATCACGCAGGTCATGATCACGATCATGCAAACCACGATCATGCGAGCCATGACCATGACGGCGAAAAGGAAATCGAAGGCCTGCATGGGCACGACCATGCGCCGATGGCCGGTCCGTGGTGGCAGAGCAAGAAAGGCCGTCTGACCATTCTTGCGGGCGTGGCGCTCGTTGTCGCCTACGCCGTCGGCCATCTCGTGCCGGCGATTGCGTCCTATGCCTTCATCGTCGCCATGCTGATCGGGCTGGTGCCGATCGCGCGGCGCGCTATCATTGCCGCCCTATCAGGTACACCGTTCTCGATCGAGATGCTGATGACGATTGCCGCCGTCGGCGCCGTCATCATCAATGCCGGCGAAGAGGCGGCGACCGTCGTGTTCCTGTTCCTCGTCGGCGAGATGCTGGAAGGGGTGGCTGCCGGCAAGGCGCGCGAAAGCATCCAGTCGTTGGCGGGTCTGGTGCCGAAGAATGCGTTGCTCGAAGACAATGGGCAGACGCGGGAAGTGCCGGCAGAAAGCCTTGCCGTTGGCGCGACTATCATGGTTCGCCCTGGCGACCGTATCTCTGCGGACGGCATCATCATCTCAGGCGAGAGCGCGATCGACGAGGCGCCGGTGACGGGCGAAAGCACGCCGGTTCGCAAGGGCGTCGATGCCGTCGTTTTTGCCGGCACGGTCAATGGCGATGCGGTGCTCAGGGTTCGCGTCACGGCGGCGGCCGCCGACAACACCATCGCCCGTGTCGTCAAGCTGGTGGAGGAAGCGCAGGAATCGAAGGCGCCGACCGAACGCTTCATCGATCGGTTTTCGCGCTATTACACGCCCGGCGTGGTCGTGGTCGCAGCGCTGGTCGCGGTCGTTCCGCCGCTGCTGTTCGCTGGGCCATGGGGCGAATGGGTCTATAAGGGCCTTGCCATCCTTTTGATCGGCTGCCCCTGCGCGCTCGTCATTTCGACGCCGGCGGCAATTGCCGCCTCGCTTTCGACAGGTGCGCGGCGCGGGCTGCTGATGAAGGGCGGCGCGGTGCTGGAAACGCTCGGCAAGGTGACGATGGTCGCCTTCGACAAGACAGGCACGCTGACGGAAGGCAGGCCTCAGGTCACCGATATCATCTCCTTCGGATTGAGCGAGGCGCAGGTGCTGTCGCGCGCGGCGGTGCTGGAGCAAGGCTCCAGCCATCCGCTGGCGCTGGCGATCCTCAACCGCGCCAAGTCAGTCGGCGTTCCCGTGCCGCCGGCCCTCGAGCTGGAAGCGCTGGCGGGCAAGGGCGTCAGCGGCAAAGTCGGCGGCGAGACGCTGGACCTGCTGTCGCCGCCCGCCGCCCGTGAGCGCGGGGCGCTCAGTGCTGAACAGGATGCACGCATCGCGGCGCTGAACGACGAGGGCAAGAGCGTGTCGGTGCTGCTCGTCAACGGTGTTGCGGCCGGCCTGATCGCCATGCGCGACGAGCCGCGTGAGGATGCCGAGGCCGGGCTCGCTGCCCTCAAATCAGCAGGCATCAAGGCGATGATGTTGACGGGCGACAACAAGCGGACGGCAGCAGCCGTTGCCGGCATCCTTGGCATCGACTGGCGCGGCGAGATGATGCCGGAGGACAAGCAGCAGATCGTCGGCGAATTGAAGCGCCAGGGTTTCATCGTCGCCAAAGTCGGCGACGGCATCAACGATGCTCCGGCGCTGGCGGCTGCCGATATCGGCATTGCTATGGGCGGCGGCACCGATGTGGCGCTGGAGACGGCGGATGCCGCCGTGTTGCACGGACGCGTTAGCGATGTGGCGCGGATGATCGAACTTTCCAAACGCACGATGCGCAACATCCTGCAGAACATCACCATCGCCCTCGGATTGAAGGCGGTGTTTCTGGTGACGACGATCGCCGGCATCACCGGGCTCTGGCCGGCGATCCTCGCCGATACCGGCGCCACCGTGCTGGTGACGATCAACGCGCTGAGGCTGCTTCGGATAAAAATATAACTTTTCTGACTTCCTCCTCCGGCGCTCGTCACCGGCGGGATGTGCCATCGACGATTCGAGCCAGATCTCGAATCGAAAATCGCGGGACCGGCCATAGGTCGGCTCTCATCGTGGGGGCTCCCAGGAACGTAGCGATTTCAAACCTGTCGTAACGCAATGCACAAACCATCCGTTGACGCGAATTTGGATTGGCGTACTATATCTAGTGTTCGAGGTTCCATCGATTCGTGAGGATCGGTGGCTAAGACGGGAATACGGTGCGCCTCGCCATCATGGCGCGGCAATGCCGGAGCTGCCCCCGCAACTGTAAGCGGCGAGCAACTGTCCGATTTCAGGTCACTGGAGCATGACGCTCCGGGAAGGCTGGGCAGGCGCTTTGACCCGTGAGCCAGGAGACCTGCCTCGAACGAAACGTCCACGGGCGGGGTGTCCGGAAGGTCGCGTTGCGTTGCTGCGGGGAATCTCCGCATCGCGTTTCGCAGGCCCGAGCCTCCGCCCCCGAAACCTTCGCATTGAGCCACTTCGGGGTGAAGTCATGTCAGTATCTCAGTTCAGGCCGCCACCCGCTAGACGTAGACGGCGGAGCTGAACAGCCGCATAGCTCAAATCACCAGAGATTTTTCGACGGATATCGGCAGATTTCCGATCGATCTCCTGCGTCCCAATCGCATCACGAGGAATATCATGACCATTACCGTCTACAGCAAGCCTGCCTGCGTCCAGTGCATCGCCACCTACCGTGCCCTCGACCGGTTGGGTGTCGATTATGACATCGTCGATATCTCTGAGGATGCCGAAGCGCTCGATCGTGTCCGCAGCCTCGGCTACATGCAGGCGCCTGTCGTCATCGCCGGCGAGCAGCATTGGGCGGGCTTCCGCCCTGACATGATCAGCGCGCTCTCCTGATCGAGAAAAGCGATGGGCCTGATCGTCTATTATTCCAGCCGATCCGAGAACACCCATCGGTTCGTCGCCAAGCTCGGACTGCGCGCAACGCGCATTCCGCCAAGTGGCGCTGACGCGTTCCATATCCGCGAACCCTTCGTGCTTGTTGTGCCGACCTATAGCGGCGACGGCGGCAAGGGTGCCGTTCCCAAGCAGGTGATCCGTTTCCTCAACGATGCGGAAAACCGAGGACACATCCGCGGCGTGATTGCCGCGGGCAACAGCAATTTCGGCGAGACATACGGGCTCGCCGGCGACGTCATCTCGCAGAAATGCCAGGTGCCTTACCTCTACAGGTTCGAGCTGCTGGGCACGGAAGCGGATGTCGCCAACGTCAAACACGGACTGGAACGGTTTTGGACACGGGAACAACTCTGACGCGGGATGCGGGCGCAAAACCGCATAACACTTTTGCTCATCCCGCCGGCGAACGCCCTTTGAAAGCGGCGGAAACGCTCGACTATCACGCGCTGAATGCGATGCTGAACCTCTATGACGATGAGGGACGGATCCAGCTCGACAAGGATCGAATGGCTGCCAAGCAGTATTTCCTGCAGCATGTGAACCAGAATACGGTGTTCTTTCACAACCTTCGGGAAAAGCTCGATTACCTCGTGACCGAGGGCTATTACGAGCAGGAGGTTCTCGATCAGTATTCCTTCAATTTCGTGCGCGACCTGTTCGACCAGGCCTATGCCAAGAAATTCCGTTTCCCGACCTTCCTCGGCGCCTTCAAATACTACACCAGCTATACGCTGAAGACCTTCGACGGAAAGCGCTATCTCGAGCGCTATGAGGACCGCATTTGCATGGTAGCGCTGGCCTTGGCGCGCGGCGACGAGACCCTTGCCCGCGGCATGGTGGAGGAGATCATTTCCGGCCGCTTCCAGCCGGCGACGCCGACCTTCCTCAATGCCGGCAAGAAGCAGCGCGGCGAACTGGTTTCCTGCTTCCTGCTGCGCGTTGAGGACAATATGGAATCGATTGGCCGGTCGATCAATTCGGCGCTGCAATTGTCGAAGCGTGGTGGCGGCGTGGCGCTGTCATTGACGAACATCCGCGAGGCGGGCGCGCCGATCAAACATATCGAGAACCAATCGTCAGGCATCATCCCGGTGATGAAGCTGCTCGAAGACAGTTTCTCCTATGCCAACCAGCTCGGCGCGCGCCAGGGCGCGGGGGCCGTCTATCTCAATGCCCACCACCCCGATATCATGCGCTTCCTCGATACCAAGCGCGAAAATGCCGACGAGAAGATCCGCATCAAGACGCTGTCGCTCGGCGTCGTCGTGCCGGACATCACCTTCGAACTGGCGAGGAACAATGAGGACATGTACCTGTTCTCGCCCTATGACGTAGAGCGCGTCTATGGTGTGCCCTTCACCGAGATTTCGGTGACGGAAAAGTACCGCGAGATGGCGGACGACGCCCGCATCTCCAAGAAGAAGATCAAGGCGCGCGAATTCTTCCAGGTGCTTGCCGAAATCCAGTTCGAGAGCGGCTATCCCTACATCATGTTCGAGGACACGGTGAACCGGGCGAACCCGATCGCCGGGCGCATCTCGATGAGCAATCTCTGCTCGGAGATCCTGCAGGTGAGCGAGGCCAGCGAATATCATGACGACCTCTCCTACAAACATCTCGGCAAGGACATTTCCTGCAATCTCGGCTCGCTGAATATCGCCGCGGCAATGGATTCGGCCGATTTCGGCAAGACGATCGAAACCTCGATCCGGGCGCTGACGGCTGTTTCCGACATGAGCCACATCTCCTCGGTCCCCTCGATCGAGAAGGGCAATGACGAGAGCCATGCGATCGGCCTCGGTCAGATGAACCTGCACGGTTATCTCGCCCGCGAACACATCTTCTACGGCTCCGTGGAAGGCGTCGATTTCACCAATATCTATTTCTATACGGTGACCTATCACGCAGTCCGCGCCTCGAACCTTTTGGCGGTCGAACGCGGCACGAGCTTCAAGGGCTTCGAAAACTCGAAATATGCCTCCGGCGAATATTTCGACAAATATACCGACCGGCTCTGGGAGCCGGCGACGGAGACGGTGAGGGCGCTGTTCGAGACCTCAGGCATTCACATTCCGACGCAGGAAGACTGGGCCGCATTGAAGACGGCGGTGATGGCCTCCGGCCTCTATAACCAGAACCTGCAGGCGGTGCCGCCGACGGGCTCGATCTCCTATATCAACCACTCGACCTCCTCGATCCATCCGATCGTCTCGAAGATCGAGATCCGCAAGGAGGGCAAGATCGGCCGCGTCTACTATCCGGCGCCGTTCATGACCAACGACAATCTCGACTATTATCAGGACGCCTATGAGATCGGGCCGGAGAAGATCATCGACACCTATGCGGCGGCGACCCAGCATGTCGACCAGGGCCTGTCGCTGACCTTGTTCTTCCGCGATACGGCAACGACGCGCGACATCAACAAGGCGCAGATCCACGCCTGGAAGAAGGGCATCAAGACGATCTACTACATCCGCCTTCGCCAGATGGCGCTGTCCGGCACCGAGGTGCAGGGCTGCGTGTCTTGTACGCTGTGATTTGATTTCGGGCGCGAGCCAGAAGCCCCCTCACCCTAACCCTCTCCCCGCTGGGGAGAGGGGACTTGGTTGGGGATGACGCTGCCACAAGTCTCTTCTCCCCAGCGGGGAGAAGGTGCCGGCAGGCGGATGAGGGGGCGCCCAGACATATTCCTCAAGAGGGACGACCTAATGAACATGCAAATCAAACCCGCCTCCCGCGTGCGCGCCATCAATTGGAACCGCATCGAGGACGACAAGGATATCGAGGTCTGGAACCGGCTCACCGGCAATTTCTGGCTGCCGGAAAAGGTGCCGCTTTCCAACGACATTCCCTCCTGGGCAACGTTGACGGCGGCCGAGCAGCAGTTGACCATCCGCGTCTTCACCGGATTGACGTTGCTCGACACGATCCAGAACGGCGTCGGTTCCATCCGGCTGATGGAAGATGCGGTAACGCCGCATGAGGAGGCGGTGCTTTCCAACGTCTCCTTCATGGAGGCGGTGCATGCGCGCTCCTATTCCTCGATCTTCTCGACGCTGTGCTCGACGCCCGATGTCGACGATGCCTATCGCTGGTCGGAGGAGAACGAATTCCTGCAGCGGAAATCGGCGCTGATCATGGAGCAGTATCGCTCCGGCAATACGTTGAAGAAGAAGGTTGCGAGCGTCTTCCTCGAAAGCTTCCTGTTCTATTCCGGATTCTACCTGCCGATGTACTGGTCGAGCCGTGCCAAGCTGACCAACACGGCCGACATGATCCGGCTGATCATCCGCGACGAAGCGGTGCACGGCTATTATATCGGCTACAAGTTCCAGCGCGGGCTGGAACGCCTCTGCGACGAGCGGAAGCAGGAGATCAAGGATTTCGCCTTCGAGCTGCTGCTCGAGCTCTATGACAACGAGGCGAAATATACCGAGGCGCTCTATGACGGCGTCGGGCTGACCGAGGACGTCAAGAAATTCCTGCACTACAATGCCAACAAGGCGCTGATGAACCTTGGCTATGAGGCGCTGTTCCCGGCCGAGGCCTGCAAGGTCAATCCGGCGATCCTGTCGGCGCTTTCGCCGAATGCGGACGAGAACCACGACTTCTTCTCCGGCTCCGGTTCCTCCTATGTCATCGGCAAGGCGGTCGCGACGGAGGACGAGGACTGGGATTTCTGAGGCTTGATCGCCGTCTGCCTCTTATCATTTGCTCTCTGATCGCCCACATTCAGCGGAAACTAAATTCGGTCCTCGCCGATGATGCGGCATAGCGGGAGTTTTTGATGTCGTCTATTTTGAACAAGGCCGGGCCTGCTGTCGAAGCGGACGAAGGCGTCTGGCCGATCCGCAGAAGACGGATTCTCGACTGGCTGGTGAACGAGACGCGCGGCGAGCGGTTCATCGACAATATCCTGGTGGAGATGTGCGAGAAGCTTTTGGCATCAGGAGTCCCGGTGGCGCGGGCGACATTGCATTTCAGGACGAACCATCCGCAATGGGTCGGTGCCCGCATTCTCTGGAAAGAAGGCCTGGCGGAAGCGAAGATCGACACATTTGCCTATGGTGTCGAAAATACGCCGGAGTTCCTGAACAGTCCCGTCAACGCGATCCATCAGGGTGCGGAGGAGGTGCGCAGACAGCTGGAAGGCACAGCCAACGGCGACGAGGATTCATTCTATCAGGAATTGCGCGACGACGGCCTCACGGAGTATATCGCCTGGCCCCTCGAGCATACTTTCGGCAAACGGCACGTCGCGACATTTTCCACCCGCCGGCCCGGCGGTTTTACCAGCGAGCACGTCGATTTCCTGCGGGACCTGCTGCCGGCCCTGACTCTCGTCAGCGAAATCCGGCTGAAGAACATCATGGCCCGCACGCTGCTGCAGACTTATGTCGGACCGCATGCGAGCGAACAGATCCTGTCAGGCGTCACGACGCGCGGCAGCGGTGCGACCGTTGGTGCGGCCATCATGATCTGCGACCTGCGCGACTTTACGGCGATCTCCGATCTCTGGCCGCGCGACGATGTCATCCACCTGCTCAACGACTATTTCGACGCCATGTCCGATCCGATAGAGCGGCATGGCGGGGAGATCCTGAAGTTCATGGGAGACGGATTGCTGGCGATCTTCCCATTGAGCAAGGACACGGCCTGTCATGATCTGCTGCAGGCGATCCGCGAAGGGCAGGCGTTGATGGCGCAATTGAACCAGCAATATGCGGGCAACGGACGCGAACCGCTGCGCTATGGCGTCGGCGTGCATGTCGGCGACGTTATGTACGGCAATATCGGCTCGCGCCGGCGGCTGGATTTCACCGTCATCGGCCCTGCGGTCAATGTCGCCTCTCGGCTGGAAACCTTGACCAAGGAGGTCAAGCGTCCAGTGCTCTTGTCGCGGGCCTTCGTCGAAATGGCGGACTGCGCGAAGGACATGGATAGCCTCGGCACTTTCCCGCTGCGCGGGCTTGGAGAGCCCGTCGATGTTTTTGCCTTTCCGGAGCGTGTTGCCGCATAGTTTTCAGTGCAGGCAGGCTCATACGCCTCGCTTGTTTCCCCAGAGCAGCACGTGCAATTGGGGCAGTACGCGTACCGAAAACCATTGGTCGGCCGTCACCTTATCGACAAGCCAGTGCATCCGATCCATCACGCCGTCGATATCAATGCGTGCGTCATCGTCATCGGGCGGCGGCGGCGTATGATTGCCGGGCTGAAGGAACAAGGGAATTTGGGGATAGCGCTGCCCCGCCCCTTGGGCGAATTCGTAGTCGGCATCGTCGAAAATGACAATCTTCAGCATGACTTCCGGTCCGTCGGCGGCCAATTGAAGACAGTGATCCACCTGGTCCCAATCCGTCAGCATTCCGCTTGATGGCGGTTTGGGGCTGACGACCAGGACGTCGAGATCGCGAAACCATGCCTGGGCTACGCTTCCCTGTGTTTCCAAGGCGAAGCGATATCCTTGGGAATGGCCAAGTTCGATAAGCGGCTTTAAGGGCTGAATCGCCGGATTGCCGCCGGAAAGGGAAACCGTCAGTGGCTTTCCCCCGGAGAGTTCGGTGACTTTATGCCAGATCGCCTCAGTGGACATGGGAATCCATTGATCCCGGAATGCGCTGTCGACCGCGTGAAGACTGTCGCACCAGGAACACCGATAGTCACAGCCGCCTGTCCTCACGAACACAGTCGGCAGCCCGATCAAAGCACCTTCACCCTGTATGGTCGGGCCAAAGATTTCGCTGACGCGAATGCTCCCCACGCTCACGGCCTGTACTCCGCCCAGGTTTTAGGGGTCTCGCTGACGCGAACGGACGATGTCTCCGGGAAGCGCTGTTTGCACCAGTCGTAAAAGTGCCTTGCCAGGAACTCCGACGTAACTTTCGAATGGCCGAAGACATCGTTCAGGTGACGATGATCGAAAGTTTCGTCGATATAGCGTTTGAGCGGCGAGAGGTCGTGATAGTCACGGACGAAGCCATCATCATTCAGGTTTTCCGCAGCCAGTTCGACGACGACGACGTAGTTGTGACCGTGGAGCCGAGCACATTGATGGTCGACAGGCAGGTGATCCAATTGATGGGAGGCGGAGAGATGAAACTCCTTGGTGATGCGGTACATCAACGCACCTCCGTGGCCGAGTATCGCGACACGGCCGCTCTCCAAAAGTCCGGGTCTTCGTACTCCGTGGGATCGGGAACATTGGCAAGATGGAACGCTTCGCGGCGTTCCACGCAGGTTCCGCAGCGCCCACAGTGAAGTTCGCCGCCTTTGTAGCAGGACCAGGTTTCCGAAAACGGCGTGCCGTGTTTTTCGCCGTCAACAACGATCGCGGCTTTGGAAACATCGACGTAGGGGGCCAGCAGTTTCACGCTGGCATAACCGTCCAGCGCTTCGTTCTGCATGCGCTGGAAGGCATCGATGAAGCCAGGCCGGCAGTCCGGATAGATGAAGTGGTCGCCGCCATGCACGGCGACGGCAACGGCATCTGCTTTTTGCGCCGCAGCTAGACCGAATGCGATTGCCAGCATGATGGCATTGCGGTTGGGCACGACGGTGGCTTTCATGGTTTCCTCGGCGTAGTGGCCATCCGGAACCTCGACATTGTCTGTCAGGGCCGATCCGCTGAGATGGCCGCCGATGCCGGCGATGTCGATGATATGATGGGGAACGGAGAGGCGTAAGGCACATCTGGCGGCGAAGTCGAGTTCCTTGCGATGCCGTTGGCCGTAGTCGAAGGAGACGAGACCGATAAGTTGTTTTTCCGTCGCTACCTTATGAGCAAGCGAAACGGAGTCCAGTCCGCCGGAGCAGACGACGATGGTTTTCATATTTTGGATCCCTTGTTTTGACCGGGTGGGCTGCGACCGGATTACGCGGTGCTTCTAGGACAAATCACGCGTCATGGAAACAGTTTTGAAGCGTGAGCGTCATTAAACGATGAGATGACATTGATTTCACGGCGGTGGCTTCGGGGTGCTAGCGCCTCCCATAGCCGAGTAGCCTAACCGATCGGAAAGTTGATCTGCGGCGGCAGCAGGAGCTGCAGATCCTCGGCGTCCGGATTGCTGATGCGCTGCAGCAGCATGCGTCCCAGATCCTCGCCGGCCGCCGTCAGGTCCTCGTGGATAGTGTCGACCTTCGGCTGCAGCTGGGTGAGAAGGCGGGACGTCTCCTTTGCGACGATATCGTAATCGACGGCGAGTATGCGGCCGGCATCGCTCATGCCGCTGATGACGGCGAGCGCCGAAACTTCGCCGGGACAGATGAAACCATCAGGAGCATCCGGGGCATCAGCGCGGCTGCGGATGAAGTCGCGCAGCACGTCTGCCGGTGTATCGAGATCGACTGCCTCGGGGATTTCATAGGCAATGCCTGCCTCCCGCACCGCCGTCATGAAGCCGTGCAGGATATGCTGGCAGAAGGTCAACCGTTTTGGCGGCAGGATCACCATTACCTTTTTGCGGCCCTTGGCGATCAGCCGGCGCGCCGCCTCATAGGCAAAGGTGAAATTGTCGTAGTCGACATAGGGGTGCGGCGTCGAAAATTCGGTGCGGCCGTGGCAGACAAAGGGAAAGCCGGTTTCGAGCAGCAGGCGGACGCGGGCATCGAGCGGTTCGGTGCGCGTGAAGATCAGCCCGTCGGCGAGATGGTTGCGGATGATGTATTCGGCGGCCTCGATATCGGTCGTCGACAGGAAGTTCGGGGCGACGACAAGATGGTAGGAGGTCTCCTTCAGCGCCTTGGCGATGCCGTACATGATCGAGGTACTGAAACCGACCACTTCCTCGTGCGAATCGAGCAAGATGGCGATGACGTTGGTGCGGCCGGTCTTCAGACGTTGCGCGGCGCGGTCGGGGAGGTAGCCGATCTCGCGGGCGATGCGGTGCACCCGTTGACGGGTCTCGAGCGAAATCTGCGGCGCATCGGAAAGCGCCCGTGACACCGTCGTCACCGCAAGGCCGGCGATCGTGGCGATCGTTCGCAAGGTCGGCTTGCCGCGCTTATGCGTGATATCGAGATTTTCGCCGCGCTGCGGTCGGGACGGTTCGGTCACCCTTGGTTTTCCATGCTGGATTTGCCGACACAATAACACGACGTTTTCAGCAAGCAATCGACGAATGAAAACGTTTTAAATTTCAGCGTTTTGTTAGTCACGAATATAATTCGTAGCAAATTCAATATAATGGCGAAATAGCTATATTTTTCTCGACTGTCGAGAGAGGCTTGACGGCCAATGACTTATAACGTTTTAAATTAGCAACCGCGCGGAGGAGTGCGGCCGTATGCTGACCGCTGCAAGAGCGGGAGGCATCGGGCGGCAGGGAGGTCCCGCCGCCGATTTGCAAACGGGAGGAAATTCATGCGCAAGTTTTTGAGCTCGGCAGCTGTTGCTGTCGTGATGATGGCTGGCCTCAGTGCGGCCCACGCCGCCGATGTCAAGGAAGTACAGATGCTGCACTGGTGGACGTCGGGCGGCGAGGCAGCGGCGCTGAACGTTCTGAAGCAGGATCTTTCGAAGGAAGGGTATGCCTGGAAGGACGTGCCGGTGGCCGGCGGTGGCGGCGATGCGGCGATGACGGCGCTGAAGGCGATGGTGGCGGCCGGCACCTATCCGACGGCCTCGCAGATGCTCGGCTATACCGTGCTCGATTATGCCCAGGCCGGCGTCATGGGCGATCTGACGGAGACGGCCAAGAAGGAAGGCTGGGACAAGTCGGTTCCGGCGGCCCTGCAGAAGTTCTCGGTCTATGACGGCAAGTGGGTCGCAGCCCCCGTCAACGTCCATTCGGTCAACTGGCTGTGGATCAACAAGGCTGTCATGGACAAGATCGGCGGCACCCAGCCGAAGACCTTCGACGAACTGATCGCACTGCTCGACAAGGCTAAGGCCGCCGGCGTCATCCCGCTGGCGCTTGGCGGCCAGAATTGGCAGGAGGCGACGATGTTCGATTCCATCGTGCTGTCGACCGGCGGGCCTGAGTTCTACAAGAAGGCCTTCAACGACCTCGACGAGGAATCGCTGAAGTCCGACACGATGAAGAAGTCCTTCGATAACCTGGCCACGATCATCAAATATGTCGACCCGAACTTCTCGGGCCGCGACTGGAACCTGGCGACCGCCATGGTCATCAAGGGTGACGCGCTGGTGCAGGTGATGGGCGACTGGGCCAAGGGCGAATTCGTCGCCGCCAAGAAGAAGCCTAACACCGACTTCCTGTGCTACCGCTTCCCCGGCACCGACGGCAGCGTGGTCTACAACTCCGACATGTTCGGCATGTTCAACGTTCCCGACGACCGCAAGGCGGCGCAGGTGGCGCTGGCGAAGGCAACGCTGTCGAAGAGCTTCCAGTCGGCCTTCAACGTCGTCAAGGGTTCGGTGCCGGCTCGTACCGACGTTCCCGATACCGACTTCGACGCTTGCGGCAAGAAGGGCATCGCCGATCTGAAGGCAGCCAACGAGGGCGGCACGCTGTTCGGCTCGCTGGCGCAAGGCTACGGCGCCCCGCCGCGGCGATTGCCAATGCCTACAAGGATGTCGTCTCGAAGTTCGTCCACGGTCAGATCAAGACCTCCGACGAAGCCGTCAAGCAGCTCGTCCAGGCGATCGACGACGCCCGCTGAGACCAGGTGTGATGACAATGCTTCCCCGCATCTCGCGGGGAAGCTTCAGACCCCAACGATCCTATGACGGCGATCACATCGTGACCGATCAGGCGGGGGCGGTCGGCAAAGCCGATCATGCGGGAAGGGAGGAGATTTTATGAGCACCGTTGCGACCACCGATCCGGTTCTGACGCCGCGGCAATCGACGGCGATCTCGTTGCGGGGCCGGCTGCAGGATGCGCTGCCGAAGATCGTCTTGGCGCCGAGCTTCGTCATCACCATCATCTTCGTCTACGGCTTCATCGTCTGGACGGCCTATCTGTCGTTCACCAATTCCAAGACCTTTCCCTCCTATGCGCTGACCGGCGCACGCGCCTATCAGCGGCTGTGGCGCTGGACCTTCGAGAGCGATCCGCCGTCGTCCTGGTACACCTCGATCACCAACATGGCGATCTTCGGCTTCCTCTATATCGGCATCTGCCTGGCGCTCGGCCTGTTTCTCGCCATCCTGCTCGACCAGAAGATCCGCGGCGAGGGTCTGCTCCGACCGATCTTCCTCTATCCGATGGCGCTTTCGTTCATCGTCACCGGCGTTGCCTGGAAATGGTTCCTCGATCCCGGCCTCGGGCTGGAACAGACGCTGCACCATTTCGGCTGGACCAGTTTCCACTTCGACTGGATCAAGAACAAGGACTTCGTCATCTATACCGTCGTCATTGCCGGCGTCTGGCAGGCGTCGGGCTTCGTCATGGCGATGTTCCTGGCGGGCTTACGCGGTATCGACGGCGAGATCATGAAGGCCGCCCAGATCGATGGCGCCTCGCCATTCCAGCTTTATCGGCGCATCGTCATTCCGCTGCTGCGGCCGATCTTTCTCTCGGCCTTCATCGTGCTCGCCCATATGGCGATCAAGTCCTACGACCTGGTGGTGGCGCTGACCTCCGGCGGTCCCGGCGGCTCGGCCTGGCTGCCGTCCAACTTCATGTATGAATACACCTTCAAGCGCAACGAAATGGCCGTCGGCTCGGCCAGCGCCATCATCATGCTGATGACCATCTCGGCGATCATCGTTCCCTATCTCTATTCCGAACTGAAGGAGAAGGCGCGATGAGCAGCGTGACCTCTTCAACCCAGACCTTGGCAGCAACCTCGACTGCAACGCTGCCACAGGCCCGCGACAACAGGAATGACAACACCCGCTGGATCGGCCGCACCGTCATCTACGGCCTGCTGCTGATCTTCGCCGTCCTCTATCTGATGCCGCTCTTCGTCATGCTGACGACCTCGTTCAAGACCATGGACGAGATCCAGAACGGCAACATGCTGGCGCTGCCGCAAGCGCCGACCTTCGATCCCTGGATCAAGGCCTGGGGCGAGACCTGCGTCGGGCTGACCTGCGCCGGCATCAAGGGCTACTTCTGGAACTCGATCAAGATGGTGGTGCCGGCGGTCGCGATCTCCACCATCATGGGGGCGCTGAACGGTTATGTGCTGACCAAATGGCGCTTTCCCGGCCACACGCTGGTGTTCGGGCTGATGCTGTTTGCCTGCTTCATTCCGTTCCAGTCGGTGCTGCTGCCGATGGCAACGATCCTCGGCTCGCTCGGCCGCTTCGGCGCCACACTGCAGAACGCCACGGGTTTGAGCTTCGGCTTCGGCAATCCGACGGTCAATCTGGTCTTCGTCCATGTCGTCTATGGCCTCGGCTTCACGACGCTGTTCTTCCGCAATTTCTACGAGGCCTTTCCGACCGAGCTGGTCCGGGCCGCCCAGGTCGATGGCGCCAGCTTCTTCCAGATCTTCCGCCGCATCATGCTGCCGAACTCGCTGCCGATCATCGTCGTCACGGTGATCTACCAGTTCACCAATATCTGGAACGACTTCCTGTTTGCCTCGGCTTACGCCGGCACCGGCGAATCCATGCCGATGACGGTGGCGCTGAACAATGTCGTCAACACCTCGACGGGCGTCGTCGAATACAATGTCAACATGGCGGCGGCGATGATTGCCGCCGTGCCGACGCTCATCGTCTATATCCTCGCCGGCCGCTACTTCGTGCGCGGTCTGATGGCGGGCGCTGTCAAAGGGTAATCCATGGCCTTCCTCGAAATCTCCGGTCTCAAAAAGCGCTTCGGCGCCGTCGACATTCTCAAGGGGATCGACCTCGAACTCGAAAAGGGCGGCTTTCTCGTGCTGGTCGGCCCGTCCGGCTGCGGCAAGTCCACCCTGCTCAACACCATTGCCGGGCTGGAGACGATCACCTCCGGCGATATCAGGATCGACGGGCGCGACATCAGCGGTCTGCATCCTTCCAAGCGCGACATCGCCATGGTGTTCCAGTCCTATGCGCTCTATCCGAACATGACGGTGGCGGGCAACATCGCCTTCGGCATGGAGATCCGCGGCGTGCCGAAGGAGGAGCGGGCCAGGGCGATCGCCCAGGTCTCCGACATGCTGCAGATCGGCCATCTGCTCGACCGCAAGCCGAGCCAGCTCTCCGGCGGCCAGCGCCAGCGTGTCGCCATGGGAAGGGCGCTGGTGCGCAATCCGCAGGTCTTCCTGTTCGACGAGCCGCTCTCCAATCTCGACGCCAAGCTGCGCGTCGACATGCGCACCGAGATCAAGCGGCTGCATCAGCGCATGGGCACCACCTTCGTCTATGTCACCCATGACCAGATCGAGGCGATGACGCTGGCGACCAAGATCGCCGTGTTGAAGGACGGCGTGCTGCAGCAGTTCGGCACGCCGGCCGAGATCTATAACAGCCCCTCCAACATCTTCGTTGCCGACTTCATGGGATCGCCGGCGATGAACCTCTTGACCGCCACCGTCGAAAACGGCGCCGGCGGTCTCGAAGTCTCGCTGGAGCGGCCGAATGCCGCCCCGCTCAGGCTCCCGGTCATCTCAGGCAATCACGGCCTGACCGCCTATACCGGCAGACAGGTGATCTTCGGCATCCGCCCCGAGGCCTTGACCGATCCCGATGGCGCCGACCGCAAGGCGCGCGCGCTGACCGAGGGCGATTGCCTGATCGAGGTGGTCGAACCGGCCGGCTCCGACACCTTCGCCGTCACCAAGCTCGGCGGCAAATCCGTCGTCGCCCGCCTGCGCGCCGATACCGGCATCGCTCCCGGACAACAAACCCGCCTGGCCTTCAATCTCGACAAGGCCGTGTTCTTCGATCCGGCGAGCCAGGCGCGGATCGCGTGACGACCGTCAGGCAGCCGTGACACCGAGTGTCACCGGCGCGAAACGCGTGGAGACCGCTTCGACGGTGATCTCGCCGGTAAACCCCGTCGCCTCCAGCCAGAAGCCGGCGGTGCCGCCCTGCAGCGGCACATTGGTCGGTCCGACGATCCTGGCCGGGCCGTGAACCTTCAGCGAAATGCTGTCGTTCATGAAAGGCAGGCGCTGGCCGCGCTGGTCGAGGGCGCGGATGATGACGCGCGTGCTGTCGCGTTCACGGGCCTTCAGCGTCGAGCTATCGGCAACGACTTCCAGTGTCGTCGGCAGCGGATCGGCCGCCAGCGTCAGGCTGGCCACCGGCTCGCCGCCGATATAGCCGGTGAAAGTGCCGTCGATCCACTCGAGACCCCAGGTGCCGAGCTCATCGGCGGTGAAGTGCCGATGGTCGAGCACGACGGGCGGATGCGGCAGATGCGGATAGTTCTCGCGGTCCGGACCGATGCGCTTGCTGAGCGAGCCATATTGCAGCTCCACCTCGTCGCAGTTGGTCAGGATGATCAGCGGCAGCACGCCGCCGATATTGCGTTCGCCGCGCGCCCAGAAGGTCACCGGCTGCATGACGATCTCCTCGGAAGGGTCACACTGGCTGATATAGGCATAGGCCGCGAATTTCGGCTCGCGGAACATGTCCATCACGCCGTGATAGCAGATGCGGTCGCCGGAGCCGAAATCCTTGTGGGTGTTGTAATCGAACATGCACCAGCCGATGGCGCCGGATATATCGGGGTCGCCATAGGCGGCATTCAGCACTTCCAGGTGACGGCGCACATGCTCGGCCTGGCGCTGCTCCTGGTCATAAATCTTCGTCGGGTGCATGTGGCCGTTGAACTCGGTGATGAGGTACGGCACCTTATGGGACAGTCCGGTATTTTCCTGCTGGGCGCGCAAGGCGGTGCGCGGGCGGTTGGCGCCCGGCAGCTCTTCATTGCCAAGGATGAAGTCGTTCATCGTATAGACGTCTTCGAGCAGCTCGCTCTCGGTGAGATAACGCACGCCGCCGGTCTGGCGGGTGCTGTCGAGTTCACGGGCGAGGCGATTGGTCTCGGCGTAGAAATCGTGATTATCCTGCGACTCGTTGATGCGCACGCCCCAAATGATGATCGAGGGGTGGTTCCAGTCGCGCTCGATCATGCGACGAACGTTCTCGATCGATTCCTGCTGCCATTCGGCATCGCCGATATGCTGCCAGCCAGGGATCTCTTCGAAGACCAGCAGGCCGATCCCGTCGCATCGGTCGAGGAACCATTTCGACTGCGGATAATGCGAGGTGCGGACGATATTGCACTTCAGCACCGTCTTCATGATGTCGGCGTCACGCTCTTGGGCGGAGCGGCCGGCGGCATAACCGACATAGGGGAAGGCCTGGTGACGATTGAGGCCGCGCAGCTTCAGCGGCTTGCCGTTCAACAGGAAACCTTCCGGCGTGAATTCGGCAGTGCGGAAGCCGATCCGGGTGGAAAGACGGTCGGAGCCGTGTTCAGTCCTGAGCTCGACGGTGACGTCATAGAGCGTGGGATCGGTGATGTCCCAGAGAGCGATGCCGGTGAGCCCGCCAAAGGAGAGCGTGGTGCGGCTGCCGATCGTTTCGGTTGCGGCAGTGGCGACCACCGTGCCGTCGGCCTGTTTCAGCGTGGCGGTGACGGTCGCCGAGAAGCTGCGGCCCTCGGGGTTGGCGATGTCGACGCGTATGGTCGCCGATTTCTCTGGGCGAAGAACGTCGGTGGTTTCGATCTTGAGATTGCGGATCGAGACCGGGTTGGTGACCTTCAGCCAGACGTCGCGGTAGATGCCGGCATAGGTCAGATAATCGATGCGGCCGCCGAAAGGGGGAATGTCAGGGTTTTCGCTGCCGTCGATCTTGACGGTGACGAGGTTCTCGCCTTTGACCAGCTTGCCGGTGAGGCGGGCCTCGAAGGGCGTGTAGCCGTCCTTATGGGCAATGATCTCTTCGCCGTTCAGATAGACGACGCTGTCGGCCATAGCGGCATCGAAGACGAGCGAGATCTCGCGGCCCTCGAATTCCGGCAGCCAGCGCAGCACCTTCTGATAGGTGAAGGCGCGCTGATAGCTGGTCTCATCGAAATAGCTGAAGGGCAGTTCGACGGCGGTATGCGGCAGGCTGACCGACTTGGCGGCATCGAAAGCTTCGAGCAAACGCTGGCCGAAGCCCTCATGGAAACTCCAGCCTTCGTTGAAGGAAACGACGGAACGCATGTCAGGCTCTCCAGGTTGCGGCATCAAGGACGGTGCGGCGCCCTTCGGCGCATGAAAATTGGGTCATAATATTCCTCCTTGATGCAATCGATATGCTCGCCACCAGAACCGGATGCGGTCAGAAAACCGCTCACAAGTTTCGGCATCAGGCTCTGAGGCGCGCACATCGAATCTCATTCGTGTGACGCGCTTTAGCTTTTTTTACGGAACTCGTCATCCCGGAACGGCGATCTTGAAGCCGGCGCCCTGATCCTCACGGATATTGTGCGCCGGTCGTTTTGATGTAAATCGAATAGACCGAGCGCGTCGCGGTGATGAAGAGCCGGTTTTTCTTGGGGCCGCCGAAGGTGAGGTTGGACACCGTCTGCGGCACCCTGATCTTGCCGAGCAGGGTGCCGTCCGGCGAAAAGCAGTGTACGCCGTCGGACGCGCTCGTCCAGAGATTGCCGCTGACATCGAAGCGGAAACCATCAGGGTTGCCGACGTCTAGGCTGCAGAAATAGCGGCTGTTGGCAAGCGCCCTGCCGTCTACGACGTCGAAGACGCGGATATGGCGCGGCACTTCATGTTTTGCTGAGCCGGAGTCGGCGATGTAGAGCTTCGTCTCATCGGGCGAGAAGGCAAGGCCGTTCGGTTGGATGAAATCCTCGACGACAGCGTCGATCGCGCCGCTTAAGGGGTCGATCCGGTAGACGTTGCGCGTCGGCTGCTCGGGCTCGGCCTTGTGGCCCTCGTAATCCGACAGGATGCCGTAGGTTGGATCGGTGAACCAGACCCCGCCGTCGGAGTGCACGACGACGTCGTTCGGCGAGTTCAGCCGTTTGCCTTGGTAGCTGTCGGCGAGAACGGTGATGGTGCCGTCCGTCTCGGTGCGGGTGACGCGGCGGCCGCCATGTTCGCAGGAGACCAGCCGTCCCTGCCGGTCGCGGGTGTTGCCGTTGACGTAATTGGAGGGCGAACGGAAGACGGAGACGGTCCCATCCGGTGTCCAGCGCATCATCCGTTCATTCGGGATATCGCTCCAGAGAAGGCAGTTCAGGTCGGCAAACCAGACCGGGCCTTCCGTCCAGCGGCAGCCGGAATAAAGCTCCTCGAGGCCGGCGCTGCCGATGACCATTGCACCGAAGCGTTCGTCGCGGATCTCATAAATCGGATTGTCGCCCATGCCAGTTTCCTCCCTGAATGCTGCCGTTCTTTTCCTAGCGGCAAAAACCTGGAGGTGCCAGAGCCCGGCGATGGAAATGCCGGGCTCCGGTTTCGTCAGAGCGCCGCGACCGGATGCGGCGAGCCGTCGTAAGCGCCCCAAATCGACTGGTCGAAACAGATGACCGAGCCGGTCATCAGGCCGGATTCGGAAGACGACAGGTAAGCGCAGGCGCGCGCCACCTCGTTCGGATCGACGAGGCGGCCGAAGGGCTGGCTTGCCGCCGCCTTCTCCAGCCAGTCGGCGGGGGCATCGTGATATTCACGCTGGATCCGGTCCTCGCCTTCGGAGGCCATCCAGCCGATGTTCAGACCGTTGACGCGGATGCGGTTGCGCAGGAGCGCGTAGGCGGTGTTCTTCGTCAGCGTTTCCAGCGCGCCCTTGGAGGCGCAATAGGCGGCGATGAAGGGTTGGCCGGCTTTGGCCGACATCGAGCCGATATTGACGACCGTACCCTTGATGTTTTCGCGGCGCATGACCTTCACCGCCTCCTGCATCAGGAAAAACGGCGCGCGAACATTGACGGCGAACATGGCGTCGAAGAGCTCCGGGCTGGTATCGAGGATGGTGCCGCGATCGGTGATGGCGGCGGCGTTGACCAGCGCGTCGACGCGGCCGAAGGTCTCGTCACAGGCGCGCACGACATTCTGTGCATCCTCGACCTTGCCGAGGTCGGCTTTGACGTAGACGATCCTGGCGCCGGTCGCAGCCGAAATTTCCGCCGCCTTCGCTTTGCCCTTGGCTTCGTTGCGGCCGCAGATAACGATGCCTTCCGCGCCGCGTTCGGCGAAGAGACGGGCAATGGTTGCGCCCAATCCTTGCGTGCCGCCGGTGACGATGGCGATCTTGCCGTCGAGGCGGCCGTGGTCTGTGCTCATGTGGTTCCTCCATGTGTAATTGATTTGCGTGGCCTCCCGCCGGTTCGGGAGGCTGTTATGTCCGTGCGGATGAGAAGAGATTCGCGGCAACGTCTCGATTTCCCCTTCTCCCCTCAGGGAGAAGGTGCCGTAGGGCGGATACAAGGGGGCTCCAGCCTCCCAAGTTAGCTCAACTTCTTGCTGGTCTGCTCGGCAAGTGCTGCCGCAAATACTTCAGCGCTCCAGCCTTCCTTTAGCGCCTCATGCATCAGCTGCGCCTGTGTCTTCGGCGCCAGCCCGCCGAGCGGCGGGTCGCGGTCGAGGTTGGTCGGGAAGGAGTAGCCCTCGGAGCAGGCGGCGACGGCGTTGGCAATTTCGTCAGGTGAGAGCCTTCCCTGCAAGGCCTTCAAGGCGGGAAACAGCCTGGCGCTCATCCTCTCGCGGTTGACGGTTTCCATTGCCCGGCCGAAGGCGGAGGAGATCTGAAGGAGATTGGCGACACGTTTGATATCGGCCGAGTGGTTGGTGCCGGCGGCATGGAAGAGGGCGGGATTGAAGAAGACGACGTCACCTTTTTCGAGCGGCAGCTGGACATGGTTGGTCTCGAAATAATCCCGGAACTCCTGCCGCTTCAGCGCGAGATAGCCCGGTACATAGGTCTGACTGTGCGGCAGGAAGAGTGTCGGACCGCTTTCGAGCGGCATATCGCAATGGGCGACCGCACCCTGCAATGTCAGCACCGGCGAGAGCCGATGCACATGTGCCGGGAACTGCTCGATCACCTTTGAGGACTGAAAGCCGAGATGGTAGTCGCGATGCGCCGCCTGCGCTGCGCCGCCCGGATTGACGCGATTGACCTGCGCCGTCATCTGGTAGCTCGGACCGAGCCAGGCTTCGCTGGCCAGCGCGATAATGGCGTTGCCGTAATATTCAGCAAAATTTGCCGGATCGGCGAGGCAATGTTTTTCCAGCGAGTTCCAGATACGGTCGTTGGCACCGGGCTTGGCGAAGTGATCGCCGCCGCCGGTTGAGGTGCGATGTTGTTCCTCGATGATCGCATCGAAGATCGTGCTGGCGCGGTCGATGATGCCGGTGTCTTCGTAGGCGCGTTTGAACACGACGACACCAGGACCCTCGCCCAAGGCGTCGCAGATTTCGGCTAGCACGGCGCGTCGGCCTTCTGGCGTTGCGGCCGCCATCATGACCTTGCGGCTGTCATAGATCAGCACGTTTTTTTCGACTGCAGACGCCGAGGGGTAATCGGCAAGTGCCGTCGTCTTTTCTGCAAGCGCGCGAAACTCATCGAGATCGCAGGCGTCTTCGCTCAGCCAGACGCGGTCGGCGCGCAGTTTCTGCTGGTTGTCGGTCTTCATGGCGGGCTCCTCCCTCGTTCCAATGGAGGCACTATACGCCGCGATGCCAGGTGATATAGATCAGAAATCCATCAAAAAACCATCAGGCCGGTCGCATGGCACACCTCTTTCTCGTCAAGGATATCGCCTTCCAGGCAGGGCTCAGCACGGCGACCGTCGACCGGGTGCTGAACGGCAGGCCGGGTGTGCGCCGGCAGACCGGGATGCGGGTGAAGGCGGCGATCGCGGAGTTGGAGAAGCAGCAAGCCGCGGCGATGGGCAGCGGTCGCATGATGGCGATCGATATCGTCATGGAGACGCCGCAGCGTTTCAGCGATGCGGTACGGGACGCCTTCGAGGCGGAGATGGCGACCTTCCCGCCGGGCATCTTCCGCTGCCGGTTCCATTTTGCCGAGGTGATGAAGCCGGCCGAACTGGTGCAGCTTCTCGATCGCATCCGGCTGCGCGGCACGCACGGCATCGTGCTCAAGGCGCCTGATGTTACCGAGGTGGCTGCCGCCGTTGCGCGGGCGGATGCGGCCGGCATTCCCGTCGTGACGCTGGTGACCGACCTGCCGAATTCGGCACGCATCGCCTATGCCTGCGCCGACAACCGGGCGGCGGGAGAGACCGCCGCCTATCTAATCGGCGAATTTCTCGGGAGTGATGGTGGCAAGGTGCTGGTGACGCTGTCGAGTGGGCGGTTCCGTGGCGAGGAGGAGCGCGAAATCGGCTTTCGCCGCGCCATCCGCGCCCGTTATCCCGACATCGGCATTACCGAAATCAGCGAGGGGCACGGCACCGATGCTGTGACGGGAACGCTTGGCGCGGCAGCGCTTGCGGCCGATCCTGCCATCAACGCCGTCTATTCGATCGGCGGCGGCAACCGGGCGGTGCTTGCGGCCTTCGACATGGCCAAACGTCCCGTCCGCGTCTTCGTCGCCCATGATCTCGACGCGGATAATCGCGCCCTGCTTGCTGCGCGTCGGATCGGCTTCGTGCTGCATCATGATCTCAGAACCGATGCGCGTTTCGGCCTTCCGGGCGATCATGAGCCGGGCGACTGCCTTGCCGCGCGCGCTTACGCCTTCGCTTTCATCAGTCGAAATCGTCACGCCCTACAATATGCCCGCGGCCGATTGAGCCAATTGACTTTCCTTCGATGCCGAATTCGGGCTACAGCTTTGACACGAGTGAGGTGAGCAGCATGGACTACAGCGACGTCAGCACGATTGCAGCCTGGATCACGGAGCAGGGACTGAAAGGCGCTTCAGAGGCCGAGCTCATGACCGGTTTCTGCGCGGCTTGCCGGGATGCCGGCCTGCCGCTCGATCGCGGTCTGGCGTTGATGGATACGCTGCATCCGGTGCATGAGGGCCGCGCCTTCCGCTGGGACAGCGTCGAGGAAGTCCAGACCGAATTCGAATATGGTCCGACGATCTCGGGGGAGGCGGCGTCGAACTGGCAGCGTTCGGCCTTCTATCATCTTTGGTCTCGCAACGAGCGGGAGATACGCCGGCGTCTCGGCTTCGGCGATCCGATCGATTTCTCCATGCTCGATACGATCGCTGAAGCCGGTCACACGGATTTCGTGGCGATGATGCATCGTTTTTCCGAGGCCGGCACGATCGGCGAGATGGATTGCTTCTTCTCGCATTTCGCGACGAAACATCCTCAGGGCTTTTCCGATCACGACCTCGCCATCCTGCGCAAGCTGGTGCCGGTGCTGGGGCTGGCGATCAAATGTATCGCGCTCGGGCGTATCGCCCGCACCATCGCCGAGGTCTATCTCGGCGAGGACGCCGCGCGCCAGGTGATGGAAGGCAAGATCAGCCGCGGCAAATCGGAGCGGATTTCCGCGGCACTCTGGTTTTCCGACCTGCTGAACTACACCAAGATCTCCGACAGCGTGCCGCCGGAGGAGATCATCCCGCTGCTTAACGACTATAGCGAGGCGGTGATCACGGCGATCCACGAGTCCGGGGGCAACGTGCTGAAGCTGATCGGCGACGGTGTGCTCGCTATCTTCAAGGGTGCGGTGCCGGCGGAGACATGTCGTGCGGCGCTGAGCGCCGAATCGTTGCTGCGGGAAAAGCTCACCACGCTGAATGCCGTGCGTGCGACCGACGGCCGGGCGACGACCGACGTCTATATCGGCCTGCATATCGGTGACGTCTTTTACGGCAATATCGGCAGCCAGGACCGGTTGGATTTCACCGTCATCGGACCTGCCGTCAACGAGGTCAGCCGCATCGCCTCGATCTGCCGCTCGGTCGATCTCAACGTCTTGATGTCCTCCGATTTCGCCGCAGCGATACCAGAGGAGGAACGCACATCACTCGCCTGCATCGGGCGCTATGTGTTGCGCGGCGTGCAGCGCGCGCAAGAACTGTATACTCTCGACAGCGCCCGGCTGAACGGCTGAGTTCCTGACTGCAAGGGCTATCGCAACAGGCCCTGGCCACCGTCGATCCAGATCGGCGTACCGGTGATATGTCGGGCGCGTTCGGATGCGAGAAAGAGGATGGCTTCGGCAACATCCTCGCTCTTGCCTGCCTTGCCGCCGGCGATCGGAATATCCCCCTGCGGCCAGATGACCGGAACCTCCGTCTCCTCGCGATGACGGCTGTCGGTATTGGCGCTGATATTGGTGTCGATCTCGCCCGGGCAGACGGCATTGACGCGAATGCCGTGCCGGCCGAGTTCGAGGGCGAGCTGCTGGGCCATGGCGACCTGGCCTGCCTTGGTTGCGGTGTAGGCGGTGGCGCCCGGCGTGGTGAAGGTTCGGGTGCCGTTGATCGAGGAGACGACGATGATCGAACCGCCGTGCCGCTTCAGATGCGGAACCGTCAGATGCAGGGTCAGGTAGGTGCCGCGCAGATTGACGGCGATGGTCTTGTCCCATTCTTCCGGCTTCAGATCGTCGATCGGCGCCCAGACGCCGTTGATCCCAGCATTGGCGACAACGATGTCGAGGCCGCCGAAGGTGTCGGTCAGTTGCGCGACGGCGCCCCGCATTTGAGCTTCGTCGCTGGTATCTGCCGTCAAAGCGATCGACTCGCCGCCGCCGGCCTCGATTTCGGCGCGGGTCTTTTCGACCTCGTCAGCGGTGCGGCTCAATGCTGCGACCCTTGCACCCTCGGCGGCAAGCCGCAACGCCGCCGCTTTGCCGATGCCGGAACCGGCGCCTGTCACCAATGCGATCTTTCCCTTCAGCTCCATGGGCGGGGCTCTCCTTGCCGTTTTGCCGATATGCCAACTGTTCGGCACGGCTCTTGGTTCCAGAAGAGAGCAGGTCGTCCCGGTTACCTGAGAAGCGTTTGCTTCAAGGCCCATTTTTCCGGTCCATGGACGGCGGCAAAGAGCAGGCCGGCGAGGAAGGTAAAGTGATCGATGAAGAAGCCGAATTCGGCCTGGTTCTGCTGCCAATGGGATGGGCCGTGGAAAGCGAAAGCGAGGAAGATCACATAGATGCCTGCGAGCAGGCTGGCCTCGGTGAAGAAGGCCCCTGATATGAAAGCGAGCGCCAGCGCGATCTCGAAGAAGGCGGCGACCCAGGCAAGGAATGTCGCCATCGGAATGCCGGCTGCGGCGATATAGCCCGCCGTCGCGCCGATATCGGCGAACTTGAAGCCGGCCGCCATGAAGAAGACGAAGCTGAAGATGATGCGGGCGACGATGATTGCGATTGCTCTGGCCATTTTGAAATCTCCTCTTTGAGCTTCCACTATGACGGACGAGACACGCGATATCCGACACGAGCAATGAAAAAGGGCCGCTTGCGCGACCCTATCACTTTGAATTGCACAATTCTTTCCGAAAATCGGTTCCGATTTTCGGGGTTATGCGCTCTCACCACTCGGCGAAGCTGCCGTCGGCGTGTCGCCAGATCGGGTTGCGCCAACGATGGCCTTCCCTCGCGCGCTCGATGACATAGGCTTCGTCGACCTCGATGCCGAGACCCGGACCCTGCGGGATCGAGACGAAACCATCGGCATAGTGGAACACCTCCTTGTTGGAGATGTAGTCGAGGATGTCGTTGCCCTTGTTGTAGTGGATGCCGAGACTCTGTTCCTGGATGAAGGCATTGTAGCTGACGGCATCGACCTGCAGGCAAGCGGCGAGCGCGATCGGGCCCAGCGGGCAATGCGGCGCCAGCGCCACGTCATAGGCCTCGGCCATCGCCGCGATCTTGCGGCATTCGGTGATGCCGCCGGCATGGGAGAGATCCGGCTGGATAATGTCGACATAGCCGTCGGACAGAACCTGCTTGAAGTCCCAGCGCGAAAAGAGCCGCTCGCCGAGTGCGATCGGCGTCGAGGTATGATTGACGATATCACGCAGCGCTTCCTTGTTTTCGGAAAGCACCGGCTCTTCGATGAACATCAGCTTGTAGGGATCGAGCTCCTTGGCGAGAACCTTCGCCATCGGCTTGTGGACGCGGCCGTGGAAATCGACGCCGATGCCGATATGCGGGCCGATTGCCTCACGGATGGCGGCAATGGTCTCGACTGCTTTCTCCACCTTCTCGTTGGTGTCGACGATCTGCATTTCCTCGCAGCCGTTGAGCTTGATCGCCTTGAAACCGCGGGCAACCACTTCCTTGGCATTGTTGGCGACATCCGAGGGACGGTCGCCGCCGATCCAGGAATAGACCTTGATGCGATCACGGAGCTGGCCGCCGAGCAGGGAATGGATCGGCTGGCCGAGCGCTTTGCCCTTGATGTCCCACAGCGCCTGGTCGATGCCCGAGATTGCACTCATGTGGACGGCGCCGCCGCGATAGAAGCCGCCGCGATACATCACGGTCCAGTGGTCCTCGATCAGGAAAGGATCCTTGCCGATCAGGTAGTCTTCCAGCTCATGGACGGCGGCCTGAACCGTGAGTGCGCGGCCTTCGACGACCGGTTCGCCCCAGCCGACGATGCCTTCGTCGGTCTCGACCTTCAAAAACAGCCAGCGCGGAGGAACGATATAGGTGGTGAGTTTGGTGATCTTCATCGCTGTTCTTTCAGTCTCTTCCCGGGTTTTGCGATCGGCGGCGCGTCCGCAGATTTGTCGTGATCGGTCATTTCGTTCTGCCGATCGCTTTTTCGGCGGCGGCAAGATCGCGCACCGCAAGATCGAGCATGCGGTTGGCACATTCGCGGGCGCCCGCCTTGTCACGCATGCGCAGGGCCTCGACCAGTTGGCCATGAACGAGCACCGCGTCCTCGCGGTTCTCGACGCCGATATTGGAGGCATGCAACGCATATTTCAGCGCCGCGTGAATGGCGCTCGACAGGCGGCGGAAGACCTGATTGTGGCTGGCGGTGAGCAGCACCGTATGGAACATGACGTCGGCCTCGGTGAAGCTTTCCGGGTCGCGGGCGCTGTCGCGCATCTGCCGCCAGGCATTGTCGAGATCGGCGATCTCCTGGGCGCTGGCGCGTTCGGCGGCATATTCGGCGGCTGCCGGCTCGATGGTGCGGCGGGCTTCGAGGATGCAGCCGAGCAGGTCGAAATCCTTGATATAGGGACCCATCCATTCCAGCACGTCGGCGTCGAGGATATTCCAGTCGTCCTTGTCGCAGACGGTGGTTCCGATGCGCGGCTTGCCACGGACAAGGCCTTTCGACTCCAGCACTTTCAGCGATTCGCGAATGACGGTGCGACTGACGCCGTATAGCTCGCAGAGATCGTTCTCGCGGGGCAGCGGGGAGCCTGCGGGATAGCGGTCCGCACAGATATCCTGAGCGATCGCCGCCGTGACGTTGCGGCGTACGCGCGGGCGGCGTTCGATGCGGCGGCTTTCGGCCCCGCCCTGTCGTTCGATTGTTTCCAATTCACCTCTCCGCTCTGTCTCGCGTGCTAGGCAACCGAACCTGATTATCGGAATTCGATCCGCTTTGCGACGCTTCCTCCCGCCACCTCGTCAACAATCCTATTATTCCAATCATCATACATTGGCAATTGACTGGTATGATGATTTGCCATAATTCATTGGGCGTTGCCTGGGAGGCAGCTGCTCGGTTTTTGAGAGTTTAGGGAGAGAGACATGCGCTTGTTCAAAGCAGCCATTCTGGCTGGCACTTTCGCCATTCTGGCAGCCGGCTCGGCATTTTCCGCGGACGTCAAGTTAGGGTTCATCGTCAAGCAGCCCGAGGAGCCGTGGTTCCAGGACGAATGGAAATTCGCCGACCAGGCCGCCAAGGAAAAAGGCTTTACCGTCGTCAAGATCGGCGCCGAAGACGGCGAGAAGGTCCAGTCGGCGATCGACAATCTCGGCGCCCAGGGTGCGCAGGGCTTCATCATCTGCACGCCCGACGTGAAACTCGGCCCCGGCATCGTCGCCAAGGCCGAAGCCAACCAGCTGAAGCTGATGACGGTCGACGATCGCCTCGTCAGCGCCGACGGCAAGCCGCTGGAAGACGTGCCGCATATGGGCATTTCAGCCACCAAGATCGGCGAGACCGTCGGCCAGGCGATCGTCGATGAAATCAAGAAGCGTGGTTGGGACATGAAGAATGTCGGCGCCGTGCGGGTCTCCTACGACCAGTTGCCGACCGCCGTCGACCGCGTCGAAGGTGCGATCTCGGTGCTGAAGTCCGCCGGCTTCCCGGCAGAAAACATCTACGACGCGCCGCAGGCGAAGACGGATACGGAAGCGGCGCTCAACGCGGCGACCACCGTTCTCAACAAACATGCCGACGTGAAATACTGGGTCGCTTTCGGCCTCAACGACGAAGCCGTCCTCGGCGCCGTCCGCGCCTCCGAATCGGTCGGTATTCCGGCTGCCAACGTCATCGGTGTCGGCATCGGCGGTGCGGAATCGGCGATCAATGAATTCAAGAAGCCGACAGCGACGGGCTTCTTCGGTACCGTCATCATCTCGCCGAAGCGTCACGGCTATGAGACGGCGCTCAACCTGTACGACTGGATCGCCAACGACAAGGAGCCGGCAAAGCTGACGCTGACCTCCGGTTCCCTGGCGCTGCGCGGCGATTACGAAAAGGTCCGCAAGGATCTTGGCATCGAGTGATCGTCCTTCCAAGATGATATCGTCCGGCGGCCGCTCAGCGTGCCGCCGGGTCTTTCTCGGCGGAGCGATGATGGCTTTCCTCGAATTCAGCAATATCTCCAAAGGTTATCCCGGCGTGCAGGCGCTGGCGAACGTGTCCTTCACGGTCGAGAGGGGCGCCGTCCACGGCCTGATGGGCGAAAACGGTGCCGGTAAATCGACACTGATCCGCGTACTGTCAGGCGATCAGGCGGCCGATGCCGGCAACATCCTTATCGACGGCGAGGAGCAGAAATACGCATCCGTTCGCGACGCCTTCCATGCCGGCGTGATCGTCATCCATCAGGAACTGCAGCTCGTTCCCGAGCTGACGGTCGCCGAAAATCTCTGGCTTGGGCGTTTCCCGGCCAAGGGCGGCGTCATCCATTCGAAGACGCTGATCGAGACGGTGCGCTCGAAGCTTGAGGAGATCGGCATCGATATCGATCCGTCGGCCAAGGTCGCTTCGCTGTCGATCGGGGCACGCCAGATGGTCGAAATCGCCAAGGCTGTCATGCTCGATGCACGGGTGATAGCGCTCGACGAGCCGACCTCATCGCTCTCCTCGCGTGAAAGCGAGATTCTGTTTTCGCTCATCGATACACTGAAGGCCAAGGGAACGGTCATTCTCTACGTCTCGCATCGCCTCGACGAGATTTTCAGGCTTTGCGACAGCCTGACGGTGCTGCGCGACGGCAGACTTGCCGCCCACCATCCTCAGATCGCCGAAACGACGCGCGAGCAGATCATCTCGGAAATGGTCGGACGCGAGATCAGCAATGTCTGGGGCTGGCGCGAACGTCCGCTCGGCGGCGTACGGCTGGAGGTCAAGGGCCTGTCGGGGCCGAGGCTGCGCCATCCGATCAGCTTTTCCGTCCGCCAGGGCGAAATCCTCGGTTTCTTCGGGCTGATCGGTGCCGGCCGTAGCGAGATGGCGCGGCTGCTTTACGGCGCCGACACCAGGCATCAAGGGCAGGTGACGATCGACGGCGTTGCCGTTTCGCCGAACAATCCGAAAGCGGCGATCAATGCCGGCATGGTGCTCTGCCCCGAGGACCGCAAGTTCGACGGCATCGTCCAGGGACGATCGATCGAGGAGAATATCGCCATCTCTTCGCGCCGGCATTTTTCGCCTTTCGGCATTCTGAGTCCGAGACAAGAGGCGGCGCTGGCGGACCGGTTCATCGCCAAGCTTCGGGTGCGAACGCCGTCGCGCCGGCAGGACATCATCAATCTCTCGGGCGGCAACCAGCAGAAGGTCATTCTCGGCCGCTGGTTGTCCGAACAGGGTATCAAGGTCCTGGTCATCGACGAGCCGACGCGCGGCATCGATGTCGGGGCGAAATCGGAAATCTACGAAATCCTCTACGAACTTGCGGCCGGCGGCATGGCGATCGTGGTCATTTCAAGCGAGTTGCCGGAAGTCATCGGCATTTCCGATCGTATCATGGTGATGTGCCAGGGCAGAGTGGCGGCCAATGTCGCCCGTCCGGATTTCGATGAGCGCAGCATCCTGACGGCAGCGCTGCCCGACAAGAACGCCGCAGGCACCCTTTAGGACCGGGAAAATACGGACGATGAATTCGTTGAAAAAAATCCTTCTCGGCGAACAGGGGCTGGTGGTGATCTTCGCTGCTGCCTTCGTGATCGTCTCGCTTTTCGTTCCGAACTTCCTGACCGAGCGAAACATGCTGGGGCTGCTGCAGTCGGTCGTCACGATCGGCATCGTTGCCTGCACGATGATGTTCTGCCTGGCGTCGCGCGATTTCGACCTTTCGGTCGGATCGATCGTCGCCTTCTCCGGCATGATCGCGGTGATGGTCTCGAATGCGACGGGCTCCATTCCCGTCGGGCTGCTCGCCGCCCTGCTTTGCGGCGCCGTCGTCGGCCTCGTCAACGGCATCGTCATTGCGCGGTTTCGCATCAATGCGCTGATCACCACGCTTGCGACCATGCAGATCGTGCGCGGGCTGGCGCTGATCGCCTCTGACGGCCGGGCCGTCGGCATCAACGATGCCGATTTCTACCAGCTTGCCCTGTCGCGATTTCTGACCGTGCCGACGCCGATCTGGATCATGCTGATCCTTTTCATCCTCTTCGGTTTCGTGCTCAACCGCACCGTCTTCGGCAAGAACACCCTGGCGATCGGCGGCAATCCCGAGGCCTCGCGGCTTGCCGGCGTCAATGTCGTCAATATGCGGGTCTGGATCTTTGCGCTGCAGGGGCTTGTCTGCGGCATTGCCGGCATTCTGCTTGCCTCGCGCATCACCTCCGGCCAGCCGAATGCGGCGACAGGGCTTGAGCTTTCGGTGATTTCGGCCTGCGTTCTCGGCGGCGTTTCGCTGGCCGGCGGCCGGGCGGCGATGAGCGGCGTCATCGTCGGCGTGCTGATCATGGGTATTGCCGAAAACGTCATGAACCTCTTGAATATCCAGGCGTTTTATCAGTATGTGGTCCGCGGGCTGATCCTGCTGATCGCAGTGCTGCTCGACAATTTGAGGTCTTCGGCTGCGGGACGGCGCGGATGAACCAGGGACAAGCCGGCGATGACATCGAAATGAGGCACGGCGATTTCGCCGTACGGGCCAGCCGTCGGGGTGCCGCCGTCACCGCCGCGACCTACCGAGGCATGCCCTTTGTCGTGGCGGCCGGCGGCCCGGATGGAGCGATGGCGAATTTCGCAATGGTGCCGTTCGGCAATCGCGTGGAGGGCAATGCCATGTCCTTTGCCGGCCGCGACTATGCCTTCCAGCCGAATGCTTCCGATCCGCTCTATCTCCACGGCGACGGCTGGCTCAGCCTCTGGCAGCTTGAAGACTCAAGCTCGGAGCATGCGCAGTTCTCCTTTTCCCGGAGCGCCGACGGGGTTTCACCTTATGCCTATCTTGCCCGGCAGGAGATCCGTCTCACTGGCGATGCTCTGGTGCTGAGGCTTTCCGTGGAAAACCGCGGCGAAGCGGCTCTTCCTTTCGGGCTCGGTCAACATCCCTTCTTCGCGCGGACGCCAAAGACGCGACTGGCGATTGCGGCCGATCGCTATTGGAGCGAGCGGCCGGACCATCTGCCAGAGATGCCTGGCCCTGTGCCGGACCATTTCGATTTCAGATCCGAAAAGCTTTTGCCGCAGAGGTGGATGAACAATGCCTTCGAGGGCTGGAACGGGCGGGCGGCAATCGCCTGGCCGGAACTTGGAATTCAGGCGGCGCTGAAAGCCGACGGTGCGCTCGATCGCTTCATGCTGTATATTCCGGTCAACCGGAGCGACTTCTTCTGCCTCGAGCCGATGAGCCACCTGCCGAACGGCCACCACCTTCCTGATTTCGGCGGGCTCACGCCGCTTGCGCCGGGAGAGGCGCTTGCCGGCACGGTGACGATCCTGATGTCGGCGCTGCCGGTTCAACCGGAGGAGGGATAGATGAGCGGCCGCCTGCAGGGCAAGAACATCCTGGTCACCGGCTCTGCGCAGGGTATCGGCCTTGCGATCGCAAAGGCTTTCATGCGGGAGGATGCCGCCGTCTTTCTCGTCGATCGCGACGCCGCGCTGCTGGTGAAGACAGCGAAAGACCTCCAGCGCAGTGGTGGCCGGCTTGGTTATCTGCCGGCCGATATCACCGATTCCGGGACGATCACCACATTGGTCGCTCAGGCGAATGAAGAGATCGGACAGCTGAACGCGCTCGTCAACAATGCCGGGGTGAATGTCTTCGCCGAACCGCTCGAGACGACGGACGAGGAATGGAACCGCTGCTTCGACATCAATCTCAAGGGCGCATGGAATTGCTGCAGGGCGGTGCTGCCCGGCCTGATCGAACAGGGTGGCGGCGTCATCCTCAACATCGCCTCGACTCACGCTTTCACCATCATCCCGCACACATTTCCCTATCCGCTGGCAAAACACGCCCTGCTTGGAATGACGAAATCCTTAGGGCTCGAATATGCCGCCCGCAATATCCGCGTCAACGCGCTGGCGCCGGGTTATGTCTCGACGCAGAAGGTGATCGATTACTGGAACGGCTTTCCCGATCCGGAGGCGGCAAAGGCCGAGACGATGAAACTGCATCCCGGCGGGCGCATCGCGACGCCGGAGGAGATTGCCATGGCGGCCGTGTTCATGATCTCAGACGAGTGCCCGTTCATCAATGCCACCTGCCTGACGATCGACGGCGGCCTCAGCATGCTGCAGCATTCCGCCTGAAGGGCTTCGACCCCGCTATTTTACAAGCCTGTCGTCTTCTCGCGATAGAGCATTATATTGCCCATCGGGAAGGTTATCTGATCTCCCGCAGGCATGGAGCGGCGCCCTGCCGCTTCCTGGAAATAGTTGGAGCATGATGTCGTCCGAAAACCGTGTACACTTTTCGGCATCATGCGCTGAAAGCTCAATCAAAAACAGGAGGACGGCATGCAGATCAATCGTACGGCTTCGGCTCACTGGACCGGTGGCCTCAAGGACGGAAGAGGCCTGATCTCGACACAGAGCGGCGCCCTGAAGGATTATCCCTACGGCTTCGCGAGCCGCTTCGAAGGCGTTGCCGGCACCAACCCGGAAGAACTGATCGGTGCCGCCCATGCCGGCTGCTTCACCATGGCGCTGTCGTTGATCCTCGGGGAAGCCGGCTTTACCGCCGAGCATATGGAAACCTCTGCCAAGGTAACGCTCGAAAGCGTCGAGGGCGGCTTTGCCATTACCGCCATCCATCTTTCGCTCTCCGGCCGTATTCCCGGTGCCGATGAGGCGACCTTCACCGAACTCGCCAACAAGGCAAAGGCCGGCTGCCCGGTTTCCAAGGCGCTCGCCTCCGTTCCGATCACACTCGACGTCAAGATCGTCTGACACGTCATTTCATTGACCAGGTGCCGCGCGCTTCTCGCCGCGGCACTTTCCATTTGTCGCCTGCATTATCGGGTCCGCCTATCCCGAAGTCGTCGGCTGTCGGCATGACGCGGGCGGTACAGGCCTTCTCACCGCTAGATTGTCGCTTCCGCCGGATCGTGCTCGTCCCTCGACAATTTGTGCTGCGCCGCGGCATATTGACAAATAACGTCTTATATTTTACGACTGACGAAATTCGAAAATCGTCAGTCGTAAAATCAGGCCTCGGAACTTATGAACGACCTCGCGGAAAATACACTCGACATCACGCGGCAGGAGAATGTCACGCGGATTCTCGATTCGGCCGAGCGGCTGTTCCGTCACTATGGCTACAGCAAGACGACGGTGGCCGACATCGCCCGCGACCTCGGCATGTCGCCGGCCAATATTTATCGCTTCTTCGCCTCCAAGGTTGAGATACACCAGGCGCTCTGCGGGCGCATGCTCGCCATGTGCTATCAGATCGCCTACGACGTCCGCCATCAGCCGGCCAGCGCCAGCGAAAGGCTGCGCCGCTATGTCGAGACCCAGTATCAGTGGACGCTGGATGTGATGCTCGACGAGACGAAGGTGCACGAGATGATCATCGTCGCGATTGAGCGCGACTGGCATGTCATCGAAAAACATATCGACCGCGTTCATGATCTCATCGCCGAAATCATTGCCGAAGGCATTGCATCCGGCGAGTTCGCCGAGCAGGACCCGGTCGTTGCCTCGCGCTGCTTCGGCGCGGCGACGAACACGCTCTGCCATCCGCAGATGGTGGCGCAATGTCTTGCCAAAACGAACCGCGCGAGCGTCGACGAACTGATCGACTACGTGATCAGGGCGCTGAAGAAATAATGGACGGCGGGCGCCGTCGAAACCCCCGAAACGATCCAGGAGTGCGGAAGATGTTTTCGCTCAAGACCCTCAGCCATCGCATGCCGTCCGTCGCCAGTCTCGTGCTCGTGGGCGCCATCGGCATCGGCGTTTCCGCCTGCTCGGAAGAGAAGGCTGAGGTCAAGGAAGTCATCCGGCCGGTGAAGGTCGTCGAGATCGCCAAGGCCGGGGACACGCGCAAGCTCGATTATTCGGGTTCGGTCAAGGCGCGCACGGAGATGAACCTCGGGTTTCGCGTCGCCGGCAAGATCACCGAACGCCTCGTCGATATCGGCGACCGGGTGACGCCGGGCGACGTTCTCGCCCGCGTCGATGCCACGGACTACCAGCTGGCGGTCCGGACGGCGGAAGCCAATCTCGCCTCGGCGGAAAGGGGCGTCGAAACCACCGATCTCGTCAACAAACGCGCCGAGCAGCTTTTCGACAAGAGCGTCGCCCCGAAGTCGCAGGTCGAACAGGCTTCGCTCAGCCATGACCAGGCGATCTCACAGCGCGATGCCGCACTTTCCGCGCTCGACCAGGCGAAGAACCAGGTGAGCTATACCGAGCTCAAGGCCGGTCAGAACGGCATCGTCACTGCGATTAATGCCGATACCGGCCAGGTCGTCGGTTCCGGCACCGCCGTCGTCACGGTTGCGGTCGACGGCGAGAAGGAAGTGCAGATCGCCGTTCCGGAAAACGACATTGCCGAATTCAAGCCGGGCAAGACAGTCAAGGCAAGCTTCTGGGCCGACGACAGGCTGGTACTCGACGGCAAGGTGCGGGAAGTTTCCGGCAGCGCCGACCAGCAGTCGCGCACGTTCGCCGTCCGGGTGAGCCTGCCGAACGATCCGCGCGTGCTTCTCGGCATGACGGCGACGATCGAGGCCGAGGTCAGCAATGGCAGCAGCTATGTCTCGATCCCGCTCAGCGCCCTGGCTGAAAAGGACGGCAAGCAGATGGTCTGGACCGTCGACCGCGACACGGCGACCGTACATGGCCGCGACATCAAGGTCGCCGATTTCACCGGTGACGGCGTGCATGTGACCGAGGGTCTCGATAGCGGCGATCTCGTCGTTTCGGCCGGCACGCAGTTCATGAGCGAGAACCTGAAGGTGAAAGTGCCGGACCAGCAGTCGGCCCTGGCCGCCACGGACCAGGCCGTGCGCTGATCGCGCCATAGGATAGGGAACAAGACCATGGACGCCACCACCACCGAAAAGCGGCCCTTCAATCTGTCGCGCTGGGCAATCGGACATCCGAGCATCGCCCGCTTCCTCTTCGGGCTGATCATCGTCACCGGCGTGCTCGGCCTAATGCGCATGGGCCAGCGCGAGGACCCCGAATTCACCTTCCGCGTCATGGTTGTTCAGGCGATCTGGCCAGGTGCTTCCATTCAGGAAATGGAAGATCAGGTCGTCAACAAGATCGAGCGCAAGCTGCAGGAAACGCCGCATATCGACTGGGTCAAGTCCTATACGCGGGCGGGCAGTGCGATCATCACCCTGCAGGTCAAGGGCGACACGAATTCGCAAGAGGTGGCGGATGCCTTCTACCAGGTGCGCAAGAAGGTCGGCGACATCTCCAACGAGTTGCCGCAGGGGCTGCTCGGCCCTTATTTCAACGACGAGTTCGGCGATACCTTCATCACGCTGCATTCGATCAGCGGCGACGGCTATTCCTATCCGGAACTGAAGAAATTCGCGATCCAGGCGCGCGACATGCTGCTGACGACGCCGGGCGTCGAGAAAGCGGTCATCATCGGCGACCAGCCTGAGAAGATCTATGTCGACGTCTCATCCAAGGCGCTCGCCGAGCGCGGCCTGACGATCCTCGATCTGCAGAATGCCATCAAGGGCCAGAACAATGTCGATCCGGCAGGCTCGGTCGATACCGGCCTGCGGTCGGTGCGCATATCGGTCGAAGGCGACGTCAAGAAAGCAGCCGACATCCGCGAACTGCGCCTTCGCGCCGGCGGTCAGGTGACGCGCCTCGGCGATATCGCCACCGTCAGTTCCGGGCTCGAAGATCCCTACCAGCGCAAGTACCGTTTCAACGGCCACGACAGCGTTCAAGTCGGCGTCGTGATGGCCAAGGGCTTCAATGTGACCGATGTCGGCAAGGGCGTGGAGGCGACCTATCAGCGCTTCGAGGAGGCGCTGCCCTACGGCGTTGCCGTCGATCAGATCGCCAACCAGCCCGACGTGGTGACGGATGCTGTCAGCGAATTCATGCATGCGCTCGGCGAAGCTCTCATCATCGTGCTGGTCGTCTCGTTCGTGTCGATCGGCTGGCGATCGGGCCTCGTCATCGCCATCGCCATTCCGTTGGTGCTCGCCGCCACCTTTGCGCTGATGTACGAACTCGGCATCGATCTGCAGCGCATCTCGCTCGGCGCGCTGATCATCGCGCTCGGCCTGCTTGTCGACGATGCGATGATCGTCGTCGAGATGATGGAGCGAAAGCTGGAGGAGGGGCTCGTCAAGATCGAAGCGGCAAGCTTCGCCTATTCCTCGACCGCCTTCCCGATGCTGACGGGCACGCTGATCACCACGGCCGGCTTCATTCCCGTCGGCTTCGCCGCCTCGACGGCCGGCGAATATGTGCGCTCGCTGTTCTACGTCGTCGGCATCGCGCTCGTCACCTCGTGGTTCGTCGCGGTCTACTTCACGCCGTGGCTCGGCTATATGATCCTCAAGCAGCGCCATCATGCCGGCGAGCATCGCGACGCCTTCGACACCGGCTTTTACCGTCGGCTGCGCGGCACGGTCGGCTGGGCGGTGCGCCACCGCGTCATCGTGCTGCTGCTGACGCTCGGCACCTTCGTCACCAGCCTCTGGGCCTTCCAGTTCATTCCGCAGAATTTCTTCCCGCAATCCTCGCGGCCGGAAATTCTCGTCGATCTCTGGCTACCCGAGGGCACCAGCATTCGGGAAGTCGAGGTGCAGGCAAAGGCGCTCGAAGCCAAGATGATGGATGATCCCGACAAGCGGTTCATCGCCACCTATATCGGCGAAGGCGCGCCGCGCTTCTTTCTGCCGCTCGACCAGCAGCTGCGCAATCCGAACTTCGCCCAGCTGCTCGTCATGGCCAATGACGAACCGGCACGCGAGCGGCTGATCGTCAAGCTGCGGACGATCCTTGCGGAAGACTTCCCCGACATTCGCGGCAAGGTCGACCGCCTCTTCCTCGGTCCGCCGACCGGCTGGCCGGTGCAGATGCGCGTCATGGGTCCCGACCGCCAGGAAGTCAGGGAGATCGCCGATCAGGTAAAGGCGCGCTTCCAGGCCAACCCGGAGCTCGGCGCCATCCATGACGACTGGCTGGAAGAGGTGCCGGCGATGAAGCTGGTGATCGACCAGGACCGCGCCCGGGCACTCGGCGTCACTTCGCAGCGCGTACGCCAGGTGCTGCAGACCGCCATGTCGGGGACGTCGCTCGACGATTTCCGTGACGGCGAGGAGACGGTCTCGATCGTCGCTCGCGAGCCGAATTCCAGCCGTTCGCTGCTGTCGGCCGTCAATTCCGTCTATGTGCCGACGGACTTCGGCAGTTTCGTGCCCGTTTCGCAGGTCGCCAAGGTCGTGCCCGTCATGGAGCAGGGCGTCGAATGGCGTCGCGACCGGCTGCCGACGATCACCGTGCGCGCCACGCTGCCGGACGGCGTGCAGCCGAACGACGTGGTGATGAAGATGTATGCCGACATGAAGGACCTGCGCGACAGCCTGCCGGCCGGCTACAATGTCGAGATCCAGGGCGGCGCCGAGGATGCGGCGGAGAGCCAGATGTCGATTGCCGCCAAGGCGCCGATCATGCTCGCCGTCATCATCGTGCTGCTGATGATACAGCTGCAGCATTTCGGCAAGGCGATGCTGGTGCTCGCCACCGGCCCGCTCGGGATCATCGGTGCGGCGGCCGCATTGCTGATCAGCGGCGCGCCTTTCGGCTTCGTGGCGATCCTCGGCGTCATCGCCCTGCTCGGCATCATCATGCGCAACTCGATCATCCTGGTCGATCAGATCGATCAGGATATCAAGGCCGGCATGCACCGGCAGGAGGCGATCGTCGGTGCTGCCGTGCGGCGTTTCCGGCCGATCATGCTGACGGCGCTGACCGCGGTGCTGGCGCTGATCCCGATTTCGCGCGGCGTCTTCTGGGGCCCGCTCGCCTACGCGATGATGGGCGGCATCCTGGTTGCCACAGTGCTTACCATTCTGGTTCTGCCCGCCGGTTACGCCCTCTTCTTCGGCCGGGAGCCGAAGGCAAAGGACGAGCCAGGCCAGCATGCCGACGCCATCCAGGAAGAGGCGGATGACAGATATCCGCCGGCGTTGGCAGCAGAGTGAGGACGGCGCGGCGAAAGCCGCGCCGTTTTCTTGCAGGGTCAGCTCTCCGTCAAAGCACGCTGCTGCTTAGCCCCGGCTCGGCAGCCAGCCTTTGAACGGCTCATCGCTGTCCGCTCCGCCTCGGACCCGGGCCACGATTCCATTGCCGCCTCGAAAAAGCTAAGCTGCGAAAGCATGCCGGGAGACCAACCGCGATCCCGGCCACTCAGCGACGAGGCAGGGCACGACCATGGCCGATTACCATCTGGAAGCAAGCTGGAGCCCGATCGAGGACAGTTTCGGGCGCCTCACCTTCACGCTTTTCAATCTTTCGGCAGAGCTGCTGTCCGGCTTCTCGCTCGCCTATACGTCAGAGACGCGGGTTGCCGACAAACATGTCTGCGACGGCGGCAGCCTCAGGCGGCAGGTCGCGCATTTCCACGAATTCCTGCCGCCCGAAGGGCTGAGCGTGCCGCCCGGCGGGCGCTGGCGGTTCACCGTCGAGGGGCTGACCAGGGCGCCGAAACATATGACATCAGGCGTCAAATCGGCCTATCTGACACTTGGCGACGGACGTCACGTTCCTGTTGGTTTCGGCGATCTCATGCTCGATGGCCGGGATGCTGACGTGGCGCCGCCGCTTCTGCCGCCGGGCCGCGCCGAGGAACCTTATTCGCTGCTGCCTTGGCCGCTGGCGCTTGGGCTGAAGGCGGGAGAGCTGCCGGTCGTCCTTTATCCCACAGAGCGGACGCGGCCCGATGCGGTCAAGGCGCTTTCGCTGGTTCTGGAGCTTTACCAGCGGCTCTATCCGGCCGACAATATGCCGTTTTCCCTCAGTGCCGTCGAAGGCGGGCGGGCCATTCGTTTCGTTACCGAATCGTCGATCGCCGCCTCTGCTTACGAATTGCGTTTTACGGCGCATGAGATCGTGCTTTCGAGTGCGGATACGGCCGGGCGGCATTACGGGCTGATCAGCCTGGCGCAACTGCTGCACGGCGCCGGCGCCGATCGCGAGCGCTTCAAATTCCCCAATTTTGGCACAATCGCCGACCAGCCGCGTTATGACTGGCGCGGCTGCCATCTCGATGTGTCCAGGCAGTTCTATCCGGTGGCAGACGTCGTGCGGCTGATCGATATTCTCGCCTGGAACAAGCTCAACATCTTCCACTGGCATCTGACCGACGACGAAGCGTGGCGGCTGGAGATCAAGGCCTATCCGGCGCTGACGGAGATCGGTGCCCGGCACGGGCCGGATGAAGTGCTCGTGCCGCAGCTCGGCGACGGAGCTGAGACGCGCTCCGGCCATTACACGCAGCAGGACGCCGGGCGGATCGTTGCGCATGCAGCCTCGCTGCATATCAAAGTGGTGCCGGAAATCGATATTCCGGGCCACAGCATGGCGACGCTGTTCTCGTTGCCCGAACTCGTCGACGGGCAGGAGGCGCCTGATAGTTACCGCTCGGTGCAGGGTTATCCAAACAACGCCCTCAATCCGGCGGTGGAATTCACCTATGAATTTCTCGGCAAGGTGTTCGATGAGATGGTGACGCTGTTTCCCGGCGAATATCTTCATATCGGCGGCGACGAGGTGGCGCATGGCTCCTGGCTTTCCTCGCCGCTCTGCAAGGTGCTGATGGAGCGGGAGAAACTTGCCGGCACTGCCGAGCTGCAATCCTATTTCCTGAAACGTATCAAAGCCATGCTGTCGGAGCGCGGCAGGAAGCTCGCCGGTTGGAACGAGGTCTCGCATGGCGGCGGCGTCGATCGCGACGGCACGCTGCTGATGGCTTGGGAAAAGCCCGCCGTCGGCATCGAGCTCGCGCAAGAAGGTTACGACGTGGTGATGACACCGGGGCAGGCCTATTATCTCGACATGGCGCAGGCGGAGGCCTGGGCCGAGCCGGGCGCCAGCTGGGCGGGCCACGCACCGCCGGAACACACCTATGCTTACGAGGCCGAGGGCGAGCTGCCGGAGGCGCTGCAGGAGAAGATGCGCGGCATCCAGGCCTGTATCTGGACCGAGAACTTCGTCTCGCGCGCCTATTTCAACCGGCTGGTTTTTCCGCGTCTCCCGGCAATCGCCGAGGCTGCCTGGACGCCTTTGGCGCGCAAGGACTGGGATCGGTTCGCAGCAATCGTGCGGATGTGGCCGGTGCTTTAAGGAATGGCTGCGGACGGAAGATCGCTTCGCACTTTTCGCGGAATTGCTTCAGTCCGCCTGGGCCTTCAGTCCCAGCAGTGCCGCGCCGATCAGACCGGGTTCGATGCGGCATTCGCTGCGCACCACCAGCGGGCGATCGAGCTTGCGCAGGATGCGGGCGCGCACCGCGTGGTCGAGCGCGGCAAGCAGCGGCTCGGCATTGGAAAGCCCACCGCCGACAGGCACGATGGTCGCGCCGGTGATGTTGATCGTCAGCGCCAAGGGCGAGGCGACGAGATCGACATAGACGTCGATCGTCCGTGTCGCCTTCTCCTCTCCATGGCGCCACTGAGCGATGATCTCCTCGCTGGCAAGGTCGAGATCGTGCAGCGTCTTGTGCAGGCGCTCGAGGCCGCGGGCGCCGCCGACGGTGTCGACGCAGCCCCTCTGGCCGCAACCGCAGGCATAAGCGGGAATGGCGACCGGCGGGTTGCCGGCCGCGGATGCGATGATCGGCCCGTGACCCCATTCGCCGGCAAAGCCGCCGGCCTCGTTGACGAGGCGCCCGTCGGCAACCAGGCCGCCGCCGACGCCGGTGCCGAGGATGGCGCCGAAGACGATGCGGTGGCCGCGGCCGGCGCCGAGACCGGCTTCGGCCATCGCGAAACAGTCGGCATCGTTGGCGATCAGCACCGGCAGACCGAGTTCGGCTTCGAGATCGGCGCCAAGCGTGCGTTCGTGGATGCAGGGAATGTTGGCGCAGATCAGGCGCTGCGTATCGGGATCGACGACGCCGGCGATGGAGAGGGCGATGCCGTTCGGTTGTTGGCCGGTTTCGGCGATGATGTCGTGCAGGGTCTCGACGAAAGCGGCAAAATCATCCCTGGGCGTCGGGCGGCGGCCGAGGGGAACGATGTCTGTCTCGGAACGAGCGATGCCGCCCTTGATGGCGGTGCCGCCGATGTCGAATGAAATGATCATTGCCACTCTGCCGTTTCTCTCCCGCGTCTGCTTGCATTGTTGGCGGGGAATTTCAAGCGCTCATTCGGCGGCGGTGTCGCCGGGTTTAGGGTCGTGCCGTGTGGCACCTCCGCTGTTCTGCCGGACATCTCTCCTACAAGTGGGGAGATCAGATAGGCGGGACGGGTTTCCGTCCCCGCAAGTCATTCAATTGGCATATTGCATCGCCAGAATCCGGCCCTACACTTTCATCAACTGCCGGACCCACGACCATCGATACGAGAGAAAACAGTACCATCCGAAGACCACGTCCCAAAGGCCGCCGCCTCTCATCCATTTTGCGGCAAATGGCCGCCGATCAAAGCCGCGAACGGATCTCGATCGGCGATCTGTTCGACACGATGGGCGACAGGGCGATCAGCGCGTTGATGCTGATCTTCGCGCTTCCGAACGCCTTTCCTACGCCGCCGGGCACCTCGGCCGTGCTCGGGGCGCCATTGGTCTTCCTGGCAGCGCAACTGACCTTTGGGCTGAAACCCTGGCTACCGAAGGTGATTGCCAACCGTTCGATGCGCCGGGAGGATTTCGAGGCCATTGTCGGCCGCATCTACCGCTGGCTCGCCTGGGCCGAACGCATGCTGAAACCAAGGCTTGCGATCTTCGCCGAACCGCCGGCGGAATATCTTGCGGGGGCGGCATGCCTGCTGCTGGCGATCGTGCTGCTGCTGCCGGTCCCGCTCGGCAACATGCTGCCGGCGATCACGATCTCGGTCTTCGCCTTCGGCATATTGGGCCGTGACGGTCTCTTCGCGCTCATCGGCTTCGTGATGACGGCCGTGTCGCTCGTCGTCGCCGGCGGGGTGATTTACGGTCTCGTGAAGGCGGCGATCTATCTCGTCGTGCAATGGTTTGCCTAAACGGAGTTTGCTTGAGTGATGGCCGTTATTTGGCGAGGCTCTTTGCAATAGGCTCGACATTTGCCGGAATTTTGTTTTGATCTGGCGCGATACAGACTCAAATCATGTTCGGCGCCGGCCCGCCGGCTCACTTTGCGCGATAGGCATTAGATGGTAAAAAGATCCGAGACCCCCGCACGGCTGGACGATGCGGCGCGTGCCGGCTGGCTCTATTACGTCGCCGGGCGCACGCAGGATGAAATCGCCGCGGCGATGGGCATTTCACGACAATCGGCGCAGCGGCTGGTGTCGCTGGCGGTCGCCGAGCGCCTGATCAAGGTGCGGCTCGATCATCCGATCGCCGCCTGCCTGGAACTCGGCAATCAGCTGCGTCGGAAATTCGGGCTGAAACATGTGGAGGTGGTGCCGAGCGATCCCGCGTCGTCGTCGACGACGGTCGGTATTGCCGAGGCGGCCGCGGCCGAGATCGAGCGGTGGCTGAAACGGCCGGAGCCGATCGTACTCGCCATCGGGACCGGCCGCACGCTGAAGGCGGCCGTCGACCAGCTTCCGGCGATCGAATGTCCCAATCACCGCATCGTTTCGCTGACCGGCAATATTGCCCCGGACGGATCGGCCGCCTATTACAACGTCATCTTCAGCATGGCCGATGCCGTGAAGGCGCGGCACTATCCGATGCCGTTGCCGGTGCTCGTCACCTCGGCGGAGGAGCGGGAGCTGCTGCATGGCCAGCAGCTGGTACGCTCGACGCTTAATATAAGCGCGCAAGCCGATGTCACCTTCGTCGGCATCGGCGAGCTCGGCATCGATGGGCCACTCTGCGTCGATGGTTTTCTCGAGAAGGACGAGATGATGGAACTGATGCGCGGGGGTGCTGTCGGCGAAATCTGCGGCTGGATCTTCGATGTCGACGGCAGGTTGATCGACAACCCGATCAACGAGCGCGTCGCATCTGCCCCGATCCCGTCCCGCGATGCATCGATGGTCATTGGGCTGGCCAAGGGCAAGCGCAAGTTCAAGGCGATCAGGGCCGCCGTTGTCGGTCATCAAATCAATGCTCTGATCACTGACGAAGAGACGGCCGAGTTTTTGCTCAAGAGCTGAGCAAAAAATATCCGATTTAAATCAAGGGTATCACTACTGCCTTCGGCGTTGCAGCAACGATTGCCGATTGACATTCTTTATCGTTTGTTGAGTAATTGCCCATGAGCGAAGCGAATGCTCACACCCCATCTTCTGGGAGGAAGATTATGACATTGAGAACTTTTCTGCTGGGCGCCTGCTCAGCACTGGCGTTTGCCGGCATGGCTTCGGCCGAGACACTGACAATCGCGACCGTGAACAACGGCGACATGATCCGGATGCAGAAGTTGACGGATGATTTCAAGGCGAAGAATCCCGGCATCGACCTTGAATGGGTAACGCTCGAAGAAAACGTGCTGCGCCAGAAGGTCACGACCGACATCGCGACCAAGGGCGGCCAGTACGACGTCTTGACGATCGGCACTTATGAAGTGCCGATCTGGGCAAAACAGGGCTGGCTGGTGCCGCTCGACAATCTCGGCGCCAACTACGACGTCGACGACCTGCTGCCGGCGATCCGCAGCGGCCTGACCGTGGACGGCAAGCTCTATGCGGCGCCGTTCTACGGCGAAAGCTCGATGGTCATGTACCGCAAGGACCTGTTCGACGCCGCCGGCCTGAAGATGCCGGACGCGCCGACCTGGGACTTCATTGCCGACGCTGCCCGCAAGATCACCAACAAGGACAAGGAAGTCTACGGCATCTGCCTGCGCGGCAAGGCCGGCTGGGGCGAGAACATGGCCTTCCTGACGGCCATGTCCAATTCCTTCGGCGCACGCTGGTTTGACGAGAAGTGGAAGCCGCAGTTCGATCAGCCGGAATGGAAGGACACGCTCGACTTCTACGTCAAGCTGATGAAGGATGCAGGCCCTCCTGGCGCCTCCTCCAACGGCTTCAACGAGAACCTGGCGCTGTTCCAGACCGGCAAGTGCGGCATGTGGATCGACGCAACGGTTGCCGCTTCCTTCGTCGCCGATCCGAAGCAGTCGCAGGTCGCCGACAAGGTCGGCTTCGCGCTCGCCCCGGACAAGGGCCTCGGCAAGCGCGGCAACTGGCTCTGGGCCTGGAGCCTTGCCATCCCGGCAGGTTCGCAGAAGGCCGAAGCTGCCGAGAAGTTCGTCGCCTGGGCCACGAGCAAGGAATACAGCAACCTCGTCGCCGAGAAGGAAGGTTGGCTGAACGCACCTCCGGGCACTCGCAAATCTCTCTACGCGAATGCGGACTACCAGAAGGCGGCTCCCTTCGCCAAGATGACGCTCGACTCGATCGAGTCGGCCGACCCGACCAAGCCGACCGTCAAGCCGGTCCCCTATGTCGGCGTCCAGTTCGTGGCGATCCCGGAATTCCAGGGCATCGGCACGGCAGTGGGTCAGCAGTTCTCGGCAGCCCTTGCCGGCCAGCTTTCGGTCGACCAGGCCCTGAAGAGCGCACAGCAACTGGCAACCCGCGAAATGACCAAGGCCGGTTACATAAAATAGAACCTCCCGAGCAAGAGGCGGATACTTGACATTCCGCCTCTCTGGGCCGCCGATTGCCCGAACTGCATCGGCGGCCTCTTTTTTCAGACATAGCTGCCTTGCGGCCGCTCCCCGCTTCAGTCCAGATCGGTGATTGCCATGGCAACCTTACACACCCGCTCCTCCGCGCGTCTGATGATTGCGCCCTCCGTGCTGCTGCTTTTTGCATGGATGATCGTCCCACTTGCGATGACGATCTATTTCTCGATGCTGAACTACAATCTGCTCAGCCCCGGCATGGAGAGCTTCGTCGGCTTTCTGAACTACGAATATTTCCTATCCGATCCGGCCTTCATCGCCGCGCTGGTCAATACGCTGCTGCTCGTGGCCGGCGTTCTATTGATCACCGTCATCGGTGGTATCGCCTTTGCGCTGCTGCTCGACCAGCCGATGTACGGCCAGGGCATCGTGCGCATCCTGGTGATCGCGCCGTTCTTCGTCATGCCGACGGTGGCAGCACTCGTCTGGAAGAACATGTTCATGAACCCGGTCAACGGGTTGTTTGCCCATCTTGCCAAGGCGATCGGCTTGCAGCCGATCGATTGGCTGGCGAATGCGCCGCTGTTTTCCGTCATTCTGATCGTCGCCTGGCAGTGGCTGCCCTTTGCCACCCTCATCATGTTGACCGCGTTGCAGTCGCTCGACGAGGAGCAGAAGGAAGCCTCCGAAATGGATGGCGCCGGTCCGATCTCGAAGTTCATCTACATCATCCTGCCGCACATGGCGCGTGCCATCACCGTGGTGATCCTGATCCAGACGATCTTCCTGCTTTCGGTCTTTGCCGAAATCCTCGTCACCACCAACGGCGGACCGGGCACCGACAGCACCAACCTCACCTACCTCGTCTATGCCCAGGCGCTGCTGCAGTTCGATATCGGCGGGGCATCGGCCGGCGGTATCGTGGCTGTTATCCTCGCCAATATCGTCGCGATCTTCCTCGTGCGCCTCGTCGGCAAGAATCTGGAGGCTTGAGATGGCCAGAAAAGTCACAACGAAGCGCAAGCTCATCGTCACCGCGATCGCCTGGACGCTCGGTATCCTGATCTTCTTCCCGATCCTGTGGACGTTCCTGACCAGCTTCAAGTCGGAAGCCGACGCCATTACCTCGCCGCCGCAGTTCCTGTTCTTCCACTGGACGACGGAAAACTATGCCGAGGTGCAGAGCCGGTCGAACTATCTCAGCCACTTCATGAACTCGGTGATCATCTCCTTCGGCTCGACGCTGATCGGCCTGATCATTGCCATTCCGGCCGCCTGGGCGATGGCGTTTTCGCCGACCAAGCGGACCAAGGACGTGCTGATGTGGATGCTGTCGACCAAGATGATGCCACCTGTGGGCGCACTGATCCCGATCTATCTGATGTTCCGCAATTCGGGTCTACTCGATACGCGCACCGGCCTGGTGGTCGTGCTGACGCTGATCAACCTGCCGATCATCGTCTGGATGCTCTATACCTACTTCAAGGAAATCCCCGGCGAGATCCTCGAAGCGGCCCGCATGGACGGAGCGTCGCTGATGAAGGAAATCGTCTACGTGCTGACGCCGATGGCCGTGCCCGGCATTGCCTCGACGCTGCTTTTGAACATCATTCTTGCCTGGAACGAGGCGTTCTGGACGCTCAACCTCACCGCCTCGAAGGCGGCGCCGCTGACGGCCTTCATCGCCTCCTATTCCAGCCCCGAGGGCCTGTTCTACGCCAAGCTGTCGGCGGCATCGACGATGGCGATCGCGCCGATCCTGATCCTTGGCTGGTTCAGCCAGAAACAACTCGTCCGCGGCCTGACCTTCGGCGCTGTGAAATAAGATAAAAGGGAGAGAAACATGGGCAGCATTACCCTTCAGAAGGTTTCCAAGGTCTTCGGCGAAGCCAAGGTCATCCCGTCGATCGATCTCGACATCAAGGACGGCGAGTTCGTCGTCTTCGTCGGCCCGTCGGGCTGCGGCAAGTCCACGCTGCTCAGGCTGATCGCCGGGCTCGAAGACGTCTCGGGCGGCAAGATTGTCATCGACGGCCGGGACGCCACCGAAAAGGCGCCGTCTGAGCGCGGCCTTGCCATGGTGTTCCAGTCCTATGCGCTTTATCCGCATATGAGCGTGCGCAACAACATCGCCTTCCCGCTGAAGATGGCCGGCATCAACAAGGCGGAGATCGACCGCAAGGTGACGGATGCGGCCCGGGTGCTCAACCTCACCGACTATCTCGAGCGCAAGCCGCGCCAGCTTTCCGGCGGCCAGCGCCAGCGCGTGGCGATCGGCCGCGCCATTGTGCGCCAGCCTTCGGCCTTCCTCTTCGATGAACCGCTGTCGAACCTCGATGCGGCGCTGCGCGTCAATATGCGCCTCGAAATCAGCGAGTTGCATCAGCAGTTGAAGACGACGATGGTCTATGTCACCCACGACCAGGTCGAGGCGATGACCATGGCCGACAAGATCGTCGTCCTGAACGGGGGCAATATCGAGCAGGTCGGCTCGCCGCTCGAACTCTACAGCCGCCCCCGCAACCTCTTCGTCGCCGGCTTCATCGGATCACCCAAGATGAACTTCATCACCGGCCAGCACGCCGCCGCGCTCAACGCTCATACCATCGGCGTCCGGCCCGAACATGTGCTGTTGTCGATGGAGAGCGGCGATTGGAAGGGCAGGGTCGTGGTCGCCGAACATCTTGGTTCCGACACCTTCCTGCATATCGATGCCGACAGCATCGGCATGGTGACGGCGCGCGGTAGCGGCGACTTCCCGGCCAAAGCGGGAGACACGGTTTTCCTGACGCCGGACCGTTCGCGTATTCACAAATTCAACGAGGGCGGTCTTGCCATTTGAAGCGGACCGCGGGTGGGGGCAGGCATGCGAGCCGGACGATGGCGCCCGGCCGTCTCGGCAAGACCTTCAAGAGGACTGAAACATGACGTGCAAATTATCGCTGGCAACACTTTCGGATGTGGCGCGCACTGCTGCCATTCCTGGATATGACAGGGCATCGCTGAAAGCCGGCATCGTGCACTTCGGCGTCGGCAATTTCCACCGTGCCCACCAGGCGATCTATCTCGACGATCTCTTCAACGCCGGCATGGATCACGACTGGGCGATCGTCGGAGCCGGTGTGCTGCCGTCGGATGCCGCCATGCGCGAAAAACTGGCGGCCCAGGATTTCCTGACGACGGTGGTCGAACAGGACAACAACAAGACGGCGGCGCGCGTCACGGCACCGATGATCGACATCCTGGCGGTCGGCGATGCCGCTGCCATCATCGCCAAGCTTGCCGATCCCGAGATCCGCATCGTCTCGATGACGATCACCGAGGGCGGCTATTTCATCGATGCATCGGGCACCTTCAATCCGACCCATCCGGCGATTGCCGCCGACGGACAAAATCCCAACGCGCCGAAGACGGTGTTCGGCCTGATCGTCGCCGGCTTAAAGGCGCGGAGACACAAGGGCATCGGTCCCTTCACCGTCATGTCCTGTGACAACATTCCCCATAATGGCGTCGTCACCGCCAATGCCGTCGTCGGCACGGCCGCACTTTCGGACCCAGCCTTTGCCGATTGGATCCTGGCGAACGTCGCCTTCCCGAATGGCATGGTCGACCGCATCACGCCGGCGACCAGCCAGCGCGAGGTCGATTTCCTCCGGGATAATTTCCAGATCGAGGACAGTTGGCCGGTCTATTGCGAGGAATTCAAGCAATGGGTGCTCGAGGATAAGTTCACGGCCGGCCGGCCGGCGCTGGAAAAGGTCGGCGTCACTTTCGTTGCCGATGTCACGCCCTACGAGCACATGAAGATCCGCATCCTCAACGGCGGGCATGCCGCGATCGCCTATCCGGCGGCGCTGATGGACATTCATTTCGTTCATGATTCCATGGAAGACCCGCTGATCCGCGCCTTCCTTGCCAAGCTCGAGAAAGACGAGATCATCCCGATCGTGCCGCCGGTGCCGAACACGTCGCTGACGGATTATTTCGCGCTGATCGAACATCGCCTGCTCAATCCGAAGATTGCCGATACCATTCCGCGGCTGGCGCAGGATGGCTCCAACCGCCAGCCGAAATTCATCCTGCCGTCGACGCTCGACAATCTGCGTCAGGGCAGTGACGTCATCGGCCTGGCGCTGGTTTCAGCACTCTGGTGCCGCTATTTCGCCGGCAAGACCGACAGCGGCAAGGATATCGTCTTCAACGACGCCAGTGCAGAGCGCCTGCATGCGGCAGCGCTGAAAGCCAAGGACGACCCGTCGGCCTTCCTCGTCTTCGACGATATTTTCGGCGAAGTGGCGAAATCCGAACTTTTCCGCAAGCGTTTTGCCCATGCTCTCAAAACGCTGTGGGAAAAGGGCACGCGGGAGACGCTGCAGCTCTATCTCGACGGCAAGCTCGCAGTGTAAGGAATCCCGATGGCGGTAACTGCTGCCGCCATTCATCCGGCCTTGCGAGCGACGCGGGACGGTAACACGTGCGATTTGAACTCAGGTTGGGTCTTCCATGGCTGATGCTGAAACACGGCTGGTCATCTTCGATTGCGATGGCGTACTCGTTGACAGCGAGCCGATCTCGATCAGTGTGCTCGTCGGGGCGATGAACGATCTCGGCGTCTCGATCACCGAAGACCAGGCTTATGAGCGTTTTCTCGGCCGCAGCCTGTCTACTCTCATCGACACGCTGGAGACCGAATTCAACGTTCATGCCGGCGAGGAATTCCTCGAGCGCATCCGCACCGATCTTTACGCCCGTTTTCGCACAGAACTGAAGCCGATCGAGGGTATCGCCGCGGCCATCGACGGGCTTGGCGTTCCCTGTTGCGTTGCCTCGTCCAGCCAGATGGAGCGAATCCGGCTGTCGCTGTCGGTGACCGGGCTTCTCGACAAGCTGCCCGATATCTTCAGCGCGACGATGGTCAAGCGCGGCAAACCGGCACCCGATCTCTTCCTGCATGCGGCGCGTGAAATGCAGGTCGAGCCGGCTCATTGCCTTGTCGTTGAAGACAGCCCGGCCGGCGTTGCCGCCGCCAAGGCGGCAGGCATGACTGTCTTCGCCTTCACCGGTGGATCACACGCCAACTTCGCCGGATACCGTGCCGAACTCGACCGCCTTTCGCCGGAAGTGGTGTTTGACGCCATGCCGGATTTGATACACCTTGTCCGCAACCATAAGCTGGACGGGACCAAGACTTGATGCGTGATCATGTGGTTGCGGTGGATATCGGCACGGGCAGTGCGCGCGCCGGCGTCTTCGATGCACGCGGCCGACTGCTCGCCAAGGCCGAGCATCCGATCGTGATGAACCGGCCGCGCGAAAACCATGCCGAGCATGATTCCGAAGATATCTGGTCGGCCGCCTGCACGGCAGTGCGCAGGGCGATGGAGCAATCCGGCATCGCCGCCGCCTCGGTCGGAGCGATCGGTTTCGACGCCACCTGTTCGCTCGTCGTCCGTGATGTCGAGGGCCGGCAGCTTAGCGTTTCCACAGGCGGGGAGAGGCGTTTCGACACGATCGTCTGGCTCGATCATCGGGCGCTGAAGGAAGCCGATTTTTGCACGGCGACGCAGCACAGGGTGCTCGAACATTCCGGCCACGTGATGTCGCCGGAAATGGAGATGCCGAAGTTGATGTGGCTGAAGAAGAAGCTGCCGGCCACATGGGAAAAGGCTGGTTATTTCTTCGATCTCGCTGATTTCATGACGTGGAAATCGACCGGATCGCCCGCCCGTTCACGCTGCACGCTGACGGCGAAATGGAACTATCTCGCCCATCTCGAAGAGGGCTGGCAGCAGGATTTCCTCGAACGGATCGGCCTCGAGGATCTTCAGGCGCGCGGTCATCTGCCGGATGAGACCACGCCCGTCGGAGACAGCGTCGGCCGGCTGACGCAGGAAGCGGCGGAAGCGCTGGGTCTGACGACGGACTGCCATGTCGCTGCCGGGATGATCGACGCCTATGCCGGCGCACTTGGCGCGCTCGGCGGCTACGCCGCCGATCCTGTCAAACGCGAGCACCAACTGGCGCTGATTGCCGGCACGTCGAGTTGCATCGTTACCTTCTCGCGGGAACGCAAGCCGAGCCATGGCATGTGGGGTCCCTATTACGAGGCTGTCTTCCCGCAGTCCTGGCTGGTGGAGGCCGGGCAATCGGCGACCGGCGCGTTGCTCGACCACATCGTGCGCATGCATGCGGCCGGTGGCGAGCCGACGGCAGCGCTGCATCAGAAGATCGTCGCGCGCATCGCCGAATTGCGGGCCGAGGAGGGCGATGACTTCGGTGCGCGGATCTTCGTGCTGCCGGATTTCCACGGCAACCGTTCGCCGCTCGCCGATCCGCATGCCGTCGGCGTTGTCAGCGGGCTGACGCTCGACACGTCCTTCGACGGGCTCTGCGCACTCTATTGGCGCTCTGCAGTGGGGATTGCGCTCGGCATCCGCCATATCCTGGAAATGATGAAGGAATACGGCTACATGCCCGATACGCTGCATATTGCCGGCGGGCATGTGAAGAACCCGGTGCTGATGGAGCTTTATAGCGATGCGACCGGCTGCAAGGTCGTGATGCCGAAGATGAACGAGGCGGTGCTGCTTGGCACGGCGATCGCAGCATCCGTCTCCTGCGGCTTGTACAAGGATCTGGCGGCGGCCGGCGAAGCGATGTATCCGGGCGGCGACGAACGACTTCCCGACAAAGCGAAGCAGGCGCTCTACGACCGCGACTACCGCCGTCTTCTCGCCATGCACCGGCACCGCGCCGAATTGGAAACGATGCAATAAAGCGACGCTCTAAGGACGCTCCATCACATTGAATCTGCGTATAACCGTTCAAATTAATGGTTTACCGTCTCGCCGAGGACGGTCGCGAATTCCATCATGCGGCGGCGGCGAAGTGCGGCCTCCTCTCCGACTTGGAGGATAACGGATTCCGACAGGCAATCGAGCAGCGCGATCAGCGGCGGAAGATTGTCGAGATCGGGGGCGCGAGCGGGCGGCAAGGCCAGCATGACGTTCGACTGGTCCGCCATCCAGTCCGCTTGCTGCGGTGAAATGAGCACGACCTTATAGCCGTAGCGCCGCGCCGTTCTGGCCAGCAGCCGCGCCTTGGCGAAGCGGCGACAGTCGATGATGACAAGCAGCGCGTCGTCGACTGCCAGTCGGGCGAAAAGTTCCGCGAAACGGTTGTCGGCGGCGTCGAGCGTGCGCACGCCGTCGCGAGCTTGCGTCAGCCGCTGGCAGAAATGATTGGCCAGGCTCGAGAGCCGCGCATGCGTGGCGATCGACACTTCGCGGGCAGTGCTGATCAAACTGACGGCTTCCGACCAGTGCGGCTGCGCCGTCAGATGATAGATATGATGGAGGGCCTGGATCTGTTCGGCAACCAGCACAGCGAGCGGTTTGCCCGCCGCGGCGTCCGCATGCAGCTCGCTCATGGCGCTTTGCAATTGCGCCGGCGATGCTGTCACGGTCTCGCGAATCTCCACCTTGACACTGTCCAATCCCTGATAGCCAAGCGCGCGCAGGAAGCGCCCGACGGTCATCGGCGAAAGATCTAGCCTGTCGGCGACAGACGCAGCCGTCTCGAACGGCAGGTCGTTCAGGTGTTCGGTGAAATATTTCGCGATACGGCGTTCGGCCGGCGTGCCGGTTTTTGCGTATTGCCTGAGTTTGTGCACAAAGTCTTCCACGTTAGCCTCCCCCGTCTCCCCTCAGAGGCGTTCCGTGGGTGCGCTTTCTCGCCCCCTTGTCTTTGCAACTATTCTCGGAAGCTGCTTCTCAGGCCCATGCGTATTTTTAGATGCCTCACAATATTATATTAGCATTCAGTTTTCGACAAGTTTTCTATTACAGAATGCAATTTTATTCTCTCTTGCCGATGGCCTCCACCTTTCCTACATCTTCGGCGCAACCGGAGACGCCTGGGACATGATTCTTGACGCCGCTCGACTATCGCTCGCCAATTTGTTCGCATCGGAAACGCGTTCTGTCTTCTGGAAGGTACTCGGCCTGACGATTCTCGTGCTCGTCGGCCTCTGGTTCGTGCTGCGCGGGGCCTTTATGATCTTCCTCTTTCCCTGGCTCACGGGTTTTTTTCCCGATCTGCCGGATTGGGCGGGATGGCTCGCTTTCCTCTTCGCGATCCTGGCCGGTATCGGCCTTGCGTTGATGCTGGCGCTGCTGCTGTCGCCGGTCACGGCGCTGATCGCCGGCCTGTTTCTCGACGATGTCGCCGATGTCATCGAAAAGCGCGACTATCCCAAGGATGCGCCGGGCACCGCCATGCCGCTCGGTCCGGCGATGGCGAGCTCGATTAAGTTCCTCGGCGTGGTGATCCTCGGCAATATCGTGGCATTGTTGCTGCTGTTTATCCCCGGCGTCAATCTGGTCGCGTTCTTTCTGGTGAACGGCTATCTGCTCGGACGGGAATTCTTCGAATTCGCCGCCATGCGCTTCCGTTCGCCGGATGAGGCACGGCTCTTCCGCACCAAGCATGCCTCCACCGTCTTTCTCGGCGGGCTGGTAATCGCCCTCTTTCTGGCGATTCCGATCGTCAATCTTCTGACACCGCTTTTTGCCGCCGGCATGATGGTGCATCTGCACAAGCTGATTTCCGCACGGGACACCGGGTTGCGAGCCTGAGGCTCAACCGGGCAGGGCGGAGGCCTCGTACATCGCCGCGAATTCGGCGCTTGGCGGGATCAGCTTGATGATGTCGATCAGCACGCCGTTCGGATCGGCGGTGATGAAATGCCGCTGGCCGAAATCCTCGTCGCGGATTTCTCTCAGAATTGGCAGGCCGGCGCTCCGGCAGGCTGCATAGATCGCATCGACATCGGCGACCTCAAAATTGAGGAGCAGGCCGGACACCCTGCCGCGGGCTATGGCCGGAATGGTTTCGTGGCCGCCGTCAAGGACGGCAAGCGAGATATGCTCCTCCTCTGCCGATTGCAGGTGTACATACCAGTCGCTCTCTAACAGAGCTTTAAAGCCGAAATGCGTGCAATAGAAGCTGGCGGTGCCGGCGACGTCGTCGGTCATGATGACCGGATAATAGCTCGTCGCTTTCATCTCTTTCCTCCTTTTATTTGCATACAATCTGTATGTTTTTTGGTATTAACATACATTCTGTTTGTATGTAAAGAGGATGTATGAGCCGCAGCAATCGCGAGAGAACGGAACAGACGAGACAGGCGCTGATCGATGCCGGTCGACGTCTCTTCGTCGAGAAAGGTTATCCCGAAACCTCGACGCCGGAGATCGTTGCGGCGGCTGGGGTAACGCGTGGCGCGCTCTATCATCATTTTGAAGACAAGAGGGCGCTTTTTCGCGCAGTCATCGAATGCGAGGCGAAAGCGGTGGCCGAGGAGATCGAGGCGCGCTCGGCGTGCTACGACGCGCCGCGTGCCGGGCTGATTGCCGGCGCCTCGGCCTATTTCGATGCAATGATGGCGCAAGGGCGCACGCGGCTACTGCTGATCGAGGCACCTGCCGTGCTCGGCCCGCCGGCGAGCGCGACGATCGATGCAGAGAATGCGCAAGCGACGCTGCGGGCAGGGCTTGCAGCTATGCTTCCGGAGGCCGGCGCTATGCTCGAACCGCTGACGTCGCTGCTATCGGCAGCCTTCGATCGCGCGGCGATCGCGATCGAGGCGGGCGCGGAAAGGCTGCATTACGAGCAGGCGATCGCTGTCCTACTCGACGGCCTCGCCGATCACCTGCGGCGGTAGCTCGACCAGCGGAGCCGGCACATCCCAACTCTTCTCCGGCGACTTGCAGAGATCGGCAATGATACAACGCTCGCATTCGGGCCGGCGCGCCTTGCAGGTGTAACGGCCATGCAGGATCAGCCAGTGATGGGCGTGATAGAGGTAATGGCTGGGGATCACCTTCATCAGCCGCGCCTCGACCTCGTCGGGCGTCTTGCCGGGGGCAAGCCTGATGCGATTGGCGATTCGGAAGATGTGCGTATCGACGGCCATCGTCGCCTGGCCGAAGGCCATGGAAAGCACGACATTGGCCGTCTTGCGGCCGACGCCCGGCAATTTCACCAGTTCGTCGCGCGTCTCCGGCACCTTGCCGCCGAATTGGTCGACCAGCATCTGCGAGAGCGCGATAACGTTTTTCGCCTTGTTGCGGTAAAGGCCGATCGTTCTGATGTAATCGCGCAGCCGCTCCTCGCCGAGATCGAGCATCTTTTCCGGCGTATCGGCAACCCTGAAGAGCGCGCGCGTCGCCTTGTTGACGCCAACATCGGTCGCTTGCGCCGAAAGTGCCACGGCGACGACGAGCGTGAAGGGGTTGGTGTGCTCGAGTTCGCCCCTCGGCTCCGGCCGCTGCACCGAGAAGCGGCGGAAGATCTCCTCGCGCTCGGCCTGGGAATAGGCCGTGCGCACCGCGGCTGGCGGTTTGCGGCGGACGATCACTTTCGTGTCCTGAGGCATCTTGTTAACGGATTTGAGTTTCGGATTTGCCATGGAAACTCTATACTCAGCAGCCATGATGGAAAGCAACGCCGACAGCTTCAACGAGCAGCCTGTTTTCGCCGCCGAGCTCTTTCCCCACCGGTCGCTCGGCCGCCGGGGCTTCAAGGTGTTGCTTGCCCTATCCGGTGCCGTCTGCTTGCTTTACGGCATGTTCTTCATCGCGACGGGGGCCTGGCCGATCGGCTTCTTCTTCGGACTGGATTTCACGCTTCTCTACGGCGCCTTCTGGCTGAATTACCGCTCCGGGAAAGCGCGCGAACAGGTGACGGTGTCGCGCACGGATGTGTCGGTGCGTAAGTTTGCGCCATCGGGACGGATGGTGGAGCATCATTTCAATCCGTCCTGGGCGCGCTTCCTCGTTCGCCGGCACCAGGAGATCGGCATCCTTTCCATGCATATCTTCGGCGAGGGCCGGCGTACGGATATCGGCTCCTTCCTCAATCCCGACGATCGCGAAAGCTTCGCCAAAGCCTTCAAGGGAGCACTGGCGACGGTCAAGCAGCGGATCTGAGCTAGAGCGGTTCAGCTTTTCACGGAAGCGCAGAACCGCTCTAACTTTTGTTTTTAGGCAATTCCGGACGGAAAACCGCTTCGCACTTTTCCTGGCATTGCTCTATCCAGCGACCGCGCAAGAAACGGGTGGTTTGCTCACCCCCTATTGACTATCTCCTTGTTACAAGGAGAAAGACGATGAATATGATTGCCAACCCGCAGACAGACATCACGCCTGACGGCCCTGATTATGACATTGTCCGTCGGGTGATCGAACTCATCACCGAGGATTACCGCGACCAGCCTTCGCTGGAAACGATCGCTGCGCGGCTCAACCAGTCGCCGACCCAGCTGCAGAAGACCTTCACCCGCTGGGCTGGGCTATCGCCCAAGGGCTTCCTGCAGGCGGTGACGCTCGACCACGCCAAGCGACTGCTGCGCAAGGAAGACATGCCGCTGCTCGAGACCTCGATCGAGGTCGGCCTCTCCGGGCCGAGCCGCCTGCACGACCTTTTCGTCACGCATGAGGCGATGTCGCCCGGCGAATGGAAGGCGAAGGGCGGTGGTCTCACCATCCGCTACGGCTTCCACATCTGCCCCTTCGGCGTGGCGCTGATCATGGTGACCGATCGCGGCCTTGCCGGCCTTGCCTTCAGCGATTCCGGCGACGAGCGGGCCTGCCTCGAGGATATGACCTGCCGCTGGCCAAACGCCCGTTATGTCGAAGACCTGCAGGCGACGGTTCCCTATGCCGCCCGCATCTTCGAGCCCGGCAAATGGTCCTGCGACCAGCCGCTGCGTGTCGTGCTGATCGGTACGGATTTTCAGGTGCGCGTCTGGCAGAGCCTGCTGAAAATCCCGTTCGGCAAGGCCGTCACCTATTCCGATATCGCCAACGATATCGGCCGGCCGACGGCGCAGCGCGCCGTGGGTGCGGCGGTCGGGGCAAACCCGATCTCCTTCGTGGTGCCTTGCCATCGGGCGCTCGGTAAGAATGGCGCGCTGACGGGCTACCATTGGGGCCTCACCCGCAAACGGGCGATGCTCGGCTGGGAATCGGCGCACGCCTGAGCGGGTTTGTGGAGCGAAGCGGTGCGTCATTCGCCGCCTATCGCTCCGACCGCTCGCTCCCCCAGTCGCCTGCCGGCACCGACCGAGGTCGAGCCACGGGTCTCGACCCGTCCTTCGGATCCCCGCTGGTGAGAAGAGTCAAGCCGTTATGTCTCCGCCAATTCCAGCAACGCTCGTGCAGCACTTTCGTCGGTGATCAGCGTGTTGCAGCCGATGCGCTTGATCGTCGCACGGATCGCCACGGCCCGATGGGCGCCGCCGGAGGAAAGCACGATGTGCTTTGCCTCCTTCAGCGTGTCGAGGTCGACGGACATGACGCGGCGGTTGATCGAATGGTCGACCGAATTGCCGTCCTTGTCGAGGAAGTTGAACATCGTGTCGCAGACGCAGCCGGCATCGATCAACTCCTGCAACTCGGCCTTCGATATCCAGCCTTCCGACAGCGAGGTCGAATGCGGGCCGATATCGCCGCAACTGACGATCGCCAGATCGAGGTTCTCGGCGAGACGATAAATCGTGTCCAGCCCGCATTTTTCGATCAGATTGCGCTTGGTCTCGATGGAATCGACGAGAAGCGGCGCCAGGAACATGTAGCATTCGGCACCGAGCTGGTTTGCCAGCCGCCATGTGTAATCGATCGGGTTCGTCTGATGCACGGCGACGATACCGCCGAGCAGCGAGACGACCTTGCAATTGGCGCGGCGCGGCGGCCGGAAGCTCGACAGCGAGGCGGTCATGGTGCGGCCCCAGCCGACGCCGATGGTGTAGTCGTTCGGGATCGCTTCTGAGAGGAACTGGCCAAGCGCCAGGCCGACATTTTTAGCCAGTGAATTGACGTCGCCATTGACCGGCGCAGGGACGACGATCGCCTCGTCGAGGCCAAAGGCATGCTCCAGCTTCACCGAAAGTTCAACGCAGTCGCCAATCGAATCGTTGATCCAGATCTGGACTTCGCTGCGTTTCATCGCCTCGTCGAGCAGGCGGATGACGGTGGTGCGGCTGATGCCGAGCTGTTCGGCGACATCCTTCTGGGTCAGACCCTCGTTGTAATAGAGCCATGCCGCCCTTAGCCGCAGCGAGGATGCCTCCGAATAGGCCGTGTGCGTACCGCGTTTGAGCTTGACCACATCTCCTCCGCACGATTTCGTGCCCTAGATCCCTCATGGGATGAAAGGCCTTAGCGACGCCCTTGTTGCCGGGGATAATGACGGGTGTGACACTTATGTCAATTGAAATGCACAAATGTCCTTGACTTTTCGTAGGGCAAATGGCGATAGTCCGGGTGACATACGTCGTTCTTGTCCGTCCGAGGAGGACATAGTGCGGGCATACCGAAAGTCACGACTGGCCCTCCAGCCGCAAGCGGCATCGCTTGCGTTTGAGCTGCCGTTCGTTCGCGGCCGGAACAGGGCCACTGTCCTTCACGTTTATGAATCATCCGTAACGGATGCGCGCCTTTTCGCCTGCAGCATGCAAACTACCTGTCGGTAGATCACCTTGCCCGGCGGAACGCGCGCCGGTCGCAGCCCAAGTTCAACAAGGATTATTGACCATGACATCCAAGCTTGACCAACTCCGTGAGATTACCACCGTGGTCGCCGATACCGGCGACATCGAAGCCGTCGCCCGCCTGAAGCCTGTGGATTGCACGACAAACCCCAGCATCGTGCTCAAGGCTCTCGGCACGCCGATGTTTGCCGACGCCGTCAAGGAAGCCGTCGCCTGGGGCAAGAAGCAGGGCGGCAATCCCAAAGCCGTTTCTTCTGCCGTCGCCGATCGTCTTGCCATCTCCGTCGGTGCAGCCCTGGTGAAGCTCGTCCCGGGCCGCGTCTCGACCGAGGTCGATGCCGACCTGTCCTTCGATACCGAGGCTTCGCTTGCCAAGGCGCGCGCAATCATTGCCGCCTACAAGGATCGCGGCATCGGTCAGGACCGCATCCTCATCAAGCTCGCTTCCACCTGGGAAGGCATCCGCGCCGCGGAAGTGCTGCAGAAGGAAGGCATCGACTGCAACCTGACGCTTCTCTTCAGCAAGGCCCAGGCGATCGCCTGCGCCGACGCCAAAGTGTTCCTGATTTCGCCCTTCGTCGGCCGCATCCTCGACTGGTACAAGAAGTCGACCGGCAAGGAGTTCACCCCCGAGGAAGATCCGGGCGTCATCTCCGTCCGTGAAATCTACAACTATTACAAGACTAACGACATCAAGACGATCGTGATGGGCGCCTCCTTCCGCAGCGCCGGCGAAATCGAAGCCCTTGCCGGCTGCGACCGCCTGACCATCAGCCCGAACCTGCTCGACGAGCTCGCCAAGGATGAAGGCAAGCTCGAGCGCAAGCTCTCGCCGGAGAGCCGCATGCCGGATCCGAAGGTCTCCGTCGACGAGAGGACCTTCCGCTGGATGGTGAACGAAGACGCGATGGCGACGGAAAAACTCGCCGAAGGCATCCGCGCCTTCGCCAAGGATCTGGGAACGTTGCGCACCATGGTGCAGAAGGAACTGCAGCTGGCCGCCGCCTGATAAGGCACGGCATGCAATCGAAGGCGCGGCTGCCGGCTGGCAGGCGCGCCTTTTTCGTGCTGTTATCAAGGGCATATGCTGTCGGAGACTGATATGGCGGATGAGGGACGAGCATATTCGCTGATGGCATTTGCCTATAAGCACGCGAGCTTCATCATCGCCGCCCTTGCCGGACTGGTGGTCTTCTTGGCTGTGACCTCGCGCGAAGTCAGCGCCGGCAACATCCTGTTCGGCTGGAATGTCAGCGCCGGCGTTTTTGTCGCGCTCAGCTGGCGCAAGATGTTGCGGGCGACGGTGGAAAGCATCCGGAAACGCTCCGCGGATCTCGATTTCTCCGACACCGTGCTCTTGGCTCTTTCGATCGGTGCGGCACTTGCCAGCATCGCCGGCATCGGTCTCGAACTTCATTCGATCAAGGAGGCGGCACCAAATGTCGCGCTGGCACGGGCAGGTGTCGCGGTGCTGACGATCCTCATCTCCTGGGTCTTCCTGCACACGCTTTTCACCATTCATTATGCCCACTATTTCTATGGTGTTTCGGACGAAGAAGGCGGGCTCAAGTTTCCTGACGGAATCGAGGAGCCCGGCTACTGGGATTTCCTCTATTTCTCCTTCACCATCGGCGTTGCCGCTCAGACGGCCGATGTCGCGGTCAGTTCGACCAGCATGCGCAAGCTGGCGCTGCTGCATGCGGTGCTGTCGTTCCTGTTCAATACGACGATCCTGGCGCTTGCGATCAATGTCGGGGCGAGCCTGCTTTAGATCATTAAAAAGTGGAGCGTGATGTCATCCGAAAACCGCTCACACTTTTAGGCATCATGCTCTCGCCGCCGCCCTGAAGACGGACTCGAACTCGGCCAGGTCGCCCGCGGCGACATCCGAAATCGCCCAGAACACGAGCCCGCCATCCGACCATTGCGTCATGTTGTAGCCGTCATGCACCGTCGTCGTCTGCGCGGCCGATGCTGTCGGCCAGATGAACAGGTTGATGACGTGGCCATGGCGCCGGTAGACGAGGGCCGCAACGGCGCGATCACCGATATAGTCGACACGTCCGCCGACCAGCGGAAAGCCATCCTTGGCGAGATCGCTGACCGGCGGCGAAAAATCGACCTTGCCGTTGAACCAAGGTTTTACTGTATGCTGATCCGAGGTCAGCACATCGGTCAGATGATCGGCCATCATCGACCTGACATGGCTTGCCATGATCTGGTCCTGCAAAAGCACAGTCTGCGACGGCGCGTTGACAAATAGGATGGTGCCTGCCGCCAGGACCGCAAGCGAAGGCACGAAGCTCCATTTCCGAATGAAATCCAACGCGCGGTGCCAGACAGGCGCCTGGCGCGGCGGGGGCAGGCTGGACGCCGCCGCTGCCTGTTCGAATGACAGCATCGACAGGACCTGCGATCGCAGTGCCTCCGGCGGACGCCACTTGACGCCATCCTGATCGATGATCTCTCTCACGGCACGGACCCTTTCCATCTCCGCCCTGCAATGCGCGCAGCTGGCAAGATGATCCTCGAACTGCACTGCATGGGCGGAATCCAGTTCGCCATCGACAAAGCCGTGCAGCATGACGCGCCATTCCGGGCAGCCTTTCCGTTGGGCTTCACTCATCCCGCGGTCTCGCTCTTGTTGCATGCATCCCAGGCTTCGCCAAAGTCACGCCGCGCCCTGGCAAGCCGCGACATGACAGTGCCAATCGGCGCATCGATGATCTCGGCGATCTGCCGGTAGGAGAGATCCTCAAGCTCGCGCAAGACAAGAATTTCCCGCATCGCCTCCGGCAGCCGGCTGATAACGGCGCGCACGCGCTGCTGCTCGCTTCGCCGGATCGTTTCTGTCTCCGGCGAATCCTCCTCGGAGGCGATCTGGTACTCACCACCTTCATCAGGGTCAGCGTAACCGTCATTGCCCATAGGCTGCTCGAACCGCGCTTTGCGGCGATCCTGCTGGCGCCAGACGTGGCAGCAGTTCCTCACAATGGCAAAGAGCCAGGCGCGCGGATCGCCGCCACGATAGGTTTCGAAATTGCGGTAGGCGCGCAGGAACGCTTCCTGAACAATATCCTGTGCGGCATCTGCGTCGCGGCTGAGGAAGCGGGCAAAATTATAGGCCGCGTCAAGATGCGGAACGATCATGTCCTGAAAGCGCTGCATGAACTCGCGCTGCATGGTCGCATCCGCCATCGAAGCGATCGGATCGCTGCTCGATTTTTCCGAGACCATGAGGTCCAATAGTCGGCCCACGCCGCCGAGAAACACCGCTAGCGGTGATGGCCGAATGCGGGTCCCTGACGCGTGCCGGGCCAACAGCAGCGTCCAATCGGTCGATCCGACGGGATAGGTGATCTGAGCGTTTGTCATCATCCTCCCTGCCTCAACAGCAGCAGAATTTAGGCGTGAGACCGGCAGGCATGCAATGCGGTCCCTTGCCGTCTAGACCGATCGGCACGCGGTTTTATTCCACGCCGGCGCCGATTTTTCCGCATGCAGCGGGATGCTGGTCGCACGCGATAGAAATCACGCTTGTTTTTCAACCGCTTGAAGAAATAACGCCCAAGATCGGGAATAACCGTTCCCCGCCGGCGATCTAGTTTGTCAGCGAGGACATCTGAGCAATAGCCGTCTTCGCCACCAGAAATGCCATCAACAAGAGGAGGCATATCATGTTTACCATGTCACGTCGCGCCGTCCTGGGGTCGGCTGCTGCGGCTGCTGCATTCGGGCTGTCGTCGAAGCTTGAATTCGTCATGCCGGCATTTGCTGCAACACCACTGGAGCCGGCGGTCGGCTTCTATAAATACAAGGTCGGCGATATCGAGGCTACGGCAATCTACGACGGCATCTGGAGAAAGCCGCATGACCCGGCCTTCATCAAGAATGCCTCGATCGAGGATACCAAGGAGGCGCTATCGAAGGCCGGGCTTACCACCGAGTTCATGCCGATCCCGCTGACCGTCGTGGTCCTGAAGCTCGGTAACCGCCTGATCATGATGGATGCCGGCTCGGGCGTCGGCCAGTGGCAGGAAAATGCCACCCATCTGCCGGCGAACATGGCGGCGGCGGGGATCGACTACAAGAAGATCGATACGATCATGATCTCGCATTTCCATCCCGACCATGTCTGGGGACTGATGGAAAAGGGCACCAACAATCCCATCTTCCCGAATGCCGAGCTCATCGTCAATGCCGACGAATACAATTGGTGGACCGCGCCCGGCCGCGTCGAAAAGCTCGCCGAAGGCCGCAAACCGGCAGGCAAGCGCATCGCTGGGGTCTTTCCGAAATGGAAGAACTGGAAGCTCGTCGCCGATGGTACCGAAGTCGCACCCGGCGTGCAGCTTGTCGCCGCGCCCGGCCACACGCCCGGCCATTCGACCTATCTTGTCGCCTCCGGCAGCAAGCAGCTGCTCGTCTCGGCCGATATCATGTATGTGCCGGCGCTGCTCGCACCCCATCCTGAATGGCAAGGCAGCTACGACCAGGATGGGCCGACGGCCATCGACACGCGCCGCCGTCTTATCGACCGCATCATTGCCGACAATATCGCGATTTGCGGCTCACATTTTCCATTCCCTGGCTCCGGCACCTTTGTCAAGGACGGAAGCGCCTATGGCTTCACGCCGACAATCCAGGCCTGAAAGGCCGAAAGGAGATCACCATGACGAAATATGCAATTCTCGGATACATCTGGCTTTGCGCTATATCCGCAGGCTTCTCCGCGGTGACGGCGTTTCCCGCCTTTGCCGTCGACAACATGCAATCGGCAGACGCTCCCGACCTGACCTCGGCGCGCGCCAAGATCGATGCCAAGGACTATGCTGGTGCGTTGGCAGAGCTTCGCGGTCTTGCCGAAGACAACCAGCAGGCGGATGTCTATAATCTGATGGGATATACGCTGCGCAAGACCGGCGACTACAGAACGTCGCTGACCTACTACACCAAGGCGCTGGAGCTGCAGCCAGATCACAGGGCAGCGCGTGAATATCTCGGCGAACTCTATGTCGAGACGGGCGATATGGCGAAGGCGGAGGAGCAGGTGTCATCGCTGAAGCAACTTTGTCCAAGCGGCTGCGAGGAACTCGAAGATCTGCAAAAGGTCATCGCGGCCAAGGACGGCAATTGACGAGCATATGAACGCAAGAGCAGGCGGGAGAGCCGCCTGCTCTTCTAACTGGAGGGTATGATGGAAAGCGCCTCAAGCCGGCCCGGACTGGCCGATCTCATTCTTTTCCTCGGCAGGCTCCTGCTGTCGCTGATCTTCCTGCACGAAGGTTGGTCGCTCGCGGCAGATATCACGGCGACCGTCGACATTTTCGCAAAACTGGGACTATCGGCGCCGATCGCGCTTGCCACCATTGCCCTTCAGATCGGCGCCGGCCTTTCCGTCGCGACAGGCTTCCTCACTCGGCTTGGCGCACTGGCGCTGGCGCTCTTCTGCCTGGCGACCGCCTTGCTCTTTCACACGAACTTTGCGAGCCAGAACGAGCTGCTGCATTTCGAGAAAGACCTGGCGATTGCCGGCGGCATGTTCGTCCTGGCGGCTTCCGGTGCGGGAGCCATATCGATCGACAGGCTGCTGAGAAAGCGGGCCGGGATGCATCCGTGGCTCAGGGCTGCGTTGTCGTGAACATGCGCCGAAGTCAGCATACCTTGGCAAGAGAACGAATGACGATGGCACATGGAATATGCGGCGGGATCAAAAGGGCCACCGCCCATTGCCGAAGGGCGGAGTAGAGGGGCGAAGAGCCGCGCCGCCCCTCCATCTCAACCTCTCCTTCGAATCGTGTGTCGGAACGAGCCTAAGGCGCGTCGCGATCTTTCCGATTCCCTTTGATTTCCACATGTCGTGCTTGCAAAGCCGCCGCACACTTTTTGCGCGACATGCCTCAGGCTGCGCTGAGCCGTCCGTCCGCTTACAGAACCGCCTGGCCGGCCATCAGTGCAAGGACGAGGAAGATCAGGAAGATCACCAGCGCGATGCCGAAGAGAACGCGGGCTATCGTCGCGGTGGCGGCGGAGACGCCGGAGAAACCGAAGAAGCCGGCGATGATCGAAATCACGAAAAATATCAGAGCCCATTTCAACATGACGTCATCCTTTGCGGTTGCCTGGGAAAGACGCAGCAACCGGCAAATTGTTCCAGTTCATTTGAAATGGGCTGGCGTTCTCCCTGGGTAAATGAGGCTCTTTTCAAAGCCTATACGATCTGTTTCAAGAGATTGTCGATTTGCCCATCGATGAAAGCTCCGCCATCATGCCAGCTTTTCTGGACCAACATACAATCTCCGCCTATTTCGAAGTCATCATGATCAACCTCCTGCTGTCGGCAGACAATGTCATCGTCATCGGCATGGCCGCTGCCGGCCTCGTCAGCGAGCTGCGCGGCAAGGCGATCGCCGTCGGCATTGCAGCGGCGGCCGTCATCCGCATCATCTTCGCCATTATCGCTGCCAGGCTTCTTGTCATCACCGGCATCACGCTTGCCGGCGGCCTGATGCTGCTGTGGATCTGCTGGACGATGGGCTGCGAGCTGCTCTCGGCGGAAGCGGAGGAAGCTCATGCCGGCGATGCGGTCTCCCATATCAAGCCGAAGCTCTTCCGGCAGGCGATCGGCCAGATCATCTTCGCCGACGTCTCGATGTCGCTGGACAATGTGCTCGCCGTTGCCGGTGCTGCGAAAGAGAACACAAACGCGTTAATCTTCGGCCTCCTCCTTTCGGTGCTGCTGATGGGCGTCGCGTTGAATTTCGTCGCCAAGCTGCTCAACCGCTTCAGGTGGATCGGCTGGATCGGCCTTGCGATCATCGTCTATGTCGCGTTCGACATGGTCTGGAGCGGCGGCGAACAATTGCTGGCGCTTTACGGCCACACGGCTTGAGATATTCCGCGGCGGATGTCGCGTCGAGCAGTCGTTCGGCCGGAGGCGCGCTTCATATCCGTGGGATATCCTTTCGCCGTCAGCCGTGATTGATCATCACGTGGCGCACCGCCGTGTAATCTTCCAGCGCGTAGACCGACATATCCTTGCCGTAGCCCGACTGTTTGAGGCCGCCATGCGGCATCTCGTTGACCAGCATGAAATGCGTGTTGATCCAGGTGCAGCCATATTGCAGGCGGGCGGCGGTCTTCATGCCGCGACCGATATCCTTGGTCCAGACGGAGGAGGCCAGGCCGTAGTCGCTGTCGTTTGCCCAGGCAACTGCGTCGTCGGCATCGGAGAAGCGGGTGACCGAGACGACCGGGCCGAAGACCTCGCGGCGGACGATCTCGTCGTCCTGCGTAGCGCCTGCGATGACCGTCGGGGTGAAGAAGAAGCCCTTGTCGCCGGAGACCTTGCCACCGGCGGTGATTTCCATGTGCTTGTGCTCGGAAGCGCGGGCGACGAAGCTTTCGACGCGGTCGCGCTGGCGCTTGGAGATCAGTGGGCCGATCTCGTTTTCGGTATCGTCGGCCTGGTTGAAGCGGATGCTCGAGACGGCGGAGGAGAGGTCGGCGACAAAATTGTCGTAGACCTTGGCATCGGCATAGATGCGGCAGGCGGCCGTGCAGTCCTGGCCGGCATTGTAATAGCCGAAGGTGCGGATGCCTGCGACGACGGCATCGATATCGGCATCGTCGAAGATGATGACCGGAGCCTTGCCGCCGAGTTCCAGATGCGTGCGCTTGACCGTCTTGGCAGCAGCCTGCAGCACCTTCTTGCCGGTGGCGACATCGCCGGTGATCGAGACCATGCCGATCTTGGCGTGATTGATCAGCGCATTGCCGACACTTTCGCCGCGGCCGAGGATGACGTTGACGACGCCCTCGGGAAGGATTTCGGAGAGTAGCTTGGCCATCTTCAGCGCCGTCAACGGCGTCTGCTCCGAGGGTTTGAAGACGACGGTGTTGCCGCCGGCGATCGCTGGCGCCAGCTTCCAAGCCATCATCATCAGCGGATAGTTCCACGGCGCGATCGAGCCGACGATGCCGATTGGATCGCGACGGATCATCGAGGTGTGGCCGGGCAGGTATTCGCCGGCCGCCGGTGCGTGCAGGTTGCGCACGGCGCCTGCAAAAAAGCGATAACAATCGACGATCGCCGGGATTTCGTCGTTCAACACGGCATTGATCGGCTTCCCGCAGTTCAGCGCTTCCAGCGTGGCGAAGCCGACGGCATCCTTTTCGATTGCATCGGCGATCTTCAGCAGGTAGCCGGAGCGCTCACCGGGCGTTGTCTGCGACCAGCTCTTGAAGGCCTTTTCGGCGGCATCGACGGCAGCGTCGACCTGGGAAAGCGACGCTTCGGCAAGGTCCAGCACCGTTTCGCCCGTCTTTGGGTTCAGGACGTGCTCTTCAGTTTCCGTGCCTTTTTCAAAGCGGGAACCGATCAACATTTGGATATCCATGATGTTCTCCCTGTTATTTGCCGCCGCCGGCGATCTGGTCGCCGTCGCGGGTGAGGTAATAGGCTGCCAGGATCGGCAGGAAGGTAACGAGCACAACGACCATGGCGACCACGTTGGTGACCGGGCGCTGGCGCGGGCGGATGAGCTCTTCGAGCATCCAGATCGGCAAGGTCGATTGCTGGCCGCCGGTGAAGGTGGTGACGATGACCTCGTCGAAGGACAGCGCGAAGGCGAGCATGCCGCCGGCAAGAAGTGCGGTGCCGATATTCGGCAGGATGATATGGCGGAAGGTCTGAAAGCCGTCGGCGCCGAGATCCATCGAGGCCTCGATCAGCGAGCCTGAGGTGCGGCGGAAGCGGGCGACCGCATTGTTGTAGACGACCACGACGCAGAAAGTGGCGTGACCGAGTACGATGGTCCAGACCGAAAACGGAATATCGAACAGGCTGAAGGCGGAACGCAGCGCAATGCCGGTGATGATGCCGGGGAGCGCAATCGGCAGGATGACGAGCAGTGAGATCGCCTCGCGGCCGAAGAATTTCGTCTGGCTGACGGCTGCCGCACAGAGCGTGCCGAGCACCAGCGCGATCGCCGTCGCGATGACGGCGACCTGCACGGAAAGCCCAAGCGCCGACCAGACATCCGGCCGGTTCCAGGCGACAGTGAACCATTGCAGCGTCAGGCCAGGCGGCGGCCACTGATAGCTCTTCTCCTCCGTCGTGAAGGCGTAGACGAAGATCAAGAGGATCGGCAGGTGTAGGAAGAGCAGCCCGCCGGCCGCTGCGATCTTCAGGGGAAGCGGCGATGTCTTGAGGTCAGAGCGCATCGAAGGCCCCCTGTTTCTTGGCGAGCCAGAGATAGAGCGCCATGATGACGATCGGCACGACGGAGAAAGCGGCCGCCAGCGGCACGTTGCCGGCCGTTCCCTGCTGGGTATAGACCGCCTGGCCGATGAAGAGCCTGGACGAGCCGATGATCTGCGGGATGATATAATCGCCCAATGTCAGCGAGAAGGTGAAGATCGAGCCGGCGACGATGCCGGGCAATGCCAGCGGCAGCAGCACGGTGCGGAAGGTCTGGCGCGGCGTGGCACCGAGATCGGACGATGCCTCGATCAGGTTGCCAGGCACACGCTCGAGGGCTGCCTGTGTCGGCAGGATCATATAAGGCAGCCAGATATAGACGAAGACGATGAAGGTGCCGAGGTAGCTCACCGAGAGCGAATTGCCGCCGATAACAGGCAGGTTCAGGATACCGTCCAGCAGCCAGGAGAGATGCACCTTCTCGAAGATCCAGGTGAGGATGCCTTCCTTGGCGAGGATGAGCTTCCAGGCGTAGATCTTGACGAGATAGCTCGACCAGAGCGGCAGCATGATGCCGAGATAGAAAAGCGCCTTCCATTTGCCTTGCGCATAACGCGCTGTGTAGTAGGCGATCGGGAAAGCGATCAAGGCGGAAGCGATGGTCACCAGCGCTGCCATGACGAAAGTGCGGATGATGATGTCGAAATTCGTCGGGTTTAGAAGCTGCGCATAGGTCGAAAGGGTGAATTCGTAATTCACCAGGCCTGAGAAATCGTCGATCGAAAAGAAACTCTGCAGAAGCAGGGCGAGCAGCGAACCGATATAGATGATGGCGAGCCAAAGCAGCGGCGGCGTCAGCATCAGGAAGAGCAGCAGTTTCGGATGCCGCCAGAAGACATCGGACAGCCGGCCGAAGAGGCCGCCGCGCCCCGGAAGAATCGATGTCGCCTCATTGGAGGTGATGAAGATCGCCGTCATGCCGCGTCATCCATGTAGTGGATATCGCCGGGCTGCCAAGCAAGGCGTATGCCGGCGCCGATGACAGGCACATCTGCGCCCGCCGGCAGCATCACATGCAGCCGCACCCCCCGGAGGCCAACGGTGAGGCGCGTGGCTGCGCCGAGGAAGCTCGCATTGTCGACCTGCGCCTCGACGCCGTCGCCTGCCAGCCGGATTGCTTCGGGACGAAGGCTTGCCCAGCGTCTTTCGCCGCCGAACGAGGCCATCAGATCAGGCGCGATGACGTTCGACGAGCCGACGAAATCGGCGACGAAGCGGTTCTTCGGGCGGCGGTAGATATCCTGCGGCGTGCCCTCCTGCACGATGTTGCCATCGTTGAAGACGGCGACGCGGTCGGCCATGGACAGGGCCTCGCCCTGATCGTGGGTGACAAATATGAAGGTGATGCCGAGCGCGCGCTGGAGGCTCTTCAACTCCTCCTGCATCTGTTCGCGCAGTTTCAAGTCCAGGGCGCCGAGCGGCTCGTCGAGCAGCAGCACCTTCGGCTTGTTGACGAGCGCGCGGGCCAGGGCCACGCGCTGGCGCTGGCCACCGGACAGCTGGCCGGGGCGGCGGGCGCCGTAACCCGGCAGCTTGACGAGCTCGAGGGCGTCGCCTGCTGCCTTCACCCGTTCCGCCTTGCAGATGCCCTTGACCATCAGCCCGTAGGCGACATTGTCGAGGATGTTCAGATGCGGGAAGAGCGCATAGTCCTGGAATACGGTGTTGACGTTGCGGCGATAGGGCGGGACGCCCTCGGCCGTCTCGCCGAAGATCTGGATATGGCCCGATGTCGGCTGTTCGAAGCCGGCTATCAATCGCAAGCACGTCGTCTTGCCCGAGCCGGAGGGGCCAAGCATCGCGAAGAACTCGCCCGGCGCAATCTCGAGATCGACGCCGTCGACGGCGCGAACCTGACCGAAATGGCGCGATACCTGCTGGAAACGGACGGCTGACGTCATTGGGGGCTCCGGCTTCTTTGCTTTTAGAAAGGCTGCGGTCTTGGTTCATATGACCCCGCCCCAAACCCCTCCCCACGAGGGGAAGGGGCTTAATCTGCCGTACCCCTTTCGCAAATACCTTGGTGTTTCGGCAGGAATTCGGCGGTGCCACTCGGAGCCCCTCCCTTGTGGGGAGGGGTTGGGAAGGGGTCTCACGCTACAACGGTCATCTCGGTGAGGACGTAAATTACCGCCCGCCGATCACGCCGATATAATCCGACACCCAACGATGGTACGGCACGCATTCGCTCTGGGTGGCGCATTTGGCGACCGGGGTCTTCCAGAACTTGATCTTGTCGAAGTGATCGAAGCCGTTGGTGGCGCAGCCGGCATCGCCCATCAGTTCGTTGCCCTTGCAGGCGGCGGGAACGGAGGGAACGGCGCCGAACCAGGCGGCGGCGTCGCCCTGGACCTTGGCCTTCAGCGAATGTTCCATCCACATATAGGCGCAGTTCGGATGCTCGCTGTCGGCGTGCAGCATGGTGGTATCGGCCCAGCCGGTCACGCCTTCATCCGGGAAGGTGGAGGCGATCTTCTGCTTGTCGGCCTGCAGCAGGTTCACCTGGAAGGGCCAGGAGCCGGAAGCGACGACGCCTTCGTTCTTGAAATCGTCGATCTGGATCATCGCGTCGTGCCAGTAGCGCGAGACGAGCTTGCGCTGGCCGCGCAAGAGGTCGAGGGCGGCCTTGTACTGGTCCTCGTTCAGCTCGTAGGGGTCCTTGATGCCGAGATCCGGCTTATGGGCCATCAGATACATCGCGGCGTCGGCAATGTAGATTGCGCCGTCATAGGCCTGGACGCGGCCCTTGTTCGACTTGCCGTCGGGCAGCGTCTGCTCTTCGAAGACGACATTCCAGCTGGTCGGCGCCTTGTCCTTGAAGGCGTCGGTATTGTACATCAGCACGTTCGGCCCCCAGAGATAGGGCACGCCGTAATGCACGCCGCCGACCGTGTACCACGGGCCGTTCTGCAGGCGCTCGTCGACGGTCTTGAAGCTCGGGATCAGATCGGTGTTGATCGGCTGGACACGTTTGCCGGCGATGAGGCGGAGCGAGGCGTCGCCCGATGCGGTGACGAGATCGAAGCCGCCCTCGTTCATCAGCGATACCATTTCATCGGAGGTGGCGGCGGTCTTGACGGAGACCTTGCAGCCGGTCTCCTTTTCGAAATCGGTGACCCAGTCGTAATTCTTATCGGTTTCGCCGCGCTCGATATAGCCGGCCCAGGCCACGATGCTGACTGCACCTTCGCCCTTGCCCAAGGCCTTCAGCGGTTCGGCGGCGATTCCCTGTGTCGCGAAGCTCAGGCAGGCGAGCGCTGCCGTGCAGGATTTCAACAGATTCGTCATCATCCGTCTCCCGGTTTGCCACTTCTGTGGCGGTTTGTTCCCAGGTGAAAAGGTGACGCGAAAAAGCCGCTTTCGCAAATTCATTTATCAGAAGGGCGATATCGGAAATTCCGATATCAGCGGATGCGACCGGATCTTAAGCTCTCGGCGATACCGACGAAATCGCGCGCCGCCTGCGGCAGGCTGGAGCCTTTGCGCCAGACCATGCCGACCTGAACGACCGGCAGCGATCCGGAGACGTCGCGGCTCTCGATGCGGTCGCCTTCCAGCGACCATGGACGGTAGACAAGATCGGGAAGCAGCGCCACGCCGGCGCCTGTCGCAACCAGGCTGCGCACCGCCTCCACCGAGCGGGTGCGGAAGGCGACATGCGGGCGGGCGCCGAGGGCTGAGAGCAGCTTGCCGGTATTCTCCTCGATTTCGTCGACCGTCAGCATGATCAGCGGTTCGCGGGCGATATCGGCGACCGAGATGATGTCGGCCGACACCAGTGGATGGCCCATCGGCAGCCATAGTCGATAGGGCGAGGTCTCCAAGATTTCCGCCTGCAGCGCCATGCGGTCGCGCAGGTTTGATATCACCATCACGGCGACATCCAATTCGCCGCCGACCAGCAGATGTTCGAGATAACCGCCATTGTCCTCGATAGCGCTGACCTCGATGCCCGGACAGGCGCGGCGGTATCGCGCCAGCAGGTCGGAGAGCACGTAGCCGGCGACAAGCGAGGTAACGCCGATGTTCAGCGTGCCGGAAAGAGCGCTTTGCTGGCCGGAAAAGCTGGTCCGAGCATCGGAGACAGAGGCGAGGATCTTCGTCGCGTGACGCAGGAATTGGTGGCCGTTATGGGTGATCGTCAGGCCGCGCGGATGGCGCTCGAACAGCTCGACGCCGAGGTCGGTTTCGAGCTCCTTCAGTGCTTCCGTCACCGAGGATTGCGAGATCGAAAGATTCTGCGCGGCTCGCGTCACCGAACCCTGTTCGGCGACGGCGACGAAATATTGAACCTGGCGAAGCGTGAAGGCCATGGGCGTTTAGAGCATGGCGGAACAGGCTGTGGCAAGCGGCCGGAAAAAGCGGACCTTTTTTGGTGTTTTCCCAAAATGGGTCAGGCTTCGCATGCCCACTTAAACTTTCGGAAACGTCATTTCCTTAGCGTTCTTAGCACTTGTCCTGCGTTGGAGTTTCAGATGGCGGAGCAGTTGGCGTGAAGGCCTTACTGCGCATCTTCCGGCCTTCCCGGAAATTGGCAATCATCATCGGTGGAGTCGCTCTTCTCATGGGCGTGTCCGGCGGTGCGGCGGTCTATGTCGGCAAGGACAGGCTGATCGGTGCAACTGATGGTGGCTACGGGCTCGAATGCAGCGACGTCAACCTGGTGACGATCCGGAAGCAGGACCACGTCTGGGTGCGGAAATACATCAAGACCGAACCGACCGATGGGATGACCCGCGTCAAGACCGCGCTTCGGGTCGCCCAAGCCGTTTATGCCGCGCAGAAGCCGGATCTGGTCCAGGTGGTGGTGCTCGACGAGAACGGCCCGACGTTGCGTGCCGACATTCGCGGCCGCGCGATCGGCGCCGATGTCGTCTATATCCCGCATCCCGACAAGACCGTTCCCGGCCTCGACGACAAGTCCTATACAGCGCGCTACTATGACGGCAAGGCCAGCGAAAACGGACTGTTCTTTGGCGAGCGGATAGAGATGCCGTTTGACGAGATCGTCATGATCAGCGCCGCTTTCAAGGATCCCGAGGATTGCGTCGACCCGGTCGCGGTTGCTTCCACAAAGGGTGAGGGCAAGGCAGCCGGCGGGCACGGCGTAGCGCCCAAGGATGCAGCCACTCCAGCAAAAGCCGCTGCCGAAGAGGCGCCGCCAGCCAAGAGCGGGCACTAGACCCAAAAAGCATCAGGCGGCAGGCCTGATATTTTCTCTTATCAGCGAGGCGTCGCGCGCCGGCGGCTGGCCAAAGAAGCGTGCATATTCCCTGGTGAATTGGGAAGCGCTTTCGTAGCCCACGGAATAGGCGACGGAGGATGCATTTCCGGATTGGGAAATCAGAAGCTGGCGGGCCTGCAACAGGCGGATGCGCTTTTGGAACTGGATCGGGCTCATCGCCGTCACAGCTTTGAAATGGCGATGAAAGGCCGAGACGCTCATGGCGGTGAGGGCGGCGAGTTTTTCGACCTCGACCGCTTCCGAATAGTGTTCGCGAACCCAGCGGATGGCGAGCCGTATCCGCGACAGGGCGCTATCAGGTGCTGCGATATCGCGCAGCATCCAGCCCTGCGGTCCCTGCAGCACGCGATAGAGGATTTCGCGTTCGTAGGCCGGGGCAAGGGCAGGGACATCCTGTGGGCGCTCCATGAGCTGCAGCATCCTCAGCCAGGCACCCAGAAGTTCCGGCGTCATGCGACAGACGGAATAGCCGCCGGTTTGTCCCTCCTGATAGGATTGCGGCGGAAGATCCAGGAGAAGCGCTGCGACCCTTGCCGGATCGAGCGATAGGCTGACGCCGATATAGGGCCGGTCGGGACCTGCCTGCTGCACCATGCCCGTCGCCGGCACATCGATCGATATCACGAAGTAGCTCGCTGGATCGTAATAATAGTCTTGCCCGGCGATCGTCAGCGTCTTGCTGCCATCAAGGATCAGGTTGACCATCGGCTCATAGACGGCGCCAAGCTTGTGTTCGGGGATCTCGCCCTTGACCATCAGGATGCCGGGGATGCCGGTTTCCGTCGGGCGGTTTTCAG